>JAOADB010000286.1 GCA_026417535.1 Caldilineales bacterium
CCTTTTTCGTTGCGTTTCTCCGGATGGCATCCGAAGCTACAGCTCCCCCAAACTCAACTCCGTCCTGGCCACCGGCCTGAACCCGTGACGAAGGACGGACGACGAACGACGACAACCCAGTCCCCAATCCCCAGTCCCCAGTCCCCAATCACCAGTCACCAACCACCTCCCCATGACCCTCGATTTTGCCGTCATTTTGCCCGAAATCGTCGTCAGCGCAACGGCCCTCATCCTGCTCGTGGTCGAGATGGTGTCCCGGCCGCGGCGTCGGACAGGGCAGACCGGCCATGCCCCGGCCCTCATCGCCTTGCTCGGCCTGCTCGTGGCTGCCGGCCTAACCCTGGCCGCGCTGGGCAGTCCCCCGGCCGAGTTCCAGAGCATGGCCCGCGATGACAACCTGGCGCGGGTGCTCAACCTGATCGTCCTCGGCGCGGCCGTGTTGGCCGTGTTGCTGGCCTGGGAGTACATCCCGCGCTTCTCGGCCCTGAGCGCCGAGTACTACGCCCTGCTCCTGCTGGCCGTGGTGGGGATGATGTTCCTGGGCAAAGCGGTCGAGCTGATCACCCTCTTCGTCGCCCTCGAGATTCTCTCGATTGCCCTCTATGTCCTCACTGGTTTCGACCGGCATCACGTCAGCGCGGCCGAAGCGGCGCTGAAGTACTTCCTGCTGGGCGCGTTCGCGTCGGGTTTTGTGCTCTATGGTGCGGCTCTGCTCTACGCCGAGACCGGCAGCACCTTCTACGCCGATCTGGCGACGCGCGGGCGGGGCGGCTTCTTCGCTCTGACCGGGTTGGGGTTGCTGCTGGTCGGTTTCGGTTTCAAGTTGGCGGTGGTGCCCTTCCACATGTGGGCGCCCGATGCCTACCAGGGCGCGCCCACATCGGTCACCGCCTTCATGGCCGTGGCGACCAAGGCGGCCGCGTTCGTGGCCTTTTTCCGGGTCTTGCAGGCCCTGCCCGCCGTCTTGGCCGCAGTGTGGGCGCCGGCGCTGGCCGTGTTGGCGTTGCTGACGATGACCCTGGGCAACCTGGCGGCCTTGCGGCAGCGCAGCCTCAAGCGCATGCTGGCCTACAGCTCCATCGCCCATGCCGGCTACATGCTCATCGGCCCGGTCACAGGCACGGCCGACGGCCTCCAGGCTCTGCTCTACTACCTGGCGGTCTATGCCTTCATGAACATGGGCGCGTTCGGTGTGGTGGCCGTCCTTGAAAGCCGCGAACCGGTGGCCCCGCGCGACGCCGACATCGCCGCGACCGAGGGCCTGTTTGCCCGTAAGCCCTTGCTGGCCACGGTCATGGCCGTGTTCATGCTCTCGCTGACCGGCATCCCGCCCTTGGCCGGCTTTTTCGGCAAATTCTACCTGTTCAGCGCGGCCGTAGCCGCCGGTTGGACCTGGCTGGCCGTGGCCGGTGTGCTCAACAGCGTCGTCAGCGCCTACTACTACCTGCGCGTGACCGTAGCCATGTTCATGAAAGAGCCGGAACCGACGGCTGCCCCGGCTCCACCGGTCCTGGCCGACTCGCTGGCCCTGGCCCTGACCTTGGCCACGGTCGGTACCCTGTTGTGGGGGTTGTTCACAGGCCCCTGGCTGGTGAGCCTGGGGCCTGTCGTGGCCGGGCTGTAGGCTCAGCGGCCGTTACCGGCGCTGGCGCCGACCATGCCGTAGCCCAGCTCCATCACCCGGCGCAGAAACGCGTGTTCGCGCGAGCTGGGGATGATGAGCGTGCGGTCATCGAGCAGCCGACTGTAGCGCCGCAGTTCGGGGTCGGAGAGGATGGCGTCGCGCACCTCCGGGCTGCGCACCTGGATGGTCAGCATGGTGCGCCCGCGGCGCAGGGCCGTGCTGTCGGCCTCGGTCTGTTCCAGCCAGTCCTCCACGGCCGGGGCGAGGGGCCCATCGTGCCGGGCCTGGAGCAGCTCGCGGCGTTCCTTGAGGGTGCCCTGTTCTTGCTGGGCAGCCAGCCAGGCGGCTTTTTCGAGACGATAGAGGGCGTTTTCGGCGTCCCAAGTCCCCAAGATGGGCAGGATCTGTCGCTGATACGGCAGGAGCTGCTCGCGGGTGGGGTGCAGGCGCCGGTCTTCGTCAATGTAGAAGAACGCCTCGGTGCAGCTGGCCGGGATGACATAGCGCTTGGTATGACCGAACAGATAGGCGCCCAGGTCGTTCACGCGGAAGTAGCGCAGACCGTCGTAGCGGCTGTAGGGGTGGATGGGCCGTTGCCAGCTCTCGGTGGGCGTCTCCAGGAAGGGCGGCGCGTGGTGCGGCTCGGTGTAGGCGATGTCAATGGCGCCCAGACTGGCCAGGGTTTCCCAAAGGATGACCAGGGTGTAGGCCCCGCGGGTGGCCCGCCAGGGGTCGCGCAGTTCGGCGATCTCGAGTTTGCGGCCGCTGCTGTCGTCAATGGCCGTCAGCTCGTTCTCGCGGTCGAGGCTGAAATCGAGCTGCCAGAGCTTGATCGCCTTGAAGAAGTCGTCAATGCTCAGCCAGGCCCCTTGGGGCACCCACGAGAGGGCTTCCAGAATACGGTCGCGACGCTTGCCCGGTTCCGGGCGAGGTCCGTCGCCCTTGCGCGCCGGGGTGGCCTGTAGGGCGATGGCGGCAGCCCCGCGCAGGTGCGGCAGCCGGTCGAGCTCGTCGAAATCGTTGCACTTGCTCCACGTTTCCAGCGCATCCAACAGCAGGTCGGCGCTGGGCCGGGCCAGCCATTCCCAACCAAGCGGTTTGAGTTCCAACACCTGGTTGTAGCCGGCGCGTGGGCCGGGCGTGGCCATGCCGCTCCCGATGACAAAGCGCACCAGTCCGATGGGCCGGATGGTCTCGGCCAGATCGCTGCCCGCGCTCGGGATCTGGCCCTTGGGCAGGAAGAAATCGCCCACGGTCAGATTTTCCAGGATGAGCTGGATGCTGTCGAAGGTGGGCATCATGCGGTCGTTGATCTGCAACCGCCCCTGGCCGATCAGGGCCAGCACGGTCAACAGGTCCTGCAAACCCACCTCGGCGCCGGGACTGCGCTCGAAGCCCAACGCCTCGTAGCGCGGGGGCGGTTCCGGCTGTGTGGGCATCCGCCACGGTTCCGGCTTGGGTGCCACCACCCGCAGCAACGGATAGAGCTCGCTGAGGATGGTCAGGCTATCGTCCATGAAGAGGTCGAGTTCGGTGGGCCGATAGCCGCTCCACAGCCGCTGAGGCGGGGGTGGGGCTTGGCCGTAGCGCAGCCGCACGATATCGGGCTGATAGACGCCGTTGGTCACGTGCACGGTGAGACTCAGAGTCTGCTGGGTGATGGGTGAGAGCCGCTCCCACAGCTTGCGCAGGGCCGATTTCGTGCTCATCTGCTCGATGAGATAGAAAATGGCCTCATCGCGGCGCAGCGATGACGGATTGGGATGCCCAACGATTTCCAGCAGCACGCGCAGGGCCGGCGCCTCAAAACGGGTGAAATGGCGGAACAGTTGTTCCTGAATGGCTTTGGCAGCAAGTTCGCTCATGTGGCTTTCCCCGGATCCTGAAAGGCCCATGCCATGGCATGTTTGGTGACGGTTTCGTAGATGGGGGCAAGGAGCTCCAGGAGATCGAGATGGTCAAAAGGTGGAGGTCCCAGCCGTTTGAGCTGGGGCAAGGGGGTGGGAGGGGGTCCAATACGTATGGCCACGTCGTCCGCGCTGGGTCCGATATCCCAGTAGCTGTTCAACACCTCGGCCAAAGGGCTGACCTTGAACTCCGCCACCAGCGGCGCCGTCGGAGCGGCCGCCTCGACCTGTCGGTAGTGACGCAGCATGTCGAGGAGTTGTTCCTTGCTCCGTCCGCGCACCAGGAAGAGGAGGAAGGGGTCTTCGTCGAAGCGTTCGGCGATGAAGTAATAGACCGCGGCCGTGTGCTTGCAGGGGACTTCCCAATCGGGGCAGGTGCAGCTCGCCTGCAGCGGTTCCGTCTCCGGGTCGGCAGCCACCGGGAAGAGGGTGACACCGACATCGCTGAAGACCTCGACCACTTCGGGCGGCATGTCGCCGGCCAGAAGGCGGGCGCTGTAGAGGGCCTGGCTGGCCAGCCGCCGGACCACGGCCTCCCAGGTGGCGTCGTCGAAGACGGCGATATGGATGACCTGTCTCTTATACACATCT
>JAOADB010000287.1 GCA_026417535.1 Caldilineales bacterium
CGCCGGGAGGTCAAGGGTTGTGAAAACCCTCTCCTATCAGTTTGACAACCCTTTTGTCGCCGTGCTATACTCCCAGCAGCTTTTTGCAAATGATTTGCAAAAAGCTACCCCTTCATCGAGACACCAAATTTGCCGGGGGCATTCCCACCGCGACGCAGGCCTGCCCCCGGCTCTCCCGAAAACCAGGAGGAACACAATGTGTTCACAACCAGTATAGCATAACCCTCGCCACGCTGCCACATTTTCACCATCGCGTTCGCTTCACCAGCCCGTTCCTGCTATGACTGCCAGCCTGCCGTCACCGGAAGAACGCCTGCGGGCAGCCGGGCAGCGCGTCACGGCCCAGCGCGTGCTGCTGTTGCGGCTGCTCGATGAGAGCAAAGAGCACCTCGATGCCGAGGGCCTGTACGAGCGCGCCCGCCGTGAGATGCCCGACATCAACCTATCCACGGTGTATCGCAACCTGGCCGTGCTCAAGGAGGCCGGGCTGGTCGAACAGCGCTATTTTGCCCGCGAACACGGACGCGAGTACTTCGAGCCTTCGACTTCTGCCGAACACTACCACTTTACCTGTCTGAGTTGCGGCCGCGTGGTCGAGTTTGAAACGCCCTTGATCGCCCGCGTCCGGGCCGAACTGCAGGCCCGACACGGTGTGCGTGTGCGTCATGCCTGCATCTGTTTCGAGGGCATCTGCGCCGACTGCGCGGCCCGTGGTCAGACGGTCCCTCCATCCAAGGAGATCATCCCCCATGACCCCCCATCGCATGTTTAGCAGTCTGACCCTGCTTGCCGCCATCGCCTTTCTGATCGTCGCCTGTCAACCACCGGCCACCCCGGCCCCCCAAGTCACGCCGACCATTGCTGCCGTTGCCGACCCCGAACCCGTTGCCGAGCCAGAGCCGGAACCAACGGCAGCCGCCGAAGGCCAATTGGTCATCTACTCCGGCCGCAGCGAGAGCCTGATCGGCCCTCTGCTCACCACGTTCGAGACCGAAAGCGGCCTACGGTTATCCGTCCGCTACGGTGAGACCGCCGAGATGGCGGCCACCATCCTCGAAGAAGGCCGTAACAGTCCGGCCGATGTGTTCTTTGCGCAGGATGCCGGCGCCCTGGGCGCGCTGGCGGCAGCCGGACGCCTGCGGCCTCTGCCCGCCGAGCTGCTGGAACAGGTACCCTCGGCCTTCCGCAGCAATCAGGGCGACTGGATTGGCATCAGCGGTCGCGCCCGTACCGTCGTCTATAACACTGAGCTGGTCGCCGAGTCCGATCTGCCCGAGACGATTTGGGGCTTTACCGACCCGCGTTGGAAGGGCAAACTGGGCTGGGCGCCCACCAACGGCAGTTTCCAGTCCTTTGTGACGGCGCTGCGCCTGTTGGAGGGGGAGGAACAGGCGCGCGAATGGGTCCAAGCCACGATCGCCAACGACATCAAGGTGTACGCGAACAACACGGCCATCGTCGAAGCGGTCATCAAGGGCGAAATCGCGGCCGGGTTTGTCAACCACTACTACGTCTTGCGCGCCCAGGCCGAACGTGGGGGCCAACTGCCGGCCCGCAACCACTTCCTCGCCAGCGGCGATGCCGGCGCGCTGGTCAACGTGGCCGGCGTCGGCATCCTCGATACCGCCCGCCATCCCGAAGCCGCGCTCACCTTCGTTCGTTTTCTGCTCTCACCGGCCAGCCAGCGCTACTTCGTCGAGCAAACCAAGGAATATCCCCTCGTGCCCGGCCTGGATCCGGCGCCTGAGCTGAAACCCCTGGCCGAACTCGCCACACCCGACATTGACCTGAACAATCTCAGGGACCTCCAGGGCACGCTAGCGCTGTTGCAGGACGTGGGAGCGCTGGACTGAAGGGTGCGCTCTCCATTTTGTACCTCGCTCCGTGACTTCGCGCACTTGGCGTCAGACCTCTTCGCTCGAGCGGTGGGCCCGGGCCAGCAGCCCCCGGCGCCCACCGCTGGTCCTCACCTGGGCAGCGGCCGTCGTTGCCGGGCTGATGCTGCTGCCGGTGGTCTATTTGCTGGTGCGAGCGGCCGAAAGCGGCTTCGGCGGCCTGGCAACGGTGCTGCAACCGCGCACGATGCGGGTGCTGTGGAACAGCGTATTGCTTACGGCCGTGGTGACCCTGGCCGCGGCCGTGGTGGCCATTCCGCTGGCCTGGTTGACCGTGCGTACCGACCTGCCGGCGCGACGGCTATGGAGTGTGCTCACGGCGCTGCCGCTGACGATCCCGAGTTACGTAGGCGCCTTCGCCCTCATCGCTTTCTTCGGGCCCCGCGGCATGTTGCAGGAGTGGCTGGCGCCGTTCGGCGTCCAACGTCTGCCTGAAATCTACGGTTTCGTCGGCGCGGCCTACGCCCTCACCCTGTTCACGTATCCGTATCTGCTGCTCACCGTGCGCGCCGGGTTGCAACGGCTCGATCCGGCGTTGGAGGAGGCGGCCCGCAGTCTGGGCGAAAGCCGGCGGCGGGTTTTCTGGCGAGTCACACTGCCTTCCCTGCGGCCGGCCATTGCTGCGGGCGCCCTGCTGGTGGCGCTCTACGTCCTCAGCGACTTCGGCGCCGTCTCGCTGCTGCGTTTTACGAGCTTTACCCGCGCCATCTACCTATCCTACCAGAGCAGTTTCGACCGCAGCCTGGCTGCCTGGTTGTCGTTGTTCCTGGTAGCCCTTACGATTCTGATTTTGGTCGCCGAGCAACACACCCAAACCCAGGCCCGCTACTACCGCCAGGGCACGGGTGTGAGCCGGCGGCCGCAGCCCATCCGTCTGGGGCGATGGCGCTGGCCCGCGCTGGCTTTCTGCGCCACCGTGGTGGGCCTGGCGCTGGTGGCGCCGGTCAGCGTCGTGCTGGTGTGGTTGGTGCGAGGCGTGCGGGCCGGCAATACGCTGCATCTGGCCACGCTGGAACGGGCAGCCCTCAACACGGCCCTGGCCGCGGGGCTGGCCGCGCTGACCGCGGTCCTAGCGGCCTTGCCCATTGCCTATCTGGCCGTGCGGTATCCCGGTCGGTTGACCGGGTTGGCCGAACGCGTGGCGTATGTGGGCCACGGGCTACCCGGCATCGTGGTGGCCCTCAGCCTGGTGTTTTTCGGCGCCAACTACGCCAGGCCGCTCTATCAGACGCTGCCGATGCTCGTCTTCGCCTATGTGGTGCTGTTTTTGCCGCAGGCGGTGGGGGTGTTGCGCAGCAATCTGATGCAGAATAGCCCCCGGCTGGAGGAGGCCGCACGCAGCCTGGGCCTGAAGCCGGTTGGTGTCTGGTGGCGGGTGACCCTTCCCTTGTTGCGACCGGGCATGTTGGCCGGCGCGGCCCTCGTCTTTTTGACCACGGCCAAGGAACTCCCGGCGACCCTCTTGCTGGCACCCACCGGTTTCGATACGCTGGCCACCCGTATCTGGTCGGCCGCGGCGGAAGGGTTCTTTGCCCGCGCAGCCGCCCCTGCCCTCATCCTTTTGGTCGTATCCGGTTTGAGTCTCTTTTTGCTCCTGAGCCAGGAAGAATCGGCGTGAATCTCTCGCTCGTGCTCACCCACTTGATGGCCAAACCGATGGGTTCGGCCACGCCGCGCGCGGACGGACCGGAATGGAGCCTGGAACTGCGCGCTGTCTCCAAGCATTTCAAGGATGTGGGCGCGGCCCGAGGGGTGAGTTTTCGCTTGCGCAAAGGCCAGCTCCTGGCGCTGTTGGGGCCGAGTGGCTGCGGCAAGACGACAACCCTTCGTCTCATCGCCGGTTTCGAGGAACCGGACGCCGGTGAGATCGTCATCGGTGGGCGTTTGGTGGCAGGGCCGGGCGTCTTCGTGCCACCCGAACAACGCCGCGTGGGCATGGTGTTTCAGGAGTACGCGCTTTTTCCCCATCTCAATGTGGCCGATAACGTGCGTTTCGGCCTGCGTCACTACACCGGCGATGCCGAGAGACGGGTTCGGGATGTGCTGGAACTCGTCGGACTGACCGGTCTGGAGAAGCGCATGCCCCATGAGCTGAGCGGTGGTCAGCAACAACGGGTGGCCCTGGCGCGGGCGCTGGCGCCGGAACCCGATCTCATCCTCCTGGATGAACCCTTCAGCAATCTCGATGCCGGTCTGCGGGTGCGGGTGCGGGCCGAGGTGCGAACCATCCTCAAGGAGGCCTGTC
>JAOADB010000288.1 GCA_026417535.1 Caldilineales bacterium
CCGGGCCGGCCAAGGCCAGCGCCACCAGCAAGCGCTCGGCCGGTTCCCGGCTGCGCCGAAGGACGAACACCACCGTCGTGGTCAGAAACAGGGTCAGCAAAACGGCCCAGACATCGGCCCCCAAGGCGACCACGGGCCTGAGCACGGCCGGCATGGCCTCGGCCAGCGAGGCCCGCGGCCAGCCCCACAGCAAGGCATAGCCCTGAGCGGCCACCGCCTTCAGCACTTTCGAGGCGTACTCGCTTTCCCTCTCCACGGCGACGAACAACCGCCACGCATTGCGCAAGGCAAAATCCACCTGCCCGGTCACGGTCAGAAAGGCCAGGGCGATCAGGCCCGTCAGACCGTGAGAGAGGACGTGTCGCCATGTCAACAGCCGTTGAACGAGGGCCGGGCCGTAGTAGAACACGGCCGCCACGGCCAGCGGCAGGAACAACGGCACATAGAACCACACCAACAGCCCCGCCAGACCACCCAACATGACCCGCGGCCACGACAACGGCCGCAGCGGTTCCTGTTCGACCCGTATCCAGGCATAGCCTAGAGCCAGCATCAGGGGCAACGAAGTGATCTGAAAGGCGGCGTCGGTCTCCAGGATGAACCGCGACCACACCCCCAGGCTCACCACCCCGGCCACGGCGTATTTGAGCCGTCCCACGCCTGGCACCAGCGTCGTCAGGGCCAGGGTGGTCAACCCGGCCAGGAGGAAGGCCAAGGCATTGTTGGCGTAGTATAGCCGATAGACCGGCACCCCGGTCAGGGCCGAGGTCCAGGCCAGCGCGCCCGGCCCCGGCAACGGCATGGGCTTGTTGAGATGACGGGCGTTGTAGAGCGCCGCAGGCGAGGCCAGCGCCAGACGGCGCAGCCCCTCCTCATTCGCTGCGGTCAGCTCGGCCCCGGCCTTGAGGGTCTCCCAATCCACCGTGTGCAGGTTCTCGGCCCAGCCCAGATAGGTGTAGGCATCGCTGGGATTCGAGCGGAAGACGGCGTAGGGCATGCCCCGAACGAGGAGAGGAGCCATCAGGGCCAGCCACAGGACCGCCACGAAAACGCCACGGACGAGAAAACGGCGCCATTCCCGACGCACTTCGGACCAGGCCCGGCCCCGGTCGCGATGGATGAACAGAACCAGGCTGCCGACGGCGAGCACCAGGGCCAGGGGCCAGGCCCACGCCGTAGCCGGCCCGATGAAACGCACCAGCGGAAAGGCCAGCAACGCCACCAGGCCGTAGCCCAGGGTCGGCGCCAGGGCCAGGACCTGCCCCATACGGCCGGGCCGCTCGCCGACGAGGAGCGCCGCCGGCCCCAAACCCATCAGGGCGTAGACCAGGAGTACAAACCCTGTGCTTAGCGCTTCACGCCACATCGGAACGTTCAAACGTGGAAACGCCTCGAATCCGTTTCGCCAACGAGGCCCCGTCCAACCCGTGATAGGCCAGGGCCTCGGCCGGGGTACCGCAGGCCGGATAGCCCTCCACTGCCAGCGTCACCAGCCGGCGGCCGTCCAACAGACCGGCGTTGTGGAGGGTGGCCAGCAACCGGTCGGCCAGACCGCCCACCGGTGCGTGGTCTTCGAGCACGAAAATCCGGTCGAAATCGGCTATCGTGGCGGCCAGCCAGTCCACGTCGAAGCGGTTCAGCCAGGGCATGTTCACCACCTTCAGGCCGAAGTTCTCGTCGGCCAGCCGCTCGGCCGCGGTCAACGCCTCGTGTAGCATGACCGGGCCGTAGGCGAAGAGGAGGGCGTCATCCCCTTCGGTCAACGCCACACCTCGGCCCGGTTGCAGCCGATACCCGTCCGGGAGAACGATGCGCCGGGGCGACGGTCCGATGGCCAGACGGATGGCGCAGTTCTCACGGGCCTCGTGGACGCTATAGGCCAGGACCATCTCCGTCTCCGCCGGGTTGCAGGGCTGCAGGATGACCATGTTGGGCAACGCACCCAACAGCGAGATGTCCCGCAGACTCTGATGGGACTTGCCCGGCCCGGCCGGGATCAGGCCGGCGTAGTGGAGGGCGTAGATGATTTTCGTGCCTTCGCCGGCGTTGTTGTAAATCTGCTCGTTGGCCCGCGCGGCCAGAAAGGCGGCAAAGGAATTGACCACCGGCAACAAGCCCATGCGGGCCAGTCCGCCGGCCATGCTCACCATGTCCTGCTCGGCAATGCCGTTCTGGATGAATCGCTCGGGATAGGTCAGCTCGAACTCCCGCACCCGGCAATCCGCGGCCAGATCGGCGTCAAGTACGACCAGGTCGGGCCGCTCGGCCGCCAGTCGCACAAGGGCCTTGCCGTAGGCTTCGACCACGTACTCGGCCGTGGCCTTCAGCGACTTGCCGGTCTCGGCGCCCTTGCTCACCGGTTCGCCCAGGGCATTGCGCGGGGCTGCAGCGGGCGCTTCCTCCGCCGGGATGGGCTTGAGCTGCACCGCGGCCAGCCCCAGGCCGTGCAGGCGTTCGTTGATGCGGCCGATCAGCTCGGCGTGAGCGGCCAGGAAGGCGGCGTCATCGGGCGCGCCGGCATGCCAGCGGTAATAGCCGCCGGCATCCTGCAAGGCCCGCGGGTGTTCCATGAACGACACGCCTCGGCCTTTGATCGTGTCGGCGATGAGGACTTTGGGACGGTCGTCTACATGGCGAAATTCGGCCAAAACGGCCTCAATCTGGTCGAAATCGTGCCCGTGGCAACGACGCACATACCAGCCGAAATCGGCGAACTTGCGCTCGATATCGCCTAAATCAACGATTTCGCATACCTGCTTGTCCGATTGCACCTTGTTGTGGTCCACGATGACGATGAGGTTGCCGATGCGCTGATGGACGGCCGCCTGCAACGCCTCGTAGTTCTGCCCCTCTTGCAGTTCACCGTCGCCGACCATGACGAAGACACGGCCGCCGTAGCCGCAACGTCGCTTGGCCCAGGCCATGCCCCGGCCTTTGGAGATGCCCATCCCCAACGAACCCGAGTTGGCCTCGATGCCCCGCACGCCCACATCGGGGTGGCCGTCCAGCCCACCCAGGCGTCGCAATTTGAGCAGTTTTTCCTCCGGCAGGACGCCCAGGGCGAAGAGGACGGCATAGAGGCCGGGCACATCGTGGCCCTTGGAGGAAAAGTAAATGTCGCGGTTCGGGTCGTCATGGCCTAGGGCGATGGTGTTCATCTCCCGATAGTAGAGCCAGACGACGAGGTCCATGGCGCTGAAGCTGGAGCCGAGATGACCGGAACCGGCCTTTTTGACCGCGGTCAAGGCGTTGGCGCGGCACATATCGGCCAGGAGGGCTAGCCGCGCCTTCGGATCGGCCACGGCGTCATGGACGCGCACGAATTCGGAACGGGGGATGAGATGGAGTGGGGGCACGATGACCGAAGGAGGGCGATGAACGGTGGACAAGGCGGGGCAGCCAGACGAAGTCGGTGGCGACGAAGGGGGTGGCCGTGGGCGTGTGGTTGGCTGTGGGCGTGGCCGTCGGTAGAGGCGTGGGTGTCGCCGTCGGCGTGGGTGTGGGGATGGGGGTGGGCGTGCCGGTCGGCGCCGGCGGCGATGTGGCCGTTGCGGTGGGCGTGAACGTTGGCGGCGGTGTGGCGGTGGGGGTTTCCGTCGGCGTTGGCGTTTCGGTCGGCGTGGGTGTTTCCGTGGGCGTGGCCGTCGCCGTCGGTGTGGGTGTCGGCGTGTCGAGGTAGAAATCGGTCAAATGGACGATGGGCGCGGCCTGGAACCAGAGCACTTTGCCCAGTTCCAGCACCTGTCCGCTGCTGCGCGTATTGGTGACTACAAAACCGGGCGGCGGTTCGACCTCCAGGTAGAAGTAGTCGTACACGCGCGGCCGCACGACGAAGAAGTTGTAGAAGCCGCTAGCGTCACTGGTCCTGCGTTCGATGAGCACACCCGGTTCGGGTTGGCCCTGATTGCGGCCGTACAGGCTGAGGGTGACATTGCCCAGGGCGGTTGCCGTCATCCCCTCGGCGCTCCCGCGGTAAGTGTAGCCGCGGAACCGCCAAACCGGGGTCGGCGTGGGCGTCGGTGTCGGGGTGGGGGTGTTGGTCGGCGTGGGTGTCGGGGTGGGAGTGTGAGTCGGCGTCGGGGTGGGTGTCGGGGTGGTGGTATTGGCTGTCTCTTATACACATCTGACGCTGCC
>JAOADB010000289.1 GCA_026417535.1 Caldilineales bacterium
CAAAAGCTGTTTGCGGCTCTCAGCCAGCTGACGCTTTTGCGCAATCAGCTCACGGCCCGGCCCGATGTCTCCGGCGAATGTACGCTTCCTCTGACGCGGGCCATCGCCTTGCTGGAAAATGCCCTGGGTGATATCCGCTCGCTCCTGAGCACGTTTCGCGCCCCCGAATTTGCCGCCCGGGAGCTAGGCGAGCCCCTCGAAGACCTGGTCATCCAGTTCGAGACGCTGACGGGGATGACCGTGAGCCTGGAACTCGAAGCGGTTCCCGTCCGGGTGGCCCTACCGATCAAAATCGCCCTGTATCGCATCACCCAGGAGGCGCTGGCCAACGTCCATCGGCATGCCGGCGTCCAAACGGCCGAAGTGCGGCTGCGCTGGCAGGAGGGACGTCTGGAACTCGAGGTACGCGACCGGGGGCGGGGCTTTAACCCCCCGCCCCTGAGCGGTCGTCATGCGACGGAACGAAGCGAGCACATCGGGTTGCGGGGGATGCGCGAACGGGCCGCCCTGGTGAACGGGGAACTGGAGGTGCACAGTCGGCCCGGCGAGGGCACGTGCGTCCGTGTGGAGGTGCCTTTGGATGGCTGAGACGCAGGTCATGCGCCTTGTCCTGGCCGACGATCACGCCTTGGTGCTGGAGGGGTTGAGCGCCCTCATCGCCTCCCAACCCGACCTGCGGGTGGTCGCTACGGCCACCGATGGCGAGCGTTTGCTGGCCGCCATCCGTCGCTTCCGGCCCGATGTCGTCGTCATGGATTGGCAGATGCCTTTCATGGATGGCGCCACCTGCCTGCGCCGCATCCGCAGCGAGGGACTGCCGGTGCGGGTGCTCGTCCTCAGCGCCTTCGGTGACGCCGATACCCTGCGCAAGGCCATCGAGCTCGGCGCCGACGGCTTTGCCCTCAAGACGGAACCGCCCCAGAACACCATCGCCGCCATCCGCCAGATTGCCGCCGGGCAGCTCGTTTTCCCTCAGGCGGCCCGGCGCTGGTTGACCAGCGCCGCCCGCCCCGAACCCAACGCCCTGACCGAACGCGAAGAGGAAATCCTGGCCCTGGTGGCCGAAGGGCAAAGCAACGCCCAGATTGCGGCAGCGCTCAACCTGAGCGAAAACACGGTCAAATTTCATCTGCGCAACATTTTTGCCAAACTCGGTGTGGCGAATCGCACCGAGGCGGCCGCTCGCTACCGTCGGCGCTGATTCGCTACCTACCCAAACGGGTGGGTAATTTTCCTTCCTTTTTGGGGGGAGGGATAGCCCGATAGGGTGTTTACCGGGAAATGTTATTCCATTATGCTGGGGCCATCAGCTTGTTCCATTTTTCACGGATAGAACGGCCGGACGTCGAAGAGGAACGCACCGGAAAAAACCGAAGCGTTTGTCGGCGGCCGGCTCTTTTTATAAAAGGAGCGTGACTGTTCAGCCACGCTTTTGACTTTCCGGCCGGGTCTTCCATTCCCGCCATGGCCGCTCGCCAGAACGACGGATGGAAGACGTAGAGCATGGCATCTTGCGCTCCGTCTTCCGTCTGGCCGGGATGGAAACCCTGAGCCATCTTCCTCATCAGCTTGAAATTCCAGGAGGTCTCGCCATGATTGTGACCACTGCCGATCTGTTCCGGGTGGCCTATGGCCGTTTTGCCATCGGCGCCTACAACATCAACAACATGGAGCAGGCGCTAGGGCTGTTCCGCGGACATGTCCAGGCACAGGCACCGTTCATCATCCAAATTTCCAAAGGCGCGCGCAAGTCCGCTGGAGTCAAGATGCTGGAGGCCATCATCCGGGCCTGTGACGAGATGTTCCCCGAAGCCATCTACGCCGTGCATCTTGACCACGGCGATGAACAGACCTGCTATGAGTGCATTGACTCGGGCTTCTACTCGTCGGTCATGATTGATGCCTCCCACGAACCCTTCGAGCAGAACGTGGCCATCACCCGCCGGGTGGTCGAGCGCGCTCACGCCCGCGGGATCAGCGTCGAAGCCGAATTGGGTATGTTGGGCGGGGTGGAAGAGCACGTGGCCGTGGATGAAAAACACGCCCGCCTGACCGACCCTGACGAGGCCAAGCTGTTCGTGGAACTCACCGGTTGCGATAGCCTGGCCGTCGCCATCGGCACCAGCCACGGCGCCTACAAGTTCAAGGGCGAACAGCGCCTTCACTTCGAACGCATCGCCGAGATCCAGAAGCGGTTGCCGGGCTTCCCATTGATCATGCACGGTTCGAGTTCGGTGCCGCGGGAGGAAGTCGAGCGGATCAACGCCGCCGGCGGCAAGCTCGACCCCTCGGCCCGCGGGGTGGACGAAGACGAGTTCGCCCGCGCCATTCCCCTGGGGGTGACCAAGGTCAACATTGACACCGACGGCCGCCTGGTGTGGACGCGGGTCCATCGCGAGCATTTCCGCGACCACCCGGAAAACTTCGACTTTCGCAAGCCCGGCGAGGCCTTCGTAAAGGCCTATGCCGATTTCATCGTCCACAAGTCGCAGAAGCTGAAGTCGGCCGGAACGTTGTCCCTCGTGCGCGCGGCCCTGCTGAATCCGGCCTATGGATGACCCGGTCATGAAAACGCCACAGAGCCGAAAACGACAGGTCATCGTTCGAGGAGGCCATCGTGATCAGGAACCCGGAGGAGACCCTATGAGTGATCGCCCGGAGCGCAATCTGGCCCTTGAACTGGTGCGAGTCACCGAGGCCGCTGCGCTGGCCGCGGCCCATTACATGGGCACCGGCGATAAGGAAGGTGGCGATCGCGCCGCCGTGAACGCCATGCGACTCATTCTGGGCACGGTGGAAATGGACGGTGTGATCGTCATCGGTGAAGGCGAGAAGGACCAGGCGCCGATGCTTTATAACGGCGAACGGGTTGGCAATGGCCGTCCTCCGGCCGTGGATGTGGCCGTGGATCCGGTCGAAGGGACCCGTCTGCTGGCGCTGGGTCGGCCCAATGCGCTTTCCGTCATCGCGCTGGCCGAACGCTGGAGCATGTGGAATCCCGGCCCCTCGTTCTACATGGAAAAACTCGTCGTGGGCAAGCAGGCTCGCGAGGCCATTGACCTGCGCCTCGGCCCTGCGGAAAACCTGCACCGCATCGCCGAGGCCTTGGGCAAGCCCGTTCGCAATCTCACCGTGTTTGTCCTCGACAAGCCGCGCCACGAAGCGCTGATCCGTGAAATTCGTGCGACCGGGGCGCGGGTGTCGTTACAGACGGACGGCGACGTGGCCGGCGCCCTGATGGCCTGTCTGCCGGGCACCGGGATTGACGTCCTCATGGGCGTCGGCGGCACGCCCGAAGGCGTTCTGGCCGCGACGGCAGTCAAGGCGACCGGCAGCGCCATGCAGTGCCGCCGCGCGCCGCAAAGCGAGGCCGAACGTGCACGGGTGTTAGCCGCCTGCGGCGAGACCTGGGACGAAATCCTGACCCAGGACGACCTGGTCCGTTCCGAAGACGCCTTTTTCGCCGCCACCGGCATCACCGCCGGCGCGCTGTTGCAAGGGGTGCGCTACGAGGACGGCGTCATCATCACCCACAGCCTCGTGATGCGGGTCAAGACCGGTACTATTCGTTACATCAAGGCCATTCACCAAATGGACAAACTCGCACGCATCAGTTCGATACCCTACTAACGTTCCAACGTTCCAACATTCTAACGTTCAAAGGAGGATCATATGAGCACAACCCCTATGTCTGCCGGAAACCCCGAAAACGCCCTATTTGCGGCCGGTGTGCGCGAATACAGCGCCGAAGGCCGCTACTACTGGGACATCGGTTTCCAACCGAGTGAAAACCATGTCCTGGCGGCTTTTCGGATCACGCCGCAGGAAGGCGTTTCTTTCGCCGAAGCCGCGGCCGCCGTCGCCGCCGAATCGTCCTTTGCTACCTGGACGAACGTGTGGTCCGACTATCTGGTAGACCCCGCGGCCTACTCGGCGCGCACCTACGACATCAAACCCGTGCCCGGCCGCGACGATCAGGTCATCGCCTACATCGCCTATCCCCTCGATCTGTTCGAGGAAGGGTCGCTCCCCAACCTGATGTCCTCCATCGTGGGCAATGTGTT
>JAOADB010000290.1 GCA_026417535.1 Caldilineales bacterium
GCAAACGTTTGCGCATCATAGCGCATCCTCGCCCGGCTGTCAAATGGCGCTTCGGCCCTCGTCGTTTGGCCCCCGTCCCCGATTGCGGCCGAGGGCCGGACGAAGGGAGAAAGCTCCCCTCAGCTCCCCCTCAGCTCCCTCCAGCTCTCCAACTCTCCTCAGTCGGTCGGCGTTCAAGCCCCTCCCCGCTGCGCTTGCCTGCGCGGACGACTTGGCCTACACTCGTCTTATGGCCCTGATCGCCGTCTTCGCCGACGTCCACAACAAAACCCAGGCCCTGGAACGCGCCCTTACCGCCCTCGAACGCCGCGGCGTCACGGCCTATTGGCAACTCGGCGACTTGGGCGCCGACCCTCTTCCTCTGCTCGAGGGCCTGCCGGTTCAGCACGTCTTCGGCAATTGGGAGGTCAGCGGCCTGCCCCATCTGCCGGCCGAGTTGCGCAAGTTCGTCGCCGCCTGGCCGGCCCATCTCACCGGCCCGTTCTGGATCGCCTCCCATGCCACCCCGGTCTATCCGCCTGGCTGTTCTACCACCGCCTCCACCTGGCGCTACATGCACGAGCACCATCCCCGCTGGCTCCAGGTCTTTCCCAGCCTGTTGCACGACGAGCGGGCCATTTGGGCAGCACTGGCCGAACTGGAGGCCCGCGACCTCCTGGTGGCCTTTCACGGACATACCCATGTCCAGGCCGTCCAGCAACTCGGCCCGGACAACCGGCTTCGGCGGCTCTCCGGGCCGGTGATCGCGCTGACGCCGGGCACGCGCACCCTGGTCGGCGTCGGCTCCATCGGCGTCCCTCGCGACGGTCCCCGTCCCCGTTGCGTCCTCTTCGACCCCGAAGCTCGGCAGATCGAACTGATGACCCTGTAGCTGACGAAGCCCCTTCGTCCTCCGCCGTTCGTCCTTCGTCCCGGCAATCGGCCCAAACCCAAGACGAACGACGAATGACGAAAGACGAAGCCCCTTCGTCCTGCGTCGTTCGTCCTTCGTCCCGGCGATCGGCCCAGAGCCAGGACGGAAGACTTCGTCTGTAATCGGCCAAATAACGCAAAACGACGAGTTACCACCCAAGAGGTTCACTATGCGCATCGCTTTAGGCGCCGACGAACGCACCCATCTCACCGATTTTCTCATCGCGGACCTGACCGCCCGCGGGCATGACCTCATCCTGTTCGGTCCCTTGCGGCCGGAAGCCCAACCGGGTGATGAGGCCAATCTGTGGCCGCGCGTGGCCCATGCCGTGGCCACGGCCGTGGCCGATAACCTGGCCGATGAAGGCATCGTCTGCTGCTGGACCGGCACCGGTGTCAGCATCGCCGCCAACAAGGTCCCCGGCATCCGCGCCGCGCTCTGCGCCGACGCCGAGACCGCCCGCGGGGCCCGCCTCTGGAACCGGGCCAACGTCCTCGCCCTCAGCCTGCGCCTGACCAGCGAACCCGTCGCCAAAGAAATCCTCGATGCCTGGTTCAACACGCCTCTGGGCGAGGACCCACTGGACCGCCAATGCGTGGACTATCTGACCACCATCGAGCAGGGCGCTTGAACGAGGGTCATGGCCATCACCCTGAGCGATTTCATCACTGTGGCCGGTGCCCGACCGCATGGCCGGGTCGGCGCAACGGCCTGGAGCGATTTTTGCCACGACTCGCGGGTGGCTGCGGCCGGGCAGCTCTTCGTGGCCCTGCGCACGCCTGCCGGTGACGGTCACGATTACATTGCCGATGCCGTTGCCCGCGGGTGCACCGGCGTGCTCTGTCAGCAACCGCCCGCCCGCCATCCCGGCGTGACCACCCTCATCGTCGCCGATACCGCCGCGGCTCTGCGCGCTTGGGCCGCCCACATCCTGCGCCGCCAGCAACCCCTGGTCATCGCCATCACCGGCTCCGACGGCAAGACCACGGCCAAAGAGCTGACCGCGGCCCTGCTGGAGCGCCGCTATCCCGGTCAGGTCTTTCGCACGCGCGACAGCTACAACGACCGCCTGGGCATACCCCTGGCCTTGGGCCGTCTACAGCCAGAGCATCGCTTTGCCGTGATCGAAATGGGCACGGATGCCCACGGTGAGATCGCCGAGCTGGCCGACCTGGTGCGGCCCGTCATCGGTGCCATCACCGTCATCCACGATGCCCATATCGGCGTGTTCGGCGGGCCCGAAGCCATCGCCGCCGAGAAAACGGCCCTGTGGCGGGCCTTGCCCCGCGAGGGCGTGGCCGTGGTCAATTTGGCCGACCCCTATCTGGCGCCGTGGGCCGGCCGGCTCTCGTGTCGGGTGCTGACCTTCGCCCCCGAGGCCATGGCCGTGTATCGGACGCAGCTCCTCGGCGAACATCAGCGCGTGCCCATTGGTGTCGCCGTGACCATCGCCCGGCATCTCGGCGTGGATGAAGAGGCCATCGCCGCCGGAGTGGCCGCGTTTGCCCCCTTGCCCGGCCGCCTGCGCCCGTTGCCGGGGCCGGCCGGCAGTACCCTCCTCGACGATTCGGAAAGTGCCACGCCGGCGGCCACGCGAGCGGCTCTGCGCGTGCTGGAAGGGCAGACGTTGCGTCCACGCATCGCCATCCTGGGCCATCATGCCGATTTGGGCGCCGAAGCCGAGCGGCTGCTCATGGGGCTGGGCCCGGCCATTGCTGCGGCGGCCGAATGGCTGATCGCCGTAGGTCCTCAGGCCCCGATCCTGACGGCTGCCGCTGTGGCCGCCGGGTTACCCCCTGCGCATGCTCTCGTCGCCGACACCCCGGCGGCCGCGGCCGACACGGCCCGACGTTTGCTCGCGCGCGAGGGGCCGGGCGTGGTGCTGGTGAAGGGCAGCCGCGAGGCCCGGCTGGAACGAACGGTGGCCGCGCTTCTGGCCGATCCGGGCATGGCACCGACCGTGCTCGTGCGCCAGACGGCCGCCTGGGAGCGGGTGCGGCCGCGCAACACCCTGCGCCCGACGTGGGTCGAGATTGACACCCTGGCCTTGGCCGATAACCTGGCCGCGGCCCGGCGTCGTCTGCGGCCGGGCGTGCGCCTGATCGCCGTGCTCAAGGCCGATGCCTACGGCCACGGCGCGGCCACGGTGGCCCGGATCGTTACCGCCGGCGGCGCCGATCTGCTGGCCGTGGCCTGTCTGCCCGAGGCGCAGGCCCTGCGGCGCGCCGGCATTACGACCCCCATCCTCATCCTCGGCTACACCCCGCCCTGGCAGGCGCGGACGGCCCTGGAGACTGCCGCCGGCCACGAATGGCATCTGACGGTGTACGACCCCGATGTGGCCCTGGCGCTCAATCGGGCGGCCCTCGACCTGCGGCGCCGGGCGCGCGTCCATGTCAAGGTGGATACGGGCCTGAGCCGGCTGGGGTTGTTCCCCGAGGATGTCCCGGCCTTTTTGCGCTTTCTGCAAACGTTGCCCGGTATCGAGGTCGTCGGCCTGTTCACCCATCTGGCCGCAGCCGACGAACCGGACGAACCCTACACCGACCTGCAACTGGCCCGTTTCGATGCCCTTTTGGCCTGCCTAGAGGCCGAAGGGCTGCGGCCGCCGCTGGTCCATGCTGCCAACACGGCCGCCCTGCTTACCCGGCCGAACGCACAGTACGATGCCGTGCGCCTGGGCATCGGCCTCTACGGTCTGGCGCCCGGTCCGGCCTGTCCGCTCCCATCCGATTTTCGGCCCGTGCTCAGCTGGAAAACGACCGTCGCCCAGGTGAAGACCCTGCCGCCCGGCGCTGCCGTGGGTTACGGCCTAACCTACCGCACCACGCGCACGGAGACGATTGCCATCATTCCGGTCGGCTACGCCGATGGCTTTCGCCGTAGCCCGCAAAACTGGGGTGAGGTCCTCGTGCGCGGCCGGCGGGCGCCCTTGGTCGGCCGCGTGAGCATGGACCAGGCAGCCATCAACGTCACCGCCATCCCCGGTGTGCGTGCCGGCGACGAGGTGGTCCTCATCGGGCGCCAGGGCGAAGAGACCATCACGGCGGCGGATGTGGCCGCCCGATTGGGCACCATCCCCTACGAGGTGGTCAGCACGATTTTGGCCCGCGTGCCCCGCGTGCCGGAGTGA
>JAOADB010000291.1 GCA_026417535.1 Caldilineales bacterium
ATTCTACGAGCGGTTGCCGCGCGTGAGCGGTTTCGGCGTCGAAGCCACGGCCGACCAGGTAGGGCTGGGGATCGTGGCCGGTGTGGCCGCGGCCTTTGCTGCTCACGGCATCGCCAGCTATGTCCGAGCCCGCAAGCAGCCGTTGGCCACCCACGAACCCGAAGGGCCGCCCGTCGAAACCGAGTGAGTGTTGGTTGTCTTTCCCGCAAAGGAGCGTCTCCGATGGCCAAAATCGCTATTGACCCCATCACCCGCATCGAGGGGCATCTGCGCATCGAAGTCCAGGTCGAGAACGGTCGGGTGACCGACGCCTGGAGCAGCAGCACCATGTTCCGGGGCATGGAGCTCGTGCTCAAGGGCCGCGACCCGCGCGATGCCTGGGTCTTCGCCCAACGGATATGAGGCGTCTGAACGACGGTGCATGCCGTCTGCTCCGTGCGAGCAGTTGAGAACGCCCTTGAAATCCGGATTCCGGAGAACGCGCGGCTGATCCGCAACATCATCGAGGCCGCGCAGTATGTGCAGGATCACGTCATCCATTTCTACCATCTCCACGCCCTGGATTGGGTGGACATCGTCAGCGCGCTGGAGGCGAACCCCGCCGACGCGGCCGCCCTGGCCCAATCCATCTCCGACTGGCCCAAAGCGAGCACGACCTACTTCGCCGGCGTGCAAAACCGCCTGAAGCGCTTCGTCGAAGCCGGGCAATTGGGCCTTTTTGCCAACGCCTACTGGGGACATCCGGCCTATAAGCTGCCACCGGCCGCCAACCTGATGGCCGTGGCCCACTATCTCGAAGCCCTGGATTGGCAGAAGGAGATCATCAAAATCCATGCCCTCCTGGGCGGCAAGAATCCCCATCTGCAGACCTACCTGGTCGGCGGCATGGCCATCCCGGTGGACCCGAACAGCCAGAGCGCCATCAACGCCCACACCATCGCCCGGCTCAAGACCTGGGCCGCGCAGGGGCTGGAGTTCGTAGCCAAGGTGTACATCCCTGACCTGCTGGCCGTGGCGTCGTTCTACAAGGAATGGGCCGGTCTGGGCGGGGGGTTGGGCAACTACCTGGCCTATGGCGACTTCCCACAAAACACCAGCGGCGATCCCAGCGCCCTCTGGCTGCCGCGTGGGGTCATCTTCAACAAACAGATCGGCGCTGCCCCGCAGGCCCTCGACCATCGCGAGATCCGGGAATACGTCACCCACTCCTGGTATCGCTACGACGAAGGCGATGGCGCAAGCAAACATCCCTGGGACGGCCAGACCCAGCCGAATTACACCGGGCCGCAACCACCCTACGAGTTCCTGGAAACGGACGGCAAGTACTCCTGGCTGAAGGCCCCTCGCTATCAGGACACGCCCATGGAGGTTGGCCCGCTCTCACGCATGCTGGTGGCCTATGCGGCCGGTCATCAACGGGTACGGGAGCTCGTTCACTACGTGTTGGATACCCTCGGCGTCGGGCCGGAGGCGCTGTTCTCGACGTTGGGTCGTGTGGCCGCCCGTGGGATCGAAACCCTGGTCGTGGCCGAACAGCTGGAGGTCTGGATTGACGAGTTGGCCGCCAACATGGGCCGGGGCGACCTGGCCGTGTTCAACGGCGAACGCTGGGATCCGCGCAACTGGCCGGCCGAGGCCGTCGGTTGGGGCAGCACCGAAGCCCCGCGCGGCGCGTTGGGCCATTGGGTGCGGATCAAAAACGGCCGCATCGAGAACTACCAGGCCGTCGTTCCCTCCACCTGGAACGGTTCGCCGCGGGATGCTCGCGGACAACGAGGCGCCTACGAAGCCGCACTCATTGACACCCCTGTGGCCGACCCCGAACACCCGGTCGAGATCCTGCGCACGGTCCACTCCTTTGACCCCTGCATGGCCTGCGCCGTCCACGTCGTCAACGGCAATGGCCGCGAGATCACCCGCATCCGGGTCATCTAAGCCGGGAGGCCGCCATGGTCCGCCGTCGCCTGTATGTCTGGGAAGTTCCCGTCCGTCTGACCCATTGGGTCAATGTCGTTTGCATTGCCGTCCTCTCCTTCACCGGCTACTACATCGGCAACCCCTACATCGCCGTGAGCGAACGGGAGGTGTACGGCCTCTACTTCATGGGCCTGATGCGCTTCCTCCACTTTGCCACGGCCATCGTCTTCACCGTGAGCGTGGCCATCCGCACCTACTGGGCCTTTGTCGGCAACGAGTGGGCCAGCTGGCGGGGCCTGTTCCCCTTCCTGACCCGTGAAGGCCGACAGAACATCGGCGAGGCCCTGAAGTACTACTTCTTCCTTCGCCGTGAGCCGCCTGAAGTGACCGGCCACAATGCCCTGGCCGGGATGACCTACATGTTCATCGTCATGTTCTACTTCACGCAGATGATCACCGGTTTTGCCCTGTTCGGGGTGCTACACCCGACCAGCATCTGGTGGCCGCTGCTGGGGTGGATTTTCCAGGTAGTGGACGTGCAGACCGTGCGGCTGATCCACCATATCGTCATGTACCTCATCCTGGCCTTCGTCGTCCACCATGTCTACGCCGCCTGGCTGGTGGATATGGAGGAGGGCAACGGCCTCATGTCGAGCATCTTCAGCGGCTTCAAGTTCATGCCCACCTCCCGGCGTCCCGACTGGATCGAACGGGGCCGCCGGAACAAACAACCTGCCGAACGGTGAGGCCCGCTCCGATGGCTGCCGACCTGCACCGCGTTCTCGTCCTCGGTCTGGGCAACATCCTGCTCGGCGATGAGGGCTTGGGCGTGCGGGCCGTCGAACGGCTGCAAGCGCGTTTTCATTTCCCGGAGGAGGTCCAGGTCATGGATGGCGGCGTTGCCGGCCTGGACCTTCTCCCCTATCTGGAGGGTGTGACCCATCTGCTGGTGGTGGATGCCGTGCGCATGGGCGCCGAACCGGGAACCCTGGTGCGCCTGGAGGGGGAGTCGCTCCCCCTCGGTTTGCCGATGAAGCTCTCGGTCCATCAGGTCGGGCTGCACGAGCTGCTGCTCCTGGCCCATCTCCAGGAAATCCTACCGCCGCGGGTGGTCGTGTGGGGGATGGAGCCGGCCGCGCTGGAGCCGGGGCTGGAACTCTCGCCGGCCGTGGAGGCCGGGCTGGAGGGGCTGGTCCAGGCCGTGGCTGACGAATTGAGGGACTGGGGTGTTATAATGGAGCCCAAGTGACCGTTCGGTCCGTTCCGGGATGCGCTCTCTGCTCGGATTCAGGCCGCCTGACCGGACGGAAGACGGAGGACGCAGCAGGTTTCGTGAGGGTCCTCGGTTTCGCTACCGAGTTCCGTTTTCCGTCGTTCGTCTTTCGTCTTCGTCCTCGGCCAATGGTAGAGGACGTGCCCCATGCGGAAGGTCACAACAACGGGCCGAACGGCCACGAAGTCACATCTCCTGCCGGAGCCGCCCCGTGCACGAACTGTCCATCACCCAGGGTATCCTCGATGTGGCGCTCGATGCGGCCGCCAAGGCCGGCGCCAGGCGCATCCTGGCCATTGACATGGTCGTGGGCGAGCTGACCGGCTTTGTGGACGATTCGATCCGTTTCTACTTTGACTGGTTCAGCCGCAACACGGCCGCCGAAGGCGCCGAACTCCGCATCCACCGCCGGCCCGCCCAGGGCCTGTGCGGCGATTGCGGGCACGTCTTCGCCGTGACGGTCCCCCTTCTGCCGGGCTGCCCGGTCTGCGGCAGCGGGCTGGTGCGGGTCAGCGGCGGTCATGAACTCCACATCGAAAGCATTGAGATTGACGATGGAAATCCCGGTAGTCAAGCAGATCCTCAGCGCCAATGACGAAATGGCCGCGCAGAACCGGCGGCTGTTGGCCGAACACGGTATCACCGCCGTCAACATCATGGCTGCGCCCGGCGCGGGCAAGACCAGCCTCATCCTGGCGACCATTGCCGCCCTGGGCGACGGCGTGCGCGTCGGCGTCATCGAGGGCGATGTGGCCTCGCGCATTGACGCCGATACCATCGCCGCGCGCGGTATCCCCGTCGTCCAGATCAACACCGGCGGCAACTGCCATCTCGAAGCCTGGATG
>JAOADB010000292.1 GCA_026417535.1 Caldilineales bacterium
ATGCCATCTATCCCTTCATCACCTACTTGACCAACAGCTTTTGCTGCATCGCGACGAGAACCACCGTACCCCATCTTAACGAGAAGTTCAACAACAAGACGCTCAAAAAAGGAAGGCGTGCTTTTCTTCACCAAGTCCAATAATTCCTGTGCCAACTCATCCCGTATTTCTTCGTAGGCATCTTCAAGAACTTCTTCTGGCGTTTTTTCGCCAACTTCAGCAATAATTTCTTTAGATTTTCGTCGTCCGCTTTCGCGCTCTCGAAATTCGATATATTCGGGAAATTGCTCAAGAAATTTCATGTCAATTCGTGATAGATTACGCTCCAGTACTTGTCTGCCGCGCTCAGTTATTCTGTAATATGAACGACGCGACATTTCAAGGAGCCCCGCTTTGGTCAAGTAAGTCCTTGCCCAACCAACCCGATTATAAAAAACGGTTTGTTTACCACTTGGTAAAAGTGCGTTCTTTTCTTCTTCGGTCAGAGAAAACTTTTCAGCAAGTTTATCCAATAATTCTTGAATGGAGTGCTCTTGACCATCACGAAAGCAATGCAAGAGAGGGAGCATGATGGTTTGAAAGTCAGGGATAGGCATATCTTTCCTCATATGTTGCACGGGCGAGTCAATTATGATTTAGACGGAAACCATCCGTCTCATCCCACCGGGAATTGTCTGAAACGGAAACGTAGGGACAAAAACGCTATCGGCCGGATATTTTTCAGCTTGACTCGTTTGTACCATACCGATGGGTCCAGTGTCAAAACCTCGGCGTCGCGGAGATGTTGCGCAAGATGGCATCTTGCTCTACGTCCGTCGTCCTGGTAAGCGGCCGATGGCGGGAAGGAAAGCCCATCGAAAAAGGAAGGCCGTGAGCGGGTCAGTTGTTATGAGCACGAACACGACCGCATCGCCCTGTTCCGACGGCTGGGCTTTGAGCCTTGTCGCTACTTCTACCAGATGCGCCGCGACCTGAGTCTGCCGATTCCCGAACCCGAACTCCCGACCGGTCTGCGCTTGGTGAACTGGTCGCCGGCCTACGACGACCGCACCCTGGCCGCCTTCAACGAGGCATTTGCCGACCATTGGGGTTCGCAGCCGCAGACCGCCGAACAGTGGCGGTTGTTCATGGTCGGCCGCGATAGCTTCCGCCCCGACCTCTCCTTCCTGGCCCTCGACGGTGAGGAGGTGGCCGGCTTTGCCATCAACTTCCTCAGCCCGGAGGACAACGAACGCCAGGGCATCCGTGAGGCCTGGGTGGGCGATTTGGGTGTGCGGCGGCTGTGGCGTCGGCGCGGTGTGGCCACGGCCCTGCTCTGCCGGTCCCTGCAGGCCTTTCGGGCCGTGGGTATGGACTACGCCACCCTGGGCGTGGACACCGAAAGCCCGACCGGCGCCCTGAGTCTGTACGAGCGTCTGGGCTTTGTCCCGGTCCGGCGGAGCATCGTCTTCGGCAAGCCCGTGCTTACGTCGGATGCAACGGACCCAACCCTCGCCGAAGCAGCGCGCCCGACCTCGGTCTGAGTTTCATATGGGTTCAGCGGCAACAACCGGATAAAAGGATAGGGGCCATTGCGAACAAATCCGGCTATAATGGATGGCGACATTCTCCATCGTGTCGAAACTGCGGCCACGTTACTCACCCATGCTTCCCCACGTCTCGGTTTCCCCCTCTCTCGCCACGCGGGTGCGTGGCTTTGGGCCTTCGGTTTTTGCCGAATACACCGCCCTGGCCGACAGGCATGGGGCCGTCAATCTGGGTCAGGGCTTCCCCGATTTCCCAGCGCCGGATTTCATCAAGGCAGCCGCGCAGAGCGCTATCGCTGCCGATCACAACCAGTACACCCGCTACGGCGGACATCTCGCCCTGGTCGAAGCCCTGGCCGCGCAGGCCGAAGTGGACTTGGGCCGGCCTGTGGATCCCCTGCACGAAGTCCAGATCATGGCCGGCGCCACGGCAGCGCTGTTCGCGGCCTGTCAGGCCCTGGTCGAACCGGGGGACGAGGTCATCCTCTTCGAGCCGTTTTTCGATGTCTATCCGGCCGATGTGACCATGGCCGGCGGTGTGCCCGTGTTCGTGCCCCTCTATCCTCAGGCCGACGGCCGCTGGCGCTATGACCCGGACGAGCTGCGCCGCGCCTTCGGCCCGCGCACCAAACTGCTCCTGCTGAACACGCCCCACAACCCCACCGGCAAGGTCTACGACGAGACCGAGCTGGCCGAGATCGCGGCCCTGTGTCAGGAGCACGATGTCATCGTCGTCAGCGATGAGGTGTACGAGCGGATGCTCTTCGTGCACGACCGCCTGCCCCGCATCGCCACCCTGCCGGGCATGTGGGAACGCACCCTTAGCATTGGCTCCGCCGGCAAGACCTTTTCGGTCACCGGCTGGAAGATCGGCTGGGCCATCGGCCCGGCGCCGTTGGTGGCGGCCTTGCGCGCCGTTCAGCAATGGCTGACCTTTTCGGTGGCAACGCCCTTTCAGGTGGCCGTGGCCGAGGCCGTTCGAGCGGCGCCGGCCCTGGGCTACTACGAGGAGATGGCCCAAATGTACCGGGATAAGCGCGACCGGCTGGCCGCCATTCTAACCGAAGCCCGCCTGCGTCCTTTCCTGCCGGAGGCCACCTATTTCATCATGGCCGATACCTCGGCCTTCGGCTTTCCCGACGACGACAGCTTTTGCCGCTGGCTCACGACGGAAATCGGCGTGGCCGCCATCCCGCCGGGTTCCTTTTACAGCCCGCCCCACAAACACCTGGCCCGTCATCTCGCCCGGTTTTGCTTTTGCAAAAAGGACGAGACCCTGCAAGCCGTGGCCGAGCGCCTGCGTGCGCTGGCCTGAAGGAGGACCACCATGATACCCCGTTATCCTTTCGGTCGCACCGGTCATCTCAGCAGTCGCGCCATCTTCGGCGCGGCCGCGCTCTGGAACGTCTCGCAAGCGCGTGCCGATGCCGCGCTCGAGCTCTTGCTGGCCTACGGCGTCAATCACATTGACACGGCTGCCAGTTACGGGGAGTCTGAAACCCGCATCGGCCCTTGGATGAAGCGCCATCGCCAGGACTTTTTCCTGGCGACCAAAGTGGAAGAACGCACCTATCGCCCGGCCTGGGAATCCATCCGGCGTTCGTTACAGCGACTGCAGGTCGAACAGGTGGACCTGTTGCAAATCCACAACGTGGGGGATCCGCAGGTGTGGGAGACGGTCATGGGGCCGGGGGGCGCGCTCCAGGCTGTGCTCGAGGCGCAACAACAGGGCCTGACCCGTTTCATCGGCATCACCGGGCACGGCACCCTCATCGCCCGGCTGCACCTGCAAGCCCTGGAACGGGTGGATTTCGATTCCGTCCTCTTGCCCTACAACTCCGCCATGATGCAAAACCCCCAGTATGCGGCCGATTTCGAGGCGCTGATGGCCGTCTGTCAGGCCCGCAACGTGGCCGTGCAGACGATCAAGAGCATCACCCGACGGCCCTGGGGGCCGCGGCCGCAAACCCGCACGACCTGGTACGAGCCTTTGGAGGACCAAGCCGATATCGACGCGGCCGTGGCCTACGTGCTCTCGCGGCCTTACCTGTTCCTCAACACCGTGGGCGACCTCGACCTCCTGCCCCGGGTGCTCGATGCCGTCGCCCGTTTTCGGCCCGACCGGCCTCCCGCCCGGACGATGGCCGTCGTCGCCGCCGAACAGGCGCTGGAACCGCTCTTCACCGGACCCATGTAGGTAGTGGACGATGGACGATAGATATCTGTCCATCGTCCTCGTCCCAGCGGCCTAGAGCCGGGACGAAGGACGAATGACGGAGGACGAAAAGCCCCGCCTTTCGTCATTCGTCCTCCGTCTTGTCCATCGGCCGAAATTCAGGACGGAGGACGAAAGCCCTCCGTCCTTCGTCTCGCCATCGTCCATCGTCCATCGTCTATCGTCCATCGTCTATCGTCCACTATGACCCGGCTCAGGCTCCTGCTCCCGCTCGTCGTCGCCC
>JAOADB010000029.1 GCA_026417535.1 Caldilineales bacterium
AGATGTGTATAAGAGACAGGGAGGAACAGTGGCCGACTTTGCTCCTCACTGGCGCCGGTTTCCTGCTGACCACCGGCTTCAACCTGTTCTACGGCATCGGCGACATTCAGGCCTTCTATCTGCCGCCGCTGCTCATCGCCACCCTTTGGCTGGGCCTGGGTTTAGCCTACGGCGTGGAGCTTCTCGGCCGTCTCACCTCCCATCGTCTGCGGCCCTATTGGCTGGTGTTGGCCCTAGCCGTGTTGGTCTGGCCCTATTGGCAGATTCAAAGCCGGCTTAGCGAGTTCGACCGCCGTCGAGCCTACGAGGTCACCTGGCGTTGGCAGCACATTTTCGCTCAGCCCCTCCCGGCCGATGCCATCCTTGTCAGCAACGACCGCGACGAAATGACGCCCATGCTCTATTTCCAGCACGTGTTGGGGCAGGGGCCGACCATGACGGCCCTTTTCCCGCAGATCGTGCCGCCCGACCGGCCCGACGATGAGGCCTTTGCCGACCTGAACAGCACCCTGGCGACGGCCCTGGCGACAGGCCGACCGGTCTTCCTGGTCAAAGCCATGCCGGGGGTGGAAGTGCGTTACGAGATCGAAGCGGTCGGCGCCGACCTCTTTCGGGTGAAAGGCACGTATCCGGTGCCCGAACCCGTTTTCGAGACGCCCTACGGCGACGACTTGCGCTGGCTCCATACGGCCTGGACGGGTGAGGCTCGGCCGGGCGGTCGGTTGACGGTGGATCTCTACTGGCGGGTCGTCGGCACACCGCCCGCGCCCTGGCACAGTTTCCTCCAGCTGTTCGACGGGGCGGGCCACAAGCTCGCCCAGGCCGAGGACCATCGGCCCGGCGGCGACTATCTGCCCGCCTTGCTCTGGCGTCCGGGCGATGTCATCCGCGATCGTTTTGAACTGGTCTTGCCCGCCACGCTTCCGCCCGGCGATTACACCTTGGTGGCCGGCTTTTACGACCCGGTCACTGGAGCGCGTGCCGCCGAGCCGCTGACGGTGGGTATCATCCGGCGTGTTTCCGAGTAGTGGCCTATGAAGACAAAACGCGTTTTCGGTCTCATCGTACTCCTGGCAGGGCTTTTTCTGTGGCAGCCGTTGCCGATGGAGGCGCAAACGCCGCCCCATCCCCTGGCGCAGCCGCGCTCGCAATCGCCCTACGGGATGGACATCTTCGGCCCCAGCTGGCAGTGGACCTTTCCCCGCGAGGAAGCCTACCCGCGCTTGAACGGTTCGATTCGGGTGGACCAGCTCGATGAAATCATCCGCAAGAGCTGGGGCGCGGGCGTGCGCAGCGCCCGCATCGCCGCCTGGTGGTGTTTTCTCGAACCCGAACGCGACCGGTACGTGTGGACCGACCTCGACTACGCCTTCCAGATTGCCAGCAACTACGGCATCATCCCCGTCCCGGAAATTTTCTTCACGCCCGATTGGGCCGCCATCGGCGGTTTGACCGGCAAAAACTGCATCCACAGCACGGTCAAGAACTACCCGCCCATCAACATGGAGGACTGGTCGGACTTTTTACGGGAGATGATCCGTCGCTACGGCGCCTATGGCAAAAACCAGGTGCACGATTGGGAAATCTGGAACGAGCCTGACCTGTGGGAGTTCCTCTATGTGCCTCACGACCCGGCCAATGCCAACGTGACGACCTACGCCGAGTTGGTCAAGCGGGCCCGGGTCGAGATTGACCGCTACGATATCGGCGGTCGCCTGCTCTTGGGCGGGCTTTCCGACATCTACGGGCCTGACTTTTTGCGGCGTCTGATGGCCCTGCGCGGGCCGCTTGACATCCGTCAGGATGTGGATATCGTCACGTTTCATGCGTTTAGCAACCATGATGATAAAATCACGCGGCTAAAGGCGCCTATTGACGGCATGGGGTACGAGCTATGGATTACCGAGTTGAACACGTGGGGATGGCCCGAAACTGTTGCTCAGGCCACGTTTGCCGCATTATGGGATAAAGTCCGTCGTTACGGCATCACCCGCTCCTTCTGGTTCAAATCGTGGACAACGGATTGGGGGCCGGGCATTTTTTCCAACCGCGACCCCTTGTGGGTACCTGGGCCGTTCAACCCCAGCCCCCTGTACGAGACCTTCCGGCAACAAGCCTTTCCCCATCGGTTGCCTTCGGCGCCCGTGCCCGAATGGCCGCCGGCCCATTCCTTGCAATCGCCCGAAGCCCGGCTAATCTGGCATCGGCCCCTGGAAAACGGCACGTTCCCCATTGTCGGGTACAAGGTGCAGCTGGAAAACACCTTCTACCGAGGGGAGCTGTACTATCATACGCCCGAAGTGGATGCCTGGGTGCCGGCCACCCATCTCCACTTCCTGCCTTTCCAGATTCATAACCGCCGTATCGTGCCGACGGCCAAGGCCCCAGCCGCGGACGACTCGCTGGCCCCGCTGACCTTCGTCTCGCCGGTGCCAGAGGCGCCTGTGGCAGCCGATACCGCGGTTGTGTCCGACACATCCGCACGGACTGCGGCCGAACCGGCCGCTGCCGCCGTGGTCCCGCCCCTCGACCGCTCCTCCTACCAGCTGCCGGCCTCGTTGCCGCCCGGCGTGTACTATTGGCGGGTGGCGGCTGTGGACAACCAGGGCAATGTCGGCCCCTATTCGGCGCCCCGTCAGATTCTGCTCGTTCCGGGCGAACATCGGCTTTTCTTGCCTATGTTGGTAACTAGTAACTAGTAACTAGTTACTAGTAAATCATTTTTCGTGTGTTCGTCAAAAAATGTAGACAAAGGACGAATGACGAAAGACGAAAAAATCTCATTACCAGTTACTTATTACCGGTTACCAATCGAACGCCAAACAACGCGAGACGACCAGTTACCAGTCTCCAGTCCCCAGTTACCTTATCATGGTCGGACTTGTCCTCGTTTCTCACAGCCACGAACTGGCCCAGGCCGTGAAGGCCCTGGCCGAACAACAGACCCAGGGACGGGCCCCCATCGCCGCCGTCGGCGGCACCGGCGATCCCGCCCAACCGTTCGGCACCGATGCCACCGCCATCCTCGAGGCCATCCAGACGGTCTATGACGATGATGGCGTGGTCGTGTTGATGGATTTGGGCAGCGCCATCATGAGCGCCGAGATGGCCCTGGAGTTCCTGGAGCCGGAGCAGGCCGCACGGGTGCGGTTGGTGGCGGCGCCGTTCGTCGAAGGCGCCATGGCCGCGGCCGTGCAGGCTTCCATCGGCATGGGGTTGGATGCCGTCGTGGACGAGGCGATGGCCGCGCTGGCTCCGAAACAGGAGGCGTTGGGCGCGCCTGTGGCTGTAGAAGCGCCTGCGGCGCCCGTCTTGGCTCCTGCGGCCGAGGGTGGCGAGATCGCAGCGCGGGTGACCCTGGTCAATCATGCCGGTCTGCACTTCGGGCCGGCCGTGCTGTTCGTGCAAAAGGCGGCCGAGTTCCACTCAGTTATCACCGTCCGCAACCTGAGCACCGGCGCCGGGCCGGTGGACGCGCGGCGCTTCAATCAGGTCCTGAGCCTGGGCGCCGAACAGGGACACGAGATCGAGCTGAGCGCTCGCGGGGACGACGCGGCCGCCGCCATCGCCGCGCTCGTCGCCCTGGTCGAATCCGGTTTTGGCGAGGCCGAAGCGGCGCCTCCGCCTACAGTCGTCGCCGAAGCCGCAGCCATTCCCGCCGGTGGCCGCGGGGTTCTGCACGGTTTGGCGGCTTCGCCCGGTTGGGCCGTGGGACGCGCCCGCTTTCTCGACCGGGTGGATCTGGACATCCCCCGCTATTCTGTGACCGATCCGGCCACCGAATGGGCACGCTACGAGGCCGCCGTGGCCCAAGCTCGCGCCGATCTGGAAAGGCTGGCCGCCCAAGTGCAGACCGAGATGGGCGAGGCCCAGGCCCGGATCTTTCAGGCCCACGCCCTGGCCCTGACCGACCCCGACCTCGAAGCGCAGGTGCGGGAGGCGATTTTCGCACAGGGCCATAACGCCGAAGCCGCCGTCGCCGATGTCATCGCCGCCATGGCCCGCCGTTACGAGGCCATGACCGGACCACGCTTTCAGGAGCGGGCAGCCGACCTGCGCGATGTGGGCGCCCGCGTGTTACGGCTGCTCATGGGCGCGGCCGAACGCGCAATCGAGCTGGACGAGGAGACGGTCATCGTGGCCGACGACCTGGCCCCCTCGCAGACGGCCACCCTCGACCGGCGCAAGGTCGTGGCCTTTTGCACGGCCCGCGGGGGACCGACGGCCCATACGGCCATCCTGGCCCGCAGTCTGGGCTTGCCGGCCGTGGTCGGCATCGGCCCCGCCCTGCTGGCCGAGGTCAAAAACGGAGAATGGCTGGCCGTGGAGGGCGCCACAGGCATGGTGGTCATCGGCCCCGATGCCGAGACGCAGGCGGCCTTTCGCAGCCGCCAGGCCGACTGGCTGGCGCAACGCCGGGCGGCTGAGTTGGCAGCGCAACGGCCCGCCCAAACCCGCGACGGCCGTCGGGTCGAGGTCGTGGCCAATCTGGCGACGGCGGTCGAGGCCGAAGCCGCGCTCACGGCCGGCGCCGAAGGGGTGGGCCTGTTGCGCACCGAGTTCCTCTTCCAGGATCGCCGCGAGCCGCCCGACGAAGAGGAGCAGACCGCGGCCTATGTTCAGGTGGCCGCGGCCATGGCCCCGCGGCCGGTCATCATCCGCACCCTCGACATCGGCGGCGACAAGCCGGCGCCCTATCTGAACCTGCCGGCCGAGGCCAATCCCTTCCTGGGCTGGCGTGCCATCCGCATCTCGCTGGCCCTGCCCGACTTTTTCAAGACCCAATTGCGCGCCATCCTGCGGGCCGCCGTCCACGGCAACGTGCACATCATGTTCCCGATGGTGGCCACCGTGGCCGAACTGCAAGCCGCCCGCGAGCTCCTGGCCGCCGCCGCGGCCGAACTTGCCGCTGCCGGTATCCCCCACCGGTATCCCATCCCGACCGGCATGATGGTCGAGGTGCCGGCAGCCGTTGTGCTGGCCGACCAAATGGCGCCGCTGGTGGATTTCTTTAGCATCGGCACGAACGACCTCTCCCAATACACCTTCGCCGCCGACCGCGGGAATGCTCGTGTGGCCGCACTGGCCGATGCGCTCCATCCGGCCGTCCTCCGCCAGATCGCCCGCGTCATCGAGATCGCCCACGCCGCCGGCAAATGGGTGGGTGTGTGCGGTGAGCTGGCCGGCCAACCCGAAGCCATCCCCGTGCTGGTCGGGCTGGGTCTGGACGAGTTCAGCATGGCGCCGCCGGCCATTCCCACGGCCAAAGCTCTGATCGGCCGCCTGACCGTGGCGGACGCGGCCGCATTGGCGCGGCGGGTCCTGGACCTGCCCGATGGGGCGGCCGTGGCCGCGGCCGTGCGGGCGTTTTGGAACGCTTGAGCGTTGGGCAACGATTCAGCCTCCGGCCTTACACTGCGGATGAGTCTTCCCTTCATGCCAGCGACCGCTCGCTAGAACGACGGACGACANGAGAGCAAGAGCCATCTTGCACTACACCATCATCGTCATCGGCCTGAATCGTGACAACGCCGGAACGTATCGCTGTGGTTCAGGCCGCCGCGGAGCCCGTTCGGCTGCGATCGAGCCCAGCGATGGCGCCGGCCAGAATGTAGAGCAAGCCCAGGCCAATGAGGATGAACTTGACCAGGGCGCTCCACCAGGCCAAGACCGGCCAAGGATCGGTCACAGCACCGGTCAGGAGCTGCCAAAGGGCCAGGTTCTCGACGGCGTCGAGGGCGGCCGCCAGCCACACACCCCAGGCCAAAACGCCGCCGAGACCGGCCAACGGCCGCCAGCGCCAGCGTTCGGCTGCCCACAGACACCCCAGGGCAATGGTCATGGCATAGAGCGGCATGAACAGGTAATCGAAGCCCAGGCTGAAAGCGGCGTGGACACGAACTCGCTCATCCCAGCCGGCCAGGATGGCGGCGGCCCGCTCCGCCGTGCCGGCAAACTCGTAGGAGACAATGCCGCGCGGGGCCGCTGGCGTCTGCAATGGCCCACCGACGATCTGCAAGATGAGCATCACGAGCAGGGTCGGCACCAGCCAGGCCCAAAACCAGCGTTTGCGTTGTTGCCGTTCGAGACGGGCCAGAGGATGGTTCATGAGCTCCCTCCCGGACGAGAGCGAACGATGATCGAGTGGCCGTAACCCCCGAACGCCATTTGGGGTGGATGCCGGGACGATTGTATACTGGAGACATGACCGCGGCCAAGCCCTCGCCTTTCCCGAATGAGGTGTTGAACCGGGACGCCGCCGACCCGATGACGGCGACGCCACCTCGCTCGCTGCCCGCCGATGACGTGGTGTGCTGGTTGTGCAGCGGGCCTGTGACCCGACGCCATTGCAAAATCATCTGCCGTAATTGCGGTTTCACCCGCGATTGCAGCGATCCGTAACGTTTTCGCTCTCCCTCATGCCGGATCGCCCATGAGCTCCTCTTCGTATCCCTCTCGCCCCGCCACTTCCAACAGTCGCCGGATTGCTGAACGGCTGCAACAGGTCGGGATCATCGTCCACCTGGAGCAGGCCCTGGGGCGTAACACGGTGCTCGAACTGGGGGATGCGCTGGCGGCCGTCCCCATCGGCGCCGTGCTCGTGGCCCAGGCCGCGCCGGGCAGTCTGCGCACCCTGGCCTTGTTACGGGAACGGATCGGCGATGCGGTCTTGCTCGGGATCAGCGGCTGCGTGAGCGAAGATGAGGCAAAGATGGCCATCGAGGCCGGCGCGCAGTACGTCATGGCGCCCTATTTTCGCCCGCGCACGGCCAACTACGTCTCTAGGCACGATGTGCTCTACGTTCCCACTGTGCTCTCGCGGACCGAGGCCGTCGAAAACACGGCGCGGGGCTACGCATTGCAGTGTGTGTACCCGGCCGAGATTTTCGGACCGGACTATCTGGCCGATCTGCGGGCGGCCGCGCCGGACAGCGCCTTGCTGGCCGGAGGGGGGATCACCCAGAAAGAGGTCGAGGCTTATGTCCGGGCCGGGGCGGTGGGGCTGGTGGTGTCGGTGACGCTGGATGAACGCACCTGGTGGACGCAAACCCGGATTATCGAGCAGCTGCGCATCTGGCGGAGCATCTGGGCGCAGGCCGGGTTGCAGACCTCGGCCCAGGAGGGTTAGCACAACGCCGCCGGGGTTGCGCTACAGGTCGTCGAGGGGCGGACCGCCCATTTCCACGGCAACCAGTTCGCCGTGCACGTTGATGACGATACGAAAGCCCTGGGCGCGGAGCATGTCGCGCGCGGCCGGCGGCAGGGGAATACCGACGGCTTCCTCGAGACGGCCGAGCGAGTATTCGACCGCCGTCTTGCTGAAGATGTCGTCTTTGCCCATGAGCTGGAGGATGGTGCGCACCGCCAGCTCACGATGGGGTTCCATCTGTTCTTTCAGATAGCGCAGGACCTGACGATCCACCTCGGCGGCGTCAATGTGACGCCGAAAGCCATCATCATCCACCACATAGCAGGCATCAGGGCCTACCCAGGTCACCTCGACCTCGCGGCCCTGCTCATCGGTTACCAAACCTGCAAACATCGCGGCGCCGGCCATCGTCATCCTCGGCTGCAAAGGGTAGCTTAAGCTTAGCAAAAGCTCGCCCGGCTGCCAAGTGGGGGAGCTGTGGCTCCGGATGGTATTCGGAGGGACATGGGGAGCTTGGGTGTTATTCTGGGCCGATGATGACCGGTCTTGACATCTCCCCCCTCCGCCTTTATCCTGTTTCGCGAGAACCAATCTGGGCGATGCTTGGCGGTCTTTGTCTGCCGTTGTTCGTCCTCCGTTCCGGACTCTCTCCGGATGCCATCCGGAGCTACAGCTCCTCCAAGCTCCTTTTCCCCCATGCTCCTCCAGCTCGGTCTCACACCCACCCGGCCCCCGGCCGAGACCACCGTCGTCGTGGCCATGAGCGGCGGTGTGGATAGCTCGGTTGCAGCCGCGCGCCTGGTGGCCGCGGGCTATCGCGTCATCGGCGTCATGATGCGGTTGTGGTCCGAGGTCGAGGCCGGTCAGGGCAGCGAGAACCGCTGCTGTACGCTGGAGGCTACCGAGGATGCCCGTCGCGTGGCGGCACAGCTCGATATCCCCTTCTATTTGCTCAACGTCGAGGAGGTCTTCCGTCGGCGGGTAGTGGACTTCTTCATCGGCGGGTATCTGGCCGGGCTGACACCCAATCCTTGCCTGGTCTGCAACCGCACCATCCGTTTCGACTATCTCCTCAATTACGCCCTGGCTCTCGGCGCCGACTATCTGGCCACCGGCCATTACGCCCGTGTGCGCGCCGCTCCGGACGGTTTCGAGCTGCTGCGCGGGGTGGACGAGCGCAAGGACCAGTCCTATGTCCTCAGCGTGCTGGGCCAGGCCGAGTTGCGCCATCTCACCTTCCCTGTGGGCGACCTGACCAAGACCGAGGTGCGGGAACTGGCCCGGCATTACGGCCTGCCGGTGGCCGCGCGGCCCGAAAGTCAGGACCTGTGTTTTCTGGCTGATGGCGATTACCGCCGCTTCCTGCGTGATTGGGCGGGCGCGCACATCCGGCCGGGCCCCATCGTGGACGTAGAGGGCCGCGTCTTGGGCCAACACGAAGGCCTGCCCTTCTACACCATCGGCCAGCGCAAGGGCCTGAACCTGGGCGGGTCCGAGCGGCTGTTCGTGCTCGAATTGCGGCCGGAGACGAACACCCTTGTCGTCGGGCCGGCAGAACAGCTCGGCCGCGACCGCTTCAGCGTGGGGCAGGTCAACTGGATCCACCGCGCGCCCGACGGCCCGCTATCCTGCACGGTCAAGATTCGCTACCGTGCGGCCGACCGGCCTGCCCTGGTGCGACCGCTGGCGGCCGACCGGGTGGAGGTTGTCCTGACCGAGCCGGTGCGCGACCTGGCGCCGGGTCAGGCTGCGGTCTTCTACGACGGCGAACGCGTGCTCGGCGGCGGCATCATCGAACGGTGACGATGCCCATGCCTCCTCTCTCGCCCACCCTGGCCTTGTTGAGCCTGTTGGCTCTGCTCTACGCCGGTCTATTTCACCTTTGGCGGGGTCGGCGATGGTCCGACCTGACCCTGGCCCTGCTCATGGCCGGACTCGGCCTGGCTTTCGGCCAGCTCGGCGGGCCGTTGTTGGGCATCGAGTACGGCCGCGTGGGCGAGACCTACGTTCTGCCAGGGACGCTTTTCGCCTGGGGTCTCATGCTTGCGGCTGCCTGGCTGAAAGGGTAAAATAAGCCACTTCGCCTCTCTCATCCTCACCTCCTGAGCGAACCGTGGGCAACTTCCTCGTTACGCTTCGTGACATCGCCATCGTCGTCCTGGCCATCGAGTCCTTTGTCGTGGGCGTCATCCTCATCATCCTGCTGTGGCAGATCCGCCATCTGATCGTCATGCTGCGGCAGGAGATCAAACCCGTCCTGGCCTCCACCCAGGAAACGGCCGATACCCTGCGCAATACCACCCGTTTCATGAGCAAACGGGTAGCCCAACCCGTGGTGGATCTGGTCAGTCTGGCGGCCGGTGTGCGCCAGGGGTTGATCGCCTTACGCCGTCAGGCCGGTGAACGGCGTGCGAACCATCGCTCTGCCCCTGACGAAGAGGCATGATGGGTTGGCGTTGGTGGCTACTGGTGGGTTTTACCGCCGGTCTAGTCTTCATGTTCCTGTGGCGACGCCCACCGGCAGCGTCGTCGCCGTCGTCTGCTCCTGTGACCGGCCCAGGCGGTCCCCCATGGCGGGCGCCCGTCTGAGCTGTCCGTTTCGCCATCCTTTTCCGGAGTTCCCGTTCCCATGACCGAGCTGATCAGCTTCATCCTCCACGTTGACGAGCATCTCAAGGACATCATCGCAACCTACGGCACCTGGACCTACCTGATCCTGTTCGTGATCATCTTTCTGGAGACAGGGGTTGTGGTCACGCCGTTCCTACCGGGCGATTCGCTCCTCTTCGCGGCCGGCACCTTTGCCGGGTTGGGCGCTTTGAATGTCGTCTGGTTGATCGTCCTGCTGGCAGGCGCCGCCATTTTGGGCGATACGGTCAACTACTGGATCGGCCATTTCATTGGCCCGCGGGCCTTTTCGGGCAACATCCGCTTTCTCAAGAAGGAATACCTGGACCGCACCCACGCCTTCTACGAGAAACACGGCGGCAAGACCATCATCCTGGCCCGTTTCATCCCCATCATTCGCACCTTCGCCCCCTTTGTGGCCGGCATCGGCGCCATGACCTATCCCAAGTTTGTGCTCTACAATGTGGTAGGCGGCATCGTCTGGGTGACGCTTTTCACCACGGGGGGGTACTTTTTCGGCACCCTGCCCGTTGTGCAGCGGCATTTCGAGCTGGTGGTCATCGCCATCATCGCCATCTCGGTCATGCCGATGGGAATTGAGGTGCTGCGCAGCCGTTTGCGGCCGGTCGCCAAGTTCGAAGAAGTCGTCTGAAGCGGCGCGATGGATTTCAGCATTCCCACCTTTCTTACCACGATGGCCGTGCTGCTCGTCAGCATTGCCGTCCATGAGTTTTGCCATGCCATCGTCGCCGACCGGCTGGGTGACCCCACCCCGCGCAGCCAGGGCCGGGTGACCCTGAACCCGCTGGCGCACCTGGACCCGATGGGCACCCTCATGATCCTCATCTCGTCCTATCTGGGCTTTGGCATCGGTTGGGGGCGACCGGTGCAGGTGAATCCGGCCCATTTTCGCACCACGCCCACGGCCGGGATGGGGATCGTGGCCGTGGCTGGGCCGCTTTCTAACCTGTTCCTGGCCCTGCTCGGCGCGCTGGCCTTCCGCTTCGTCCCGCACACAGGGCTGCCCTTTACCGCCGTCGTCATTTGGACCACGGTCAATATCGCCCTGGCTTTCTTCAACTTGATCCCTGTCTTTCCCCTCGACGGCTTCAATGTGCTCATTGCGGCCCTGGTGGCTCTCAACCGCACCTGGTCGCGGCGTTTTGCCCGCTTTTGGCGACGCCAGGTACAGTACGGCCCTCTCTTCCTGGTGCTCCTGCTCATCCTCGACTATCAGCTGCCGGCCATTTCGCCCATCCGTTGGGTTTTCCAGGGGCCGGCGCGTTGGGTGATGAACTTGCTCCTCGGCTGAGTGTCCGGCTGTGGTCCGCGTTTCCCTGTGGCAATCGCTGTGGCAGCGACTCTATCGGGGTTTCGACGACCTCCTTTCTCCCTGGCGGTCGCTGGACGAAAGCCCGGCCGTCGCCCTACTCGATCCGCCGGCCCTGGCCCTTTATCGGCGCATGGCCAAACCTGACCGCCGGCACAGCCTGCGTTTGCTCGAGCGGTTGCGGCAGGAGGGCCACGAGCATCCCGATCTGCTGGTGGCGGCGCTCTTGCACGATTGCGGCAAGGCGGCAACCCCCTTGCGGGTCTGGCATCGTACCCTCAAGGTCCTCATGCGCCGATTGGCGCCCACCTGGTGGGCACATCTGGCCGCGCCGGCGCCACCGGGCCATTGGCGTTATGCCTTCTTCGTCCTCGAACACCACCCCTGTCTCGGCGCTGCGTGGGCGGCGACCGCCGGGTGTTCGCCCTTGACCGTGTGGCTGATCGCCCATCACGAGACCGACCCCGATCCGAGCGACCCTCGCGCCGGCCTCATGGTCGCCTTGCAGGCGGCCGACGCGGCATCGTGAAAGGGACGCAGGTGGCTTTTTCCCTATCCCGTATTCCGCAGCCCGGCGGCGATGCCGTTGATGGTCATCCACACGGTCCGCTGCAGCCTGTCGTCCGGGTCCGTCTCCCCGACCGCCCGCAGACGCCGCAGCAAGGCCACCTGGGCGTAGTTGAGAGGGTCAATGTAGGGGTTGCGCAGGCGGATCGAACGCTGTAGCCAGGGTTCATCGGCCAGCAGGTCATCGTACCCGGTGACGCGTAACACGGCCGCCACCGTGCGGTCGTATTCGGCCTGCAGGCGAGGGAAGATGACGGCGGCGATCTCGGGCGCTGCCAGCCGATTGTAAAGGGGCGCGATGTGCATATCGGCCTTGCGCAGGGCCATCTGGGCGTTGTCGATCATGGCGCGGAAGAAAGGCCATTCCCGGTACATGTCCTGGAGCTGTTGCCATCGTTCGGGGTCATCGCCGGCCCAGCCCTGCAAGGCAGCGCCCAAGCCGTACCAACCCGGCAGGTTGATCCGTGTCTGCGTCCAGGCGAAGCTCCAGGGAATGGCGCGCAGGTCTTCGATCCGGTCGGTCGCCTGCCGTCGGGCCGGCCGGCTGGCGATGTTGAGCCGGCCGATTTCCTCGATGGGTGTGGCCGTCTGAAAATAGGCCACCAGCTCCGGCGTTTCATACACCAGGTGGCGATAGACCTGTTGGGCGATGTGGCCCAAGGCCGTCATGACCTCCTTCCAACGGTGTTGCCGTTCCGGGTCCGCTGGGGCGGAACGACCGCCGGTGAGCAGCACGGCATGGATGATCTGCTCCAGATGGCGATGGGCTACCCGCGGGTTGGCAAACCGTTCCGACACGACCTCGCCCTGTTCGGTCAATTTGAGCCGACCGTTGATGGCGCCGGCCGGTTGGGCCAGGATGGCGCGGTTGGCCGGCCCGCCGCCCCGTCCGATGGTGCCCCCGCGGCCGTGGAACAGCGTCAGGACGACGCCGTGCCGGGCGCAGACGGCCGTCAGCGCCTCATGGGCGCGGTAAAGCGCCCAGTTTGCAGCCACGTAGCCGCCGTCCTTGTTCGAATCGCTGTAGCCGATCATGATCTGCTGCTGACCACCCTGGGCCTGCAGATGCCGATGATAGACCGGATTGGTGAATAGGGTGGCCATGATGCCCGGCGCTGCCACCAGGTCGGTCAAGGTCTCGAACAGGGGGACGATGCCCAGATCGTCGGCGACGCCGGCCTCTTTGGCCAACAGCAGCACGGCCAGGATATCGCTGGGCGCGGCGGTCATGCTGACGATGTAGCTCTTGATGGCGCGTTTGCCAATGCGTTCGTGGGCGCGGCGGATGAGGCGGAACACCTCCAGGGTCTCGTTGGTGGTCGGGCTGAAGTCGAGTTGGCCCGGCACCAGGGGCCGCGGGTTGAGGATTTCGGCCGTCAGCAATGCCTGACGTTCGACTTCGGGACAGTTCAGATAGTCGGCGACCATGCCGTAGCGCCCGAACAGCTCGGCCAAGGCCTGTGCATGGCGCCGCGCGTGCTGGCGGATGTCGAGGGTGGCCAGGTAGAAGCCGAACACGCGCGCTTGGGTGACCAGACGTCCCAGACGGCCGTTGGCCAGGCGTTCCCCGCGATGCCGACGGAGGCTCTCTTGCATGACGACCAGATCGGCGATGAACGCGTCTTCGTGGGCATACTCGCCGCGCTGCGGCACGTGGTCAGAACGCCAGGGCTGTTGATTGGCCTCGGCCGTCAGCTGGAGCTTGCGGTAGATGAGGGCGATTTTCTGCCGGTAGGGCTGCCGCGGGTAGAGTTGGCGATAGTGCGCGGCCTCCTCGGGCAACAGTTCGGCATCGGCGGCCAGGCTTTCCTCCAGTTCCGGCGTGATGCCGTAGCTTTCGTCGGTGCTGAGCAGGCCGTACATCCGCTCGATGGCCTGCTGGTAAAGCCGCAGGGCCAGGGCCTTATGGCTACGCAGGGTCTCTTCGATTACCGCAGGGGTGACGAAGGGGTTGCCATCGCAATCGCCGCCGATCCAGCTGCCAAAACGCAAAAACTGGGGAATGCGGAACGCCACACCCGGATAGTAACGAGCCAACGCCTCTTCCAGATCGGCGTACAGGCGGGGTACCAGGTCGAAGAGGGTG
>JAOADB010000293.1 GCA_026417535.1 Caldilineales bacterium
AGATGTGTATAAGAGACAGCCCCCACAGCGCCTTGGCCTGCTCCCAGGCGGCCTCGCCGAACTTCTTGCCTGCCTCCTCCACGGCCTTCTCGCCCGCTTTCTCCCCTGCCTTGAGCAGGTAGGGCAGGAATGGCGCCAGGAAGACGACCAGGTCTTTTGCCAATGCGGCTATGTCCATGATGACACCTCCGTGGTTTTTGTAGCGCAACTGCAAGCAGTTGCGCAAAAAAGCCGTCCTCGTCGGCAAGGCCGCAGCGCAGCGTCTCGTCGGTCATTCGACCTCGCCGGCCAGTCTGGCTGCCGTATCGAGTACGGCATCGGAGAGCCAGTAGCCCTCTCGACGCATCGCTTCCAAAACTGGACGGACCTGTGAGAGCAAGCCGGTTTCCTTGGCTCGAATGAGCACGCCGACAACGCCGGTAACCTGTACTCCCGCCCGGCGTGCGGATCGGCCTAACCGCTCGTCCATCAGCAACAGCGCTCCTAAGTGATGGGCAAGCACGATTGCCTGCCCCTCACCAGCGCCGAGCCGGCGCACAATGGGTTCAAGGTTAGGCGACGGTTCAGGCGCCTGGCTGAGGCGGATGTAATGGGCGAACGCTTCGTCGAGGCGTTGGCTTTCTGCTCCGGTTTTGGCCAGCAACTCGCGATGCACCGCAGAAGGGATAAGGAACTCTCCGACAAATCCTCCGGATAAGGAAAGGCCACTTGCTTCATGTTGACCTCTTTCGATTCATAATTCATTTCTTTCGTGATCCATGAAATCCGTAAAATCCACCCATCTGCGCAATCCGTGATTTCTATCGTCCATCGTCTATCGTCCAACTCGGGGGAACCACACGCGCCACGGACGGGTGGGGATGCCGGGGAGGAAACTCACGCGGCGGGCGTCGGCCTCGGCCACGGCCAGGCTCCCGTCCGGGCCTATGGCCAGGGCCACGGGCCGGCGCAGCGGCTCGCCGTCCGTGTTGACCAACCAGGTGCGCACGATTGGCCGGGGCAGGTCGGGATCGAGCAGATAGACGGCATCGCCCGCGGCCACCACCGGCAAGCCCAGGGGATGGACGACCAATGCCTGCAAGGGGCGGGTGGTAAAAGGCGGCAGCGTGCGCACACGGATCAGCGTATCCTCCCCCAACCGCAGCTGATGGAGCGAGGACGCGGCCGTGTCCAGCAGCCACAACGTGCCGTCGGGCGCAGCGGCCAGAGGACCGGGCGTGGCCTCGGCAAGGGCGTAGGCGGCGAGACGATTGCCCATCAGGTCGAACACCCGCAGCTCCCGCCGGGCAGCCTCGCTGACGATGAGCCGCACGGCGTCGCTATTGCCCACGCGCGGGAACTCGCTCACCCGCAGGTCGTCGAAAGCCGCCGTGGCGGCGCTCTCGCCGTGCACGGTCGAGCCCACGGCGATGACCCGCGCCTCGCCCCGAATGGGCGCCCGCAGGGCCTCGGCCCAGGCCAGGCGGCCGTCGAGATACAGGTTGAGCCGTTGCTCGTCCCAGGTCGCGGCCACATGATGCCACTCGCCTGCCCGCCAGTCCTCGACATTGGCCCAAGCCGCCTTGTCCAGGTCGTCGAAATCGGTCACCCACACGTAGAGACCGCCGGCTTCGTGGGCGATGCGCAGCCGATAGCCCGGCGTTGTGGCGTAGGGCGGCCGCGCCGGGTCGCCGATCTCCAGCAGGACGTGTTCCTGCTTATCCGTGCCGTCCCAATCGGGCCGCAGCCAGAACTCCACGCTGCCTTGGGTCAGCAACGAGCGTGCGGGCGCCCGGTAGTGGAGCAGGCCACCCTCGGTCACGCGCACGGCTTCGCCAAACCGGCCCGGTACGAAGGCCAGCCCGTCGGCCCGCAGCGGCGCCGGACCGGCCGGGTCGGAGAGGGAACCGTCGAACGGCAACAGCAAAAAGGCGCCGGGATCGGGTCGGCGTAGAGGCCGCTCCACCGTGAACGCTTCACCGGCTATCACCAACCCGGCCGGTTGGTCCAGGGACGAAGGCCGCTCGCCTACCCGGCCAAACCAGTTGAGGATGCGTTGCTCCGAATCCAACACCCAGATGCGCTGCGCGCCGGGCAGCACGACTCCGGTTTCGCCCTGAGGGCCGCGGATGGCGGTGGTCGCGCCGACCAGGCCGATATGCTCGCTGCCGACGCGACCCAACCACCGCGCCCCGCGGCCGGCTGTAGGCGGCAACAGCGCCACCAGCGCACCGTTGTGGGCATCCACCACGAGCAGACGCCCGCGACGCGAATAGGGCGAGGTCGGTTCCCACACCAGGCCGCGCGGGGCATAGAGCAGCTCGGCCCGACCTATCTCGCCGAAACCGCTTTCGGCGCCGTCGGGCGCCACGGCCGTCACGGCCAAACGGGTAGAAGTGGTGATGACGGCCGTGGCCGTCGTGGTCGTGATGCCCGCCGTCAGCAACCGGAAGGGGTAATAGGCCGGCCAGACCCCGGCATAGAGCCGGTACTCCACGGCGCCGGCCACGTCGGGCCAGCTCAGTTCGACCTGCTCGCCGGCCGTTTGCACCCAGAGCGGGTCGGGCGGGGGCGGCGCGCTTTCGCCGGGGAAGTGGGTGCGCAGGGTGATGGTCACGGCATCCTGGCCCCGCCAGGCCGCTTTGTTGAGTTCGGTCAGGGTCAGCCAGGCGAAGAACTCCTGGTCATCGAGGGCCACGCGCAGCAGCATTTGGCCGTTACGGCCTACCACGTCAATCCGGCCGAAGGGATTGGGCCGCAGGGTGTGGCCCGTGGCCGTGGTGAGGGTGAGGGGCACGGGCCGATTGGGCAGGGTGAAGACCCCGGCGGAATTGGTTGACCCGGTGAAGACCGGGTTGGCGCCGACGACGTTCCGCTCGGTCTGATAGGCCGTGACCGTGGCGCCGGAGACGGGACGCCCGCGGCGGTCGAGAACCTGCACCCGGATGTGGGTCGGCAGGTCGTAGAGGTATTCGCCGAAGTAGCCCCGGCGGTAGCCGGTGTTACGGCTGAGGGCCATGGCCGCATGCGGGCCGAAATGGGTGCCATCGTAGGGACTCACATCGTCGCCGCCCATGAGGTCGGGGCGGGTCCAATAGAAACCGGAGAGCAGCGGCAGACCTCGGCCGTCGTGCACCCGGTTGCCCACGCTCGGCGAAACGTTGAACTGGTAGAGGTCAATGAGGCCCAGCTGATGGCCCAGCTCGTGGATCAGGCCCCAGTCAATGCCGGCGGCAAAGGTGCGGGCGTAGCGCTCGGCCGATTCCCAGGCCTCGTTCGCCGGCGTGTCCTTGACATCCCGCTCGGGGCGAAAGCTCCAACGGCCGTCGAAATCGAGATGGCCGACCACCCTATCGCCGCCGACGGCCGTGGTCGTGGTGATGACGTCAATGCGGATGCGGTCGGCCACGCCATGGGGTGTTTCGGGATAGACCGCCGCAGCCAGACGCTGGTTCATCTGGGCAAATTGGGCCTGGAGCCAGTCGGCAAAGGAGTACGACCCGACCAGGTTGCGGTAGCGGCGAAAGGCCTCGACGAAGTAGGGATGGACCAGGACTTCCAGGTAGTGGGCGTCGGTGCGATGGTCGAGGCGATTGTTGGCCAGGGTGAGCTCGCCGCCGGCATCGCCGAGGGCCAGGGTGACGGTGTGCGGTCCGCTCTGCCAGGCCCAGGTCCAGGTGAGGGTGTACTCGGCTCCGGGCTCAAGGGCCGGCGTCAGTCCGGCGGCCTGCACAACGCCATCGAGGGTCCAGGTGTAGGGCACGGCCGGGGCCGGTTGTCCGCCCTGATTGGCCAGCCGGGCGTGGAAAACCACGGTCTCGCCGACGGCCGGAAATCGTTGCACCGTCTCCGTGCCGGGACAGAGCATGGGCACGTCGTAGGTGTAGTCCAGGCAATAGCGGGGATAGCGCGGGGTGCGGCCGATGGTGAGGATGCTGAGGTCGGGCG
>JAOADB010000294.1 GCA_026417535.1 Caldilineales bacterium
GGTTAGAGGCCGTAGATGAACCCGACTTGGATTACGCCTACGGCTTGCTGCGCAGCAACCTCACGCCCAAATTGTCCTATACGGCCTACCAGGCCATGACGCGTGAGCTGGCTGGCGCCCACTTTCGTCAGGTTCGCCGGGATTACCCGACCAACATCCTGGGCTACGAGTTCATCGTTGGCGATGCGGTCAAAATCCTTGTCTGGGTGAGCGGCACCTCGACCGTGGCCTACTCGTTCCCCGTTGGCGTGGCCGGCGGTCAGCTGCGCGTGGTGGATAAATTGGGCAACGTGCGGCTCATCACCGACGGCGGCAGCGGCGACCTCGACCTGGCCTCCGACGGGAACGTGCGCATCAACCTCGATGCCAATCCTCGCCTTATCTCGACGGCAACGGGCGCTATGCCCACGAACACGCCGACGCCAACGCCCACTCGGACCCCCACGCCGACGCCGAGAGTGCCTGTCTCGCCCACACCCCTGACCAAATCGTTCCAGAACGGCGTGGCGCCCAACAGCAGCTACAGCGGCGCCGATGATGCCTATGTGTCCGAACAGCAACCGACGACCAACTTCGGCGCCGTCACCCCGCTTTGGGTGGCCGGCGATGAGCCTGCTGGTAGTCACAAGGACAAATGGGGCTTGCTGCGCTGGAACCTGTCCTCTCTCACCGGCATCGTCCAGGCCGCTTCGCTGACCCTGCAAGTCACCGATCCCTCCGGTGGACAAAGCTACGAGCTCTACGAAGCCTTGGGTTCCTGGACCGGAAGCAAGGTCAACTGGAACAACAAACCGGCCCGCGGCAACGTTGTGCTTGGCGTGGCTGCACCTACGGTCGCTGGCGCCCTCACCGTGGAACTGAACGCTGATGGCCTGGCCGTCATCCAGAAGTGGCTCAACCATCCCAAGCAAAACTACGGCTTCTACCTGATGGATGCCGGTAACACGGATGCCCTCGCCTTGGAAAGCGCCGAAAAGACGACCGCCTCCTGGCGCCCGCGGCTGACCATCGTGTACAGGCCGCCCGTCTTCACCCGCGCGCCTTGGGTGCAGAACATCACGGCCACGAGCGCCATGATCCTATGGGAGACCGATGCGTATGCCCGCAGCACCCTGAAATACCGCCTGCAAGGGACGAGCACCTGGACGAACAAAACGGTGACGACAACGCTCGTCGGCGGGGCCTGGCAGGCCCAGGCGGCGTTGACCGGGCTACAACCGGCGAAAACCTACGAATTCCAGGTGCGGCCGAGCGCGGACGGCTCCTGGACCGGGATCATGACCTTCCGCACAGCGGCGACGACGGCGGGCACGGCCGCAATGGAACCCCTCGCCACCGCCGACCGGCCTGTAACTGCGGCCTGGTCGCTGAGCCTTGCCGCTCTGCCGGAGGTTTCGGCCGGAGAGAATCTGCTCGTGCCGGTGATGCTGACGCCGCTGGCGAGGGACCTCGACGCTGCTGTAGGCGAATGGCACGTTGTCCTCGTCTATGACCCGGCCTACCTGTGGTTCAATCCCGCTGATGCCGATGACGACGGTGTTCCCGACGCCCTTGCCTTTGCCGAGTTGGAGGACGCGGAAGTCCAGGTGGTCGCCGAAGTGGGCCGGCTTGGGATCACCCTGAAAGGCATTCTCCAACCGAAAGCGGAAGAGGACATCGCGCCGTTGCTGACTGTTGGTTTCGTTGCCACGGCGCCAATCGGACCAGGCGTGAATCCGGTCCGTTTGGACGAAGCCGTCATCGTGGACCCGTAGGGGCAACCCATACCGTTGCCGACGAGGGTTATCGGCCCCGGTCCAACGCCATCCTAAGGGGACATAGCCAGACCCCTTAGCCCATCTCGCCTGCCAACCGTTCAAATCGCCCGCCATTTCCGGGACGGCATGGTGCCATAGGCGTACCATGCCGTCCCGGTTTGTCGTCTTATGGGAAGCATACCTGTTTCGGCCGGCAACGACTGAGGCCTTCGCCTTTTGTCCTCCACCTCAAAGAGAGGGCCGCTCATCGAGGAGGAAGGATAGAGGACGAAGTTTGCCGGGCTTCTTTCGTATCTCAGCCCCTTCAGCCTGAAATCGAGCTGCACAACCCCACGCTGTCATCAACGACCGATTCGAGGTCAGACCCGCGATGCCCTACAAACGGATTCTCCTCGCCCTGAGCACGATTGTTGGGCTGGCCTTAATGGCGATTGTGCCGGGAATGCACGCCGGGAGCGAGCACACATCGGCAAGCACTGCTGTCGCCACGCCGGCCGACCCTTTTGGGGTCTATTTCTTTTTCGCCGGCTCACAACCGGTCGGCGCCGCGCCGATGGCGGCAGCCGGCGCCAAATGGGCTCATCTCCACATCCACTGGCGTCAGGTCGAGTCGCAGCCGGGGGTCTATAACTGGTCAAGTCTGGATACCCGATTGGGCAATCTGGCTGCCCATGGCTTTCAGATCGTCCTCACGGTCAACGGCAATCCGGATTGGGCGGCGACGACGGTCTGCGGTCCCATCCATTCGCAACACCTGGGCACCTTTGCCAATTTTCTGAGCGCGGCCGTGGCCCGGTACAGCGTGCCGCCCTATAACGTCCGCCATTGGGCTCTTTACAACGAGCCGGACAACGCCAATCCGAGTTATTCCTGGTTGGGCGGTTGCTGGGGAAAAGGGCATGCCAATAGCGTCCCCGGGGCCGGCGGCGCGGCCTACGCGACCATGTTGAAGCGGGTCTATCCGGCCATGAAGGCGGCCAATCCGCAGGTACAGGTGTGGATCGGAGGGTTGGCACACGAATGGTTCACAACCAAGGGCGGTATCTTCGACGCCAATTTCCTCAAAGACGTTTTGGCGGCCGGGGGTGGGCCCTATTTCGACGCCATCAACTTCCACTACTTTCACGCTTGGGAATCCGTCTGGATGACGAGCGACCGCTACAACCGGGGGATTGTGCGCAAGGCGGAGGCATTACGGCAGCAGGCTGCCGCTTACGGCGTCTCCAAGCCCCTTGTTGTCACCGAAGTAGGGCATCCTACCGACGCGAAGGACCCCGTCCAGGATGCCCAACTCAGCGAAGACCTCACGGCACGCCTGGTTTGGCGACTCTACGCCCAGGCCGCCTCAGCGGGTTTGTTCCCGGTGATCTGGTTGCAGGCCGTGGACGAAGTCTGGCTTGACTACGCTTACGGCCTGTTGCGTAGCGATCTCACCCCGAAATTGCCCTACACGGCCTATCAGGCCATGACGCGCGAGCTGGCCGGCGGCCGGTTTCGTCAGGTTCGCCGCGATTATCCCTGGGATGTCATGGGTTATGATTTCAACGTCGGCGATACCGTCAAAACCCTGGTCTGGGTCAACGGCACCACGGCGAAGGACCACTCGTTTCCCGTGACGAGTTTTGGCGTGTTGCGGGTGGTGGACAGATTGGGTGTCGAGCAGTTCGTCGTGGATGGAGGCAGCGGGGATCGGGATGGGATGCGCAACGGTGTTGTGCGCATCACCATTGACGCCAATCCACGCCTTGTCTCGGCCCTTACGGCCTGGCCTACACCGACGCCAACGTTCACACCCACGCCCACGGCGACGCTAACACCGACGCCGACCTCCACACGCACGCCAACAGCGACGCAAACACCGACCTCCACACGCACGCCCACGGCGACACCATCACCCCGGTTCTCGCCTACACCCACACCGACCGCGTCGGCCACACTTGCCATCTCGCCCACACCGACAGCAACAGCGTCGGCCACGCTTGCCGTCTCGCCCACACCGACGGCAACGGCGACATCAACACCGACGTTACCGACGGGCAACGTCCAGATCGTCTGCCGACCCGATCCGACCCCAGAGGTCACCTCGACCGATGGTTATGTCGAACGCGGCGCCACGGACGAGACCTTCGCCGCCCTGCGCACGGGCGCCGGCACCGGCTTCAGCACCCATCTAGCCGATGGCCGCATCGCCTGGCTGGCCCCCGGTAC
>JAOADB010000295.1 GCA_026417535.1 Caldilineales bacterium
ATGAAGACCTGCGACAGCCTCTCCAAACGGGTCGAAAGCTGTAAACTTTGTAAGCAAAATACCACAAGTGATAAGCCTTGTCAATAACCTTACTCAAAAAAACTACTTCAATTCATAGGCGACGGTAGAGGGAAGGTAACGACTCTGGTCAATGACGATGGTGGCTCAGGTTCCTGCTCTGTCCTATGCCGGGCAGATGGAAGACGAACGACGAACCCCCAGATGACACCGATTGCATAAACCACAAAAAGGTGAATTATGAATGTAAATCTGAGAAATCCATAAAATCCTTGGAATCTGTGGTTTCGTCCTCCGTCTTCCGTCTGACGTCCTGATGAGCGACCGCCAGCGGGACATCTGGAAAGGAAAGGCAGTGGACCAGGCAGCACCCCTCCCACGACGCCATTTGACAATCGCCGCCGATTCTGTCATACTCCCTCCCATCAACCGATACTCTCGTTGGCGACTGACATCGCCTCGACGATGGCCGGGGAAGTCCGGTGCGGCCCACAAGGCCAAGGCCGGCGCTGTCCCGCAACTGTAAGGGCGCAAGCCCAAGCCACGATACCCGGTGTCGCCAACGCCACCACCTGCGCGGACAGGCTCGGTGGTTGCAAGGCTCCTTGTCCATGCAACCCTCGCCGCCGACGGTGAGGGTTTTTTGTGCCTTCGGCCGCCGCATCTGTTCCGTGCCCTACCAGGAGGTACCGATGCGGCGATTTTTTTGGCTTCTCGCGCTCCTGCTTCTCCTGACCGTCGTTCGGCCGCTCCAGGCCGATTCCAGCGTTACTTGGCCTACCCGGCAGGCCGCGGCCGAGGCGGCCGTGGCCTGGTTGCGCACCCTGCAACGTCCCGACGGCGGGATCAGGCCGTTGGGTACTTCGTGCGAGGCGGCCTGGCTGGTGGCCCTGACTGGCCAGAATCCCGACGGCCCGGCCTGGACCCCCGGCAGCCGCAGCCTGATGGGGGCCTGCGCCGACGAGGCGCCGACCTTTCTCTCACGACGCGAGACGGGCCGGCTGGCCAAGGCCCTGCGCGCAGTGGTGGCTGCGCATGCCGCCGGCGCCACTCGCTTCGACCCGCGCGCCTTTGCCGGCATAGACCTCATCGCCGAGCTGGAGGCCCGCTACAACTCGAACACCGGCCTCTACGACTCGAATTTCCTCTTCCGCCATTGTCTGGCCGTGTTGGCCCTGACCGAGGCCGGACGTCCGTTGCCGCCGGGTGTCGTCAACGGCATCCTGGCCCAACAACGCCCTGACGGCAGCTGGGGCTGGGCCGTGGATCCCGACCCGTCGGATGGCTTCAGCACGATCGGCGACATTGACACCACCGGTCGCTGCCTCCAGGCCCTGCGCCGCGCCGGTCTACCCCTTTANCACCCGGCCTACACCCGGGCGCTGACCTACATTCGGGAGCAGCAACGGGCCGACGGCGGTTGGGGGCTGATGGACGGTCCCACGAACACGAACTCGACCGCCATCGCCATTGACACGATCATCGCCGCCGGCTGGGATCCCGAAGCGTCCCTCTTCCGCCGGAACGACAAGACGCCGGTTGAGGTGCTCCTGGGCATGCAAGAACCCGGCGGCGCGTTCATCTACCGGCCCGGCGCTGCGGAAAGTCGCTTCCTGGCCACCTACGATGCCATCCCGACCCTGCTCCAGCCCTATCCCGGCGAGTTTGACTTGCCCCTGTCGCTCTACATACCCGCCATTCGTCTCGCTTCATCCCCCCATTCCCACTAAAGGAGTTTGCCCATGTTCACTCGTCGTTTCCTTGCTCCCTTGGTGACGTTGGCGCTGCTGGCGCTGCTCACGACAGCGGCGTTGGCGCAAGAGACCAAACGCGTGGCTCTGGTCATCGCGTTCCCCGATCACACCTACTCGGAGATCGTAACGGTCCCGGCCGATGCCACCACGGCCGATGTGCTGGAGGCTGCCATCATCCCGGTAGGGATGGTCGAGCTCAGTTGGGGGACAGCCATCTGCAACATCGGCGGCGTCGGCAATCCGGTGGATGATTGTTTCGCCGACCCTCTGCACTTCTGGGCCTATTACCACCTCGAAGACGGCGAGTGGGTGGGTTCCGATGTCGGCATCGCCGACTTCGTTCCCGCCGATCGGGCCGTCGAGGGCTTTGCCTGGTCGGGCTTCGACGAGAATTTCAATCCCACGGTACAGCCGCCGGTGATGACCTTTGAACAGGTCGAAGCGGCGCAGTTTGTGCCCATTTTCTTGCCGTATGTGGTGGTAACCAGTAACCAGTAACTAGTTACTGGTTACTGGGCGTTGATTCCGGTTTTTGGCGCTTTTCAGGGCGAAAGGCGAGGGACGGAGGACGAAAATGTCGTTTTTTCGCCTTTCATCCAATTAGGCAACCAGTAACCAATAACTAGTAACCAGTAACTGATAACTGAGCTTTTATCCCGATTTTTGGCGCTTTCCAGGACGAAAGACGAAGGACGGAGGACGAAGGAAACCTTGTCTTTCGTCTTTCGTTCTTCGTCCGAACTCACGAATACCAGTCACCAATGACTTCCACCATGTGGCGACGGGTCGGTTTGATCCTGATTGGTCTGCTCTTGATGGCGGCGCTTGGCCGCCCGTCTGGGCGCGCCCAAGGGCCGAACAAGGCCGGCCTAGTCGTGCGTTTCGGCAACGGCAATGCCCTGGCGCGGTGCGTATCCTTCGATGAACAGCGCATCACCGGCTGGGACCTGTTGCAACGGTCGGGGCTGTTCGTCATCGGCGAACCCGACCTCATGGGCATGGCCGTGTGCAAAATCGGCGATCCCTACAACCAGGACGGCTGCGATTTTCCCCGCGAGGACTGTTTCTGCCAGTGTCTGAATCCCGGCGCCGGTTCCTGCCTGTACTGGGCCTATTACCACCTCATCAACGGGCGCTGGGAGTACTCGAACGTGGGCGCAGCCGGTTGGACCATCACCCACGGCGCCGTGGACGGCTGGGCCTGGGGTTCGGGTCAGGTCGGCAGCTCGTCTGTGGAACCGCCTTTGCTGAGTTTCGAGCAGATTTGCCCGGCGGAACGGCCGCCTACGGCCACTCCCACCCCGCTGCCGACACCGACACCCACCGCGGCGCCCACGGCCACGCCCACGCCTTCGCCCGCGCTCACGGTCACGCCTACGCCGACGGCCACGCCGACGCCCACGCGCACGCCGACACCGACCCTGACGCCGACGCTCCCGACCACGGCAACCCCTGTACCGACCGTCATCGCCACGACCCCGCCTGCGCCGACGCCGACGACGCCTCCCACCCCAACGCCCCCTCTCATCCGCATCACCTTTTCTCTGGCGCCCGAAAGCATCGTCCCCGGCGAATGCGCCACCCTGAGCTGGCAGGTGATCGGCGCCGAAGCCGTGTTCCTGCAGAGCGGCAACGACCCTGAACAGCCCGTCTCGGCGGCATCGGCCCTCAGCGTCTGCCCCACGGTCGAGACCCTCTACTCCCTACGGGCCGTGGCGGGCACACAGCAGGAGCGTCGCACGGCCATCCTCGAGGTGCTCGCCGCCGAGGCCACGCCGACGCCGACGGCCCCGCCCACGCCGACACCGCCGTCGCCAACCCCCTCGCCGACCGCGCCGGCCCCGGAACCATCGCCGACGCCGGCAATGCCTGTCTTCACGCCGACGGCGCCCGGCGAGAGTGTTCCGGTCACGCCGACGGCTGCCGTCAGCGCCCGGCCTGTGCCCGTTTTCACGCCGGCCAGCCCGACCCCGGCCGCCGGGAACCCGGCGCGGCTGTTCATCAGCATCGGCGCCTTTGCCCTGGTGCTGGCCGGGCTGCTGGGTGCAGGGGCATGGGCCTTGCTACGCCAGCGCACCGAGTGACATGGCGGCCGGTTATCATCCCCTCACCTGGGTCGCTTGGCTGACGGCGGG
>JAOADB010000296.1 GCA_026417535.1 Caldilineales bacterium
TCGTAGTACAGGCTGTAGATGCCGTTGAAACGCTCCAACCGACGGCGCAGGGCCTCCTCCAGCGTTTCGGGCGTGGGCGGTAGGGGTGGCCGTTCGTGTAGACTCAGGTGGGCCTGGCGGTTATAGGCGCTGCCGAAGGCGGCGATGATACGGACGGCGCTATCGGCCAAGTCGGTATAGCGGCCCGGTCGGCCAGGGACGAATTGCAACGTATCGAGTTTGGCGTAGGCCGGAGTGGGATCGTTGTCGTACATGGCGGCCTGTTCGCGCAGCCAGGCGGCCAGCTTGTCCCGGTCGAAGCTGTAACGCAAGGGGATGTCCCGGCCGATGGGCGGTCGCTGGAGCAGGTAGAACAGGAACTCGCGCAGGGTGTATAACCCGCGCCGATAGCGCTGCGCCTCGGCGACCATGGCTTCGGCCTCGACGCGAAAATCGATCTGCTCGGCGCGCAGCACCAGCCGACGTTCGCCGTGATAGACCAGGATGGGCGATTCGAAGAGCTGGCGCAGTTGCGCAACGACTTCGTCCGATGTCGCTCCGGTAATGACGGCCCCGCCCAGGGTCATACCGGCCGGGATGGCCTCGCGGGCGCGGTGGAAGGCCATAAACGGCGGTCCCAAATAGACCACCGCGACCAGAACCAGCAGCAAGAGAAGCCAAAACCGCCGTTTCATCATTCCCACTCGATGGTGGCCGGGGGCTTGGAGGTGATGTCATACACGACGCGGTTGACACCATGGACCTCGTTGACGATACGGGTCGCCATACGGCCGAGCACATCGTAGGGCAATTTGGCCCAGTCGGCTGTCATGAAATCGTCGGTGGTGACCACACGCACGGCGATGACATGGGCATAGGTGCGAAAATCGCCCATGACGCCGACCGTCCGCACCGGCAGCAAGACGGCAAACGCCTGGGCCGTGGCCCGATAGAGCCCCGCTCGTTCGAGTTCCTGGATGACAATGGCATCGGCCCGGCGCAGGATGTCGAGACGCTCTGGCGTCACCTCGCCCAGGATGCGGATGGCCAGACCGGGGCCGGGGAAGGGATGCCGCCAGATCAGGCGCTCCGGCAGACCCAGAGCCAATCCTACCCGGCGCACCTCGTCCTTGAAGAGCAGACGCAGCGGTTCCAAAACCTCGAACTCGATATCGGCCGGCAGTCCGCCGACGTTGTGGTGGGTCTTGATGGTGCGGGCCGCAGCCTCGCGGCTACCGGACGCGCTCTCGATGACGTCGGGGTAGAGCGTGCCCTGGGCCAGAAAGCGATAGGGTGGGCCGGGATCGGTCTGCACCAGGCGGGCAGCCGTGGCCTCGAACACGCGCACGAACCGATGCCCGATACGCCTGCGCTTGACCTCCGGGTCGGTGACTCCGGTTAGATCGGCCAGAAACTCGGCGGCAGCATCCACCACCTCCAGGCGCATGCCGTGGGCATGGCGAAAGGTCTCGATGACCTCGGCGGCCTCGCCCTGCCGCAGTAGGCCGTGGTCCACGAACACACAGGTCAACCGGTCGCCGATGGCGCGATGGATGAGCGCAGCGGCTACGGCCGAATCCACCCCACCGCTCAGCCCCAGCAAGACGCGATCGCCGCCCACACGCGCCCGCAGCTCCTCGACGGTTTCGGCGATGAAATTGCCCGGCGTCCAATCCGCGGTCAGGCCGGCGACCTCGAAAAGGAAATTGCGCAAGAGGTCGAGGCCCTGGGGCGTGTGTTGGACTTCGGGATGGAACTGCACCCCATAACGACCGTGGGCCGGGTCGCCCATGATGGCCAAAACCCGATCGCGCGAATAGCCCAGAGGCAACCAGTCCGGCGGCAGGGCCTCGACTTGGTCGCCGTGGCTCATCCACACGGGCATGGGCGAAGGCAGACCGTGCAACAACGGCGCCCGCTCGGTCAGGAGGACATCGGCCGGGCCGAACTCGCGGGTCGGCGCGGGCGTCACACGGCCGCCCAGGGCATGGGCCAGCGCCTGCATGCCGTAGCAGATGCCCAACACGGGTTTGCCGCTGTCCAGGATAACGGCCGGGAGCTGCGGCGCCTGTGGCTCGTAGATGCTGCTGGGGCCGCCCGAGAGGATGAAAGCCTGACCGTGGGCAAAGCGTTCGGGCGCAGCGTTCCAGGGTACCAGCTCGCTGTAGACCCCCAATTCGCGCACCCGGCGGGCAATCAGCTGGGCCGTCTGCGAGCCGAAATCAACGACGATGACCGTAGGATGAGAGGGCATGGGGTTGGTGACGGGTAACCGGTAACGGGGATTGGGGCCGCTGATTGGACGATGGACGATAGACGATGGCGCTTTGTTCGTCTCTCGTCGGTCGTCCTTCGTCTCGTCGTTGGGCTGGTTGAGGGGCTGGAAGAGGAGGGACGAACGTGTCAACGGGCAACGTTCGAACGTGTCAACGTCTCACCTCGAATCCGGCCAGGTGTTCGAGGGCCTTGATCAGGGCGTGATTGCCTTCGCTGCCCAGGCCCTGGACCTGGAGGGTCCGATACAGCTGGAAGATAAGGGCGGTGGCGGGGACGGGGACGCCGGCCGCATCGGCCGCGGCCAACACAAGCCGCAGGTCTTTCTGTTGCAGGTCAATCGTAAAACCGGGCCGCCAATCGCGCCGCAGGATTTGCGGCCCACGGTGACTGAGCATCCAGCTGCCGGCCGCGCCGGCCGTAAGCGCGGTCAGGGCCTTCTCCAGGTCAACGCCGTGAGCCTGACCGAAGAGAAAGGCCTCGCTCATGGCCAAAGCATGGCCCACGACCAGGATCTGGTTCATCAGCTTGACGGTCTGACCGGCGCCGTGGTCGCCGACATGGGTGATCTGCTTGCCCATGGCCTGAAGCACGGGCAAAGCGCGCTGGAAATCGGCCTCCTTGCCGCCGACCATGATCGAAAGGGTGCCCTTGGCTGCGCCTTCGCTGCCGCCGCTGACGGGCGCGTCGAGCATGCCAACCCCGCGCTCCGCCAGGGCTTGCGCCAGCCGACGGGTGGCGTCAGGGCTGATGGTGCTGCAGTCCACGACGAGGCTGCCGGGCCGGGCGCCGGTGATGACGCCGTTCGGCCCCAGGATGACGGCTTCGACATCGGGCGTGTCGCTGACACACACCACGATGATATCGCTGCGTGCGGCCAAGTCGGCCGGCGAAGTGGCGGCCTGCGCACCGGCCGCCACCAGGGGCTCCATTTTGGCTGCCGTCCGGTTCCAGACGGTCAGGGGGAAACCCGCCCGCAAGATGTTGGCGGCCATACCCCGCCCCATGATGCCCAAACCGATGAAGCCAACGGTTTCGTTCATGCCTCTCCTCTGCGATTTGATCGGTAACTAGTAACTGGTAACTAGTAACTGGTAACTAGTTACCAAATAAAAAGACAGGCGTATAGGGCCTGTCTTTGCCGATGATTCGGTAAAAATCAGAGCGTTCAAATCTGAAAGGCAGCAGCCGGCTCGATCAGGCGCACGGTGAAATCGGTGGCGTAAGCCTGCAATCCCTTCACGGCCTTGCGCCAGGTTTCGCTGGTCAACAAAGCTCGCGCAGTTTCGGCATCGGGCAGCAGACCCGCGCCCATGATTTGCGGGCTGTGACCCCAAGCCGTGAACCAGGCATCGGTGAACCGGAAACCGAACTCGGTGAGCGCAGGGCCGAGCTCTTCCACCACGTATTGGTGACAGGCTTCTTCCCGGCCGGGTTTCATGTTGTAGGTGAAAACGAGCTTGATGGGACGACGCATGGTCAAACTCACAGAACGATGGTCGGCATAAACGATACCACGTTTTGTAGCGTAGAGCAAACCCTCGTTCTTGTCAGCCGGGTCGCTTCCATTTGGAGGAATGTGCCGTCGGGCATAGACGGAATGGGGTGATGACCACGATTTCGGCGTAGCAACGCCCGGAACCGTGCGTCTG
>JAOADB010000297.1 GCA_026417535.1 Caldilineales bacterium
GATCAGGCGTGATAACGACGGCGGAGGATGACCCCTCCAACGAAGGCGACGACGACGCCAAGGGCAACCACGCCGGGCAGGACCGGGCGTTGGGCCTTGGCTTCCACCGCCCGCAGGACGACGGCGTTGGGACCGGTGTTGAAGTACCAGTTGAAACCGGTGTAAGTACCCGAAATGCCACCTCCCGGGGGATTGCAATTATCCGCATCTTGATCCCCGTAAAATTGGTAACACACTACAGCGGGCGATGACACGTTTTTGAAAACAGCGGGAGGGGTAATGGTGAAATTCCATTTATGTTGACCACCTCCGAGATCAATGCCATACGTCCCCTCAAAACGCGTGTAATTGGTTAGATCGGGCAAATTACAACCGCCGTTGCTGTCTATGGCAAACTCGACGCATACAGCCTCACCGGGTTGGGTACCCGCTGAGACACTCAATAACCACTGGCTTCCGTTCCAACCCGGTTTGGGGGCTGTGGGTGTGATGTTGGTGGGGGTCCACCGGTCCAGGCAAAGACGATAGCGGCCGTTGTGGCGCTCAGGATGAGCATGACGGCGAAAGCGCGCAGTACTCTCTTCATAATGGTCCTCCTGGTCTCACCCCTGTCCCGGCGGCAAACCGAGCAGGTCTTCGGGGGAGAAGGGGCCGCCCATGAGTGGGGAGCCGGTGAAACCCTTGAGCGGGGTCTTCTCCAGGATGCGCGGGGGTTCGTACACAGGCGATGGCGGGTTGCCGTTCAGAGGGGTGATGGGTGTGGCTTTGTCCATAGGAAACCTCCTGTTTCTCATAAAGGCGAGAGGATCGCCGTCCCGGATGTAACGACCAAAATCGAACAAATTGTAGCCGATCGGGATCTATCGGTCAAGCACAACTGCCAGCAGTCGTGCTCCATTCGTGACGAAGGACGACGGATTCAGCGCGGCGCCTCCCGGAGCGAAGCCTCGCCCCGACGCCGGTGACGACGGACGGCGTAGGCCGCCCCGCCCACGAGGGCCGAGGTCACGGCCAGGAGGGGCCAGTCCGGACCACCGTCCGCCCCGGCCGAAAGGGACGTGAGGGCCACGGCGGTGGGACAACCGACGTTGTCGCCGGCCGTGAAGACGAAGAACTCCTCGATGGTGTCGGTGTCGCTGAAGGGGTCGCTGGCCGGCACATCGCCGCCGTCGCCGTGGGTGCGCCCGGAATAGGGCGTCAGGTCGCCGCCGGTGGTGCCGCTGTCCACGTCGTGGGGTTCATCGCCGATGCGTTCGTGGCAGGCCAGGCCGCTGCAACCCTGGCCGATGCCGGGGGCCTGGTCGTACACGTCGTAACCGCTGTTGTTGTAGGTCGTGTACACCCCCAGGCGCAGTTGCGTGGTCGTACTCGGCTTGCCGCCCAGGACGTTCCAGGGGATGGCGAACTCGAAGCCCCTGACGCTGGTGTCGTTGTGATAGAGAATGTCGCCTGTCCCCAGGGTGGGGCAATGGGAGGCGTTGTAGAGGGTGCCCGTGTTGACCGGCGAAGCCGTGCGGGCAAACGAGGCGGTGGTGCTCCAGGTCGTGCCGCTGCGCGTGTACAGGTTGCCGGCGCTGCTCGTGTCGCCTTGCCAGACCAGCTCGATGACGTAGTCCGGCTGCCAACCCGTGAAATCCACGATGCGGCCGGCCGGCGCCGGCAGGTTCGTGGCGCTGCCGCCGTCGCGGTCAATGGCGATGAAGAGGTTGGCCAGGTCGTTGCTGCCGCTGTTGACCGCCGACGGCCCCTCGACCTCGATGTAGAAGAAGCAGGTGCCGGCGCGAGCGTTGACGTACTGCAGGTCGGCCGTGAGGCCGCTGCCCATCGTGTTCTGCACGCGGCTGCTGTAACTCGACCCGGTGTAGTAGACCGTGTTGGCCGATTCGCCCGTGAAATCCGAGGTCGTGCTCGAACCACCCTGATAGGGCCCGGCGAAGCCGGCCTCGGAGAGGAAGGTGTAGCCCTCGTTGCTGCCAGACACGTTGCCGTCAATGTCCACGCCCTGTTCGCCGCTGCAGGTCGTACCCGTCAGGGCGTTCACCGTGGTGCGGGTGGGCAGGCCGGTGCACTGGCGGCCGCCGCAGTTGGCCGCCGTGGTAACCAGGTCATTGGTACCGAAGTTGGTCGTGCTGGTGGGGCAGCTGAGGGTGACCCCGTTGCCGGCGGCGTCCACGAGGTTGCCGCCGTCGGCGTTGTAGGTCGAAAAGACCATGGTCTTGATGGCCGAGCCGTTGAACAGCGCCGCTGGCGTGGTGCCGTTCAACCGCAGCTCGATGTGGCGGCGGAAGTCCACCACCACCGAAGTGACATCCACGCTGACCGTGGTGACCAGGCTGCGGCTGCTATCGTACAGCGCCGCGTTGAGGGTGCTGGGGCCGGTGGGAAACATGGCGACGAAATAGTCGGCCGGGAAGGTCACGTTCCGTTGCCAGGTGCCCGTGGTCGTCAGATTGATGGTCGGCGAACCGTCGGCGCCGATGTCAATGGGGATGAGATAGGTCACCGTGCTGCTGGCCGGTTGCCCGAAGAAGTCACCCGTAATGGCGTCCAGGTTATGCGATGAGTCCACGACAAAGGCGAAGTTCCAGCGGTTGCTGCTGTCGTTATAGGCGTGGAAATCGATGATGTCGCCGCGCGACGCCGTGTTGGTACAGGCGCCGTCATCGTCGGGGTCAATCGAGCGGGTGCTGCCGTAGGCGGCGCCGATGGTCCCGTCCACCGTGCCGTCGGCCACAACGACAACGGTGGAACCGGCTAACAACAAAAGGGCCAAAACGATGATAAAAGGAAGGCGTGCCGGCGACATCGAAAACCTCACGGGGAAACAGGTGATACCCCCTATCGTTCGCTAAGGCTCCGAATTGGAGTGCTGATTCCTTCAGTTTTGCGACGATACGGAAGGTATCGGGTAATAATTGTATGAAACAATACCTAATTTTGTTAAGAAACCGCCATATTGCTGTGTGTAAAAAATTTAGCCAATACTAGCAAAAACGCTCAGGATTGTCAAATCGGCTTGCAAAGGGGTAGAAATTGACCGTTCGAGTTAAGGATGTAATACGGCTTACACGATGGATGGCACGCCAGGCCCATGGACGGTAGGTTGTGTGGGGCGACGCACGAGCTTGCTCGACGGACGACAACGGCATGAGCAAGCGACCCGAAACAGGCTGAGGACACCCGCCAAGACGCGACGGTGCTCGAACAAACCAGGCGTTGAGGGCGCGATTGCAACCGTTTGCAGATGGCGGGTATTCTAGCTGCAACCGGTTGCATTGTCAAATTGGAACTAGCGGCTCACGGCCCTCCTTTCCGGATGGGTCTTCCCTCCCCGCCAACGGTCGCTCGCCGGGACACGAATCTAGCGCAACGGCGAGCCGTTGTGCTACAACTGCCTTCGTACTTCGTCTTCCATCCCGTGTCTCGGCCGTGGGCCGGACGAAGGACGAATGACGGAGGACGAAGGAGGTTTCGTCCTTCGTCCTTCGTCTTCCGTCCCGTGTCTCGGCCGAGGGCCGGACGAAGAGGTTTCGTCGTTCGTCCTTCGTCCTTCGTCTTCCATCCCGTGTCTCGGCCGAGGGCCGAGGTTTCCATCGTCCACCGTCCACCGTCCATTGTCCAACATCCACCTCCCATGCGCGCCTTACTCTCTGTCTCCGATAAAACCGGTTTGGTCCCCTTTGCCCAGGGGCTGCACCGCCTGGGCATCGAGCTCGTGGCCAGCGGCGGCACGGCCACTGCGCTGACCGCCGCCGGCCTGCCCGTCATCCCCGTAGCCGATCTCACCGGCTATCCCGACCTCCTCGACGGCCGGGTGAAAACGCTGCATCCCGCCGTCCACGCGGCCATCCTGGCCCGCCCCATCC
>JAOADB010000298.1 GCA_026417535.1 Caldilineales bacterium
GCTATGGTCTCAGCCCATGTGCGCACGTCCCGGTCCACGACGACGGCGTCAGGCCATTTGAGAACGGACGAATTCAATGATCGCACGGGCATAACGGAGGGCCTCTTCGCTTTGCAGTGGTCCGTAATGCTCGAAAGGAGCGCCCGCAGGGTGACTGTTGGGATAGCGCGGCGGGATATAGAAGTTATCCAGCACCCGTCCTTTCTCAACCAGATCCGCAGGGACACTCACCGCATCCGGCAGCTCGCGCAGGAGTCCGGCAATGACATGGCCCCATGCTTCCTGGCCGTAATGAAGGTGCAGCGCCTTCACCGCTTTTTCAGCAGCCTGCTGGGCGGCAAAACAGGCCCATTCATGACGCCCTGCCTGCCGGGAGTCTTCAGCCTGTTCCAGGTCTCTCACGGCCTGGTTGAACCAATCACGAGCACGGGTGGTCATCGAGAGCCTATCGGTCGGCGACGCTTGGCCGAGTATAGCCTTTTCGCGCCTATCGGTCAAACGGCCTGCCGACGATGACCTCGGCCACGCAGCGCACCGCTTCGTCGGTCAGTTCGGGGTACATGGGCAGGCTCAACACCTGGGCAGCGGCCGTCTCGCTGTGGCTGAGCGGCCCGCCGAGCGGCAGCCGACCGGCATAGGCCGGCTGTTGGTGCACGGCCTGCGGATAGTGCACCAGCGTGCCGATGCCGGCGGCGGTCAACCGGGCTTGCAGCGCCTCGCGCAGCGGGGTACGCACGACGTATTGGTGATACACCGGCTCGGCTTCGGGCCGACAGACCGGCAACCCCAGGCCGCTATCGGCCAGCAGCCGTGTGTACGCGGCGGCGATCTGCCTTCGCCGCTCGTTCTCGCGGTCGAGATGGCGGAGCTTCACCCGCAGGACGGCGGCCTGCAGCTCGTCCAGTCGGGAATTGACGCCGGGCAGCTCGCTCACATAGCGTTGCCGCCAGCCGTACTGCCGCAACAACCGCACCCGTTCGGCCAACCCGGCATCGTCGGTCACCACGGCGCCACCATCGCCCAGCGCGGCCAGGTTCTTCGTCGGATAGAAACTGAAAGCTGCCAGATGGCCCCAGGCGCCCACGCGGCGACCGCGCCAGGTGGCGCCGTGGGCCTGGGCGCCATCCTCGATGACCACCAAGTCGTAACGACGGGCGATGGTCAGGATGGCGGTCATATCGGCGGGGTGGCCGTAGAGATGGACGGTGATGATGGCCGCGGGCCGAGGGACGGTGGACGACGGCGAACGGCGGACGGATCGGATGGCCTCTTCCAGGCGGTTCGGGTCCATCGTGTAGGTGGTCGGGTCAATGTCCACCAGGACGGGCGTGGCGCCGCGGCGTTCGATGGCCGCCACGGTGGCCACGGCCGTGGGCGAGACGGTGAAGACGGCATCGCCCGACCCGATCCCAGCCGCGCGCAGGGCCAGTTCCAGGGCGTCGGTGCCACTGGCCACGCCCACGGCGTGGCCCACGCCGATGTAGGCGGCAAATTCGGCCTCGAACGCGGCCACCTCCTGCCCCAGGATGTAGCGGCCGCCCTCCAACACGGCGGCGATGGCGGCGTCGATCTCGGCTTTGTGGGCCAGGTAGTTCGCCCGCGGGTCGGTCTGGGGGATGGACGGCCGGGCCGGTTCAGACATAGTGGGGCAGATGCTCCCGATAGAAGGCCAAGGTCCGGGCCAGGGCCTCGGCCAGCGGCACCCGCGGGGCCCATCCCAAAGCCGCCCGCAGACGCCGGTCGTCCGCGTAGAAATCGCCAATGTCAATCCGCTTCCGATCCGCCGGAAACTCCCGCACCACATACGCTCCCCCGCCGTTCACCGCCACCAGCAAATCCGCCAGCGCCTTCAAACTGATGGCACCCTCCCCGCCCACGTTGAACACCCGACCGTCGGCGTCCTCGTGGGCCGCCGCCAACAGCAGCGCCTCCACCGCATCGTCCACGTAGGTGAAGTCCCGCAATTGCTCGCCGCCCCACACCTCGAAAGGCTTCCCCTCCACCACCAGCCGAATCCAAATCCCCAAAAACGTCTGCCGGGCGTCCTTCACCCGCATCCGCGGTCCGATCGTGTTCGTCAGCCGCAGCACCGTCGTGCGCAACCCGTACACGTCGTGGTACAGCAGGTGATACCACTCCCCCGCCAGCTTGTTCACCCCGTTGATATCCACCGGCCGCAGCGGGTGCTCCTCGTCCACGGGCAGGTATTGAGGCCGACCGTACACCTGCCGCGTGCTGGCAAAGACGATTTTGATGCCGGGATTGTGGCGCCGACATGCCTCCAAAATGAACAGCTGGGCCTTGGCGTTGATCTCCAGGTCCGTGAAAGGGTCGTGCATCGAGTCCATGTGGCTGGTCTGCCCGGCCAGGTTGAAGAGGATGTCCTGGCCCTGAACCAGGTACTTCATGCTGTGCTCGTCGCGCACGTCCGAGATGTTGCCCCGCACCCGGTCTTCGATGCCGGCGATGTTGAACAGGTTGCCGCCGTATTCGGGGATCAGGCTATCCACCAGCGTCACCTGTGCGCCCAGGTCCACCAGCCGCCGGGCCAGGTTCGAGCCGATGAAGCCCAACCCGCCGGTGATGAGGACGCGCCTGCCTTTCATGCGGCCTCGGTCCCTTCCCACAGCCGCGAGAGCGGCCGCGTCTGTCCGCGCCTGGCCTCCTGCCAGCATCGGCGCAAGCGGACGGTAGCGGACGGCAACCGTCGGCCCATCCACCACGAACCAAAGCGCAGCCGAACCCTGCGTTTCATCACCTCCATGATACCATGACCGGAACCTGTGCGAAAATGGGGAACTGGGACGATGGAAGCTCCCCCAGCTCCCCTCAGCTCCCTCAAGCTCCCCTCAGCTCCTCTCAGCTCCTCAACCTTCCCCAACCTCCTCTCAGCTCCTCTCAGCTCCCCAACTCCCTACCCCAGCGTCCGGGCCTGCTCAACCTGGGCCGCAATCCAGGCATATGTTCGGGCGATCCCCTCTCGCAGGCTGAAACGCGGCTCCCAGCCCAGCGAGCGGATGCGGTCCTTGCGGAAGTTGCGGGCGTGCACGCCCACCGGCCCGGGCACGTAGCGGATGCCAATCCGCTTGCCCGAGACCTCGATGACCGTGCGCACGAGCTCGGCCACCGTCACCCGTTCGTCGCTGCCCAGGTTCACCGGCCCTTCCAGGTCCGATTGCATGAGGGTGTAGATGCCGTCCACCAGGTCATCCACGTAGGTGAACACCCGGATGGCCGTGCCGTCGCCCCAGACCTCGATGGTGCCGCCGTCCTCGGCCTGGGCCACCTTGCGGCAGATGGCCGCCGGCGCCTTCTCGCGGCCGCCCTGCCAGGTCCCTTCCGGGCCGTAGCAGTTCTCGAAACGGGCGATCCGCACGGCCATCCCGTAACGGCGGCCGTAGGCCATGGCCACCCGCTCGGCATAGAGCTTCTCCCAGCCGTACTCGTTGTCGGGTTGGGCCGGGTAGGCGTCGTCCTCGCTCAGCGGCGGCTCGTCGGGCGCCATGTCGCGGTAGATACAGACCGAGGAGGAGAAAAAGTAGCGGGGCACGCCCATCTCGGCGGCGTGATGGGCCATGTGCAGGTTGATGAGGGCGTTGTTGTGGAGCACCTCACATTCGGCCACGGAGATGAACCCCATGCCGCCCATATCGGCCGCGAGCTGATAGACCTCGTCGAACGGCCTGCCATCGGGCAGGGTTAGGGCGCAGCGACACGCTTCCGGCTCGCGCAGGTCCACTAGCAGGAACTCATCGGCCTGGGTGGGCGCGAACTCGTGGTGTTTGATATCCACCCCGCGCACCCAATAGCCTTCGCGTTTCAACTTTTTGACGAGATGACCACCGATAAACCCACCGGCGCCACAT
>JAOADB010000299.1 GCA_026417535.1 Caldilineales bacterium
GACCTGGCGTGGGCGTGCGGGTTGGTGTCGGAGTAGGACCGGGGGTTGGCGTGCGCGTGGGGAGGGGGATGGGCGTCCAAGTGGGGGTATGGGTGGGCGGGAGGGGCGGCAACGGTGTGTTCTCGGCGTTGCGACAGGCCGCGCCGCTGCAGGCGACCAGGGTAGCGACGCGCTGGGACAACAGGTTCAGATAGGCCGGATCGGTGCGGTCGGCGCTGTTGTGGAGCTGATAGGGGTCGTTTACCAAATCGTACAGCTCGCGCTCACCGGCCTGGTATTCGACATAGGTCAACGACTGACCGCGCAACCCGCGGAAGTTGGGCACCGGGTAATCGCTGGAAGGTATGGGGGTGGCCGGCGTGGCCGGTGGCGGTCCGTGAGCGATCAACAGCGCCTGCCGCCAGGCCGCCGAAGAAGGGGGACTGAACCCCAACAGCGGTACCAGCGAACGGCCGTCCACAAACGTCGGTGGGATCACGCCGGCCAGGGCAGCGAAGGTCGGCGCCAAGTCAATGTTGGCGACCATGTGATCGCGTGTGGCGCCGGCGGGCACACCCGGCCCGCGCACATAGAGGGGCACGCGAATGACCTCTTCGTAAGGTGCGCGCTTGCCGATGAACAACCGGTGTTGGCCCAGGCTGTAGCCGTTGTCCGAAGTGTAGAAAATGTAGGTGTTGCCAAGCTGCCCAGTTTGCTGTAATGTCCCGATCAGCAGGGCGATCATCTCATCTACCGCCTGCATGGACTGCAAGCGGCGGCGATACCACAGGTCAACCTCGGCAATGCGCTGCTCGGAGAGCAACGGCGTGTTGCGCACGTAGGCCGGTTTGTCGCTGACATCGGCTTCGTTGAAATGGGGCAAGCGTGGGGCCTGCGCGCCGGGAAACAGCTGGTTATGCCGCGGAGCCGGGACGGGCGGGTCCGGATCGATCGAGCCGTGGGGCGCCACCGGCGCGATGTAGAGGAAAAACGGCTGACCCTGGGCCGCGGCCCGGCGGATGAAATCGTCGGCCTTGCGGGCCAGGACATCGGTGCCGTAATCGGCCGCGCTGCTGCCATACGTGACCAGGGTGCCGTTTTCGTTGAGAGTGTAGTTGAACTGGGCATTGAAGGCGTTGCTCGTGGCCACGTACCATTCGCTCCAGCCCGGCGGCACATAGCGATTGGAAGGCGCCGTTTGCGGATAGCCGTTGAGATACTTGCCCATGAGCGCCGTGCGATACCCTGCGCTTTGCAGCCAGGTTGCTACGGTGGATTGCTCTTCCCCGCGGCCGTAGAAGGTTTGAAAACCGCCGATAGAGGGGTGATTCTCGAAAATCCGGGTGTTGTCGGTGGTCTGCCCGCGCAGGATGGAGGCGCGGGCAGGACAACACAGCGCGTCGTTATGGAAAAAGCGGGTGAAGCTCAACCCCTGCTGGACGATCAGAGCCTGCAGATTGGGCATGTAGGCCGTCATCCCCGTGTCCTCGTCATCGGTGAGGATGAGGATGATGTTCGGACGCGTGGTTGTCATCTCGGCCGCAGAAGGAGTCGCAATCGCTTCATCTTGACCAAGGGCGATCTCGCTGCGCGCTGCGAGGAAGATGACGAGCAACACGGTGCCGACTCCTATTGCGACGAAAAGGGTTATCCGGGTGGAGTGCGATGATGGCATACGGTCCTCGGGAAGGGGTTGGCAGTCTGTATTTCATCAGACGTTCAACCCTTTTGCAAACGGACAGGCAAAAGGGCTAACCGCTCCCGCTTTGGGTCGAAACAAACGAAGAACACCCGTCCGAGGCGGCCCCGATCCGGACATGCGATCGTCGAAGACAAGGCCCGCCGGGGCAGACGGCGGGCCTTGCAACGGGTAGGGGAAGTGTCTTCAACCAACTCAGGGGCGCTGGAAGACCAGACGACCCTCCACGGCCGGTGAAATGGTGCCGCGGTCCCGAATGTACTCGATGACGGCATCGCGCACGTAGTACTGGGTATCGGCCACGATCTGGTTCAGCGGCCAGATAGTCACCCCGGCGTCGTTGAAATTGCAAGAGCCGGCTGCCAGATAGTTCACGGTTGAGACCCGATAGTACGTATCGGCGTCGTTGAAGTCCACGGCCGTCCCGTCGAAGACCACGGAGACAACGTTATTGCCGTCGGGCGGTTCGGGATAGGCATCCCGATAGGTGATCACCCCGCCGGCATTGATGTCGAGCATGCAGGTCGTGTAGTAGGAATAGCCCCCGCGGTCGGGCACGTACTTGTAGTACCAGTAGTTCCGATAGGCCCGCTCCAACACCCGCTTGATCTGCGGCCCGTTCATCGAGATGACCACGAGCGAGTTCTCGTAGGGCATCAGCGTGTACATGTCGTTGACCGTCAGCGTCACCGGATTCTCCGGCGTGGCGCCGTCGGCCACCCGTCGGTTGCTCATGGCACCCGACAGGTGGAAGTCCACGGGGATGCCGTTCTTCTCGAGCACATAGACCGAGGCATCGGCCTGCAAGTTGGCGCCGTTGGTTTCCTCGGTGTAGGCTCGGAGCGCGTCAATGGGCGTCGTCGTCTGGCCGATGGGCTGATTGATATAGGCATTCAGCTCGTCCAGGAACGGCTGCAAGTACGCACGCATGGCCGGGTCCGGGGTGGCGCTGCTCGCCGGGATCAGCCGACCGACCCGATAGACCACCTCGTAGCCGCCGCCGGGCTTGGCCCGCAAACCCACCGTCACCTTGCCCAGCCAGGCGGCGTACCGCTCGGCCTGGGCGATGAGAGTGCCCTTGGGATTGACCGGCGAGGTCACGAGCACGGCCGGGTCGAGCCGCGTGTGGCTATGGCCGCCGATGATGACGTCAATCCCGGCCACCTGCTCGGCCATGAGCCGGTCGCTGTCAATCTCATCCCCGTAGGGCGCGTAGCCGATGTGGTTCAGAGCGATGAAGAGGTCCGGGTTCTCCAACGCGCGGATCTCCGGCACGCGCCTCCGGGCCACCTCGAGGGCCGAGAGGAAGGTCAGGCCGGGGATGTTCGTCGGCAACTCGTAGCGATAGACCCGCGGGTTCGTCGTCCCCCAAATGGTCACCTTCACGCCGTCCACGTTCAGGTTGACGTACTCCTGCACGCGCTCGTTGATGAAGCCGTAGGAGCCATCGTCCACCAGATTGGCCTTGCCTAGGATGGGCATCTGCAATTGGCCGAGCATGGTGGCGAAGGTCTGCGGCCCGAAGTTGAACTCGTGGTTGCCCAACATGAAGGCATCGTAGCGGAGCATGTTCATGCCGCCGGCAATCGGGTTGGGCGTGGCGTTGCGGAAGTACTGGGCGAAGGCATTGCCCTGGAAGGTGTCGCCGGCATCGAGGAGGATGACGTTGCGATTCCGCGCCCGTTCCTGAGCAATGAGGGTGGACAGATACTCGAAGCCTTGCGGAACGCCCCGATACGTCGTGGCCTCCCAGTAGCCGTGGGTGTCGTTCGTGTGCAGGATGGTGATGATCTTGTCCACCCGGATGATGCGGTTGCCGGGGATATCCTCGGCCTCGACCGGCGAGAGCATGGCCATGTAATCGGCCAAGGCCTCATCCAGGGCCGGCCCGAAATCGTAGGGATTGATGGCCCGGTCGCGGAACACGGTATAGCCGTCGCCGCCGCGGCGCATGAAGTCGTTGGTCACGACCCGATACACGGCATTGGGGTCGAGGGGGCTGTAGCTCCCGTCGGCCTGACGCACCTCCACCTGCAGCACGCGCGAGCCGGGCGGAGCCGCCGGATTCCAGACGATGCGCAGACCGGATACTGTCTCTTATACACATCT
>JAOADB010000300.1 GCA_026417535.1 Caldilineales bacterium
CTTGGGTAGTTTCGTTGGTTCACAACGACGATTCATACCACGACTCGCCCGACAGTTCCACTTTTCAAACAGCTTCTTAGGGGAGCTTAGGGGGAGCTGCCGTCCTTCGTCTGTCGTCCGATTTGTGAAACGGGACACATTGTAACAGAGCATCCCGATGGGGCCAAGTTAGCCATCAAGACGCAAGGCGTATTGGCGATGGAGGACCCGATAGCCCAGGGCCACGAACAGGTGATTGAGATGGGAGTCCACCGGTTCGTTGGCGAGGAGGGGGACCGCTTGACGGAAGGTGTGGTAAAGGGCCTGGAGAAGGGGCCGTCCGGCGCTGCGGATGCCCACCTGGGGGTCAACGGCCACATCGAGCAGATGCAGACGGCCGTTGTGCGGCCGACGGCCCAGGGCGTAGGCCACGGGCCGCCCGTTGCGGAGAATGGCCCAAGCGCCGATGCTGTCGTCGAGCAGCTGCTGCAGGGTGCGTTGTTGCCGTTGCCAGCAGAGGGGCCGATCGTGCCAGTGAAAACAACCGCTGAGGATGGCAGTGGCATCCACCGCTTCCAGGAACTCGCCGGGAACGGGCAGGAGGTCCTGTTCCAACGGCCGATACCACGTGAGCAGCTCGTCGTCGTGGCGCCAGCCCAGGCGTTCGTACAGGCGCAGCGCCGCCTCGTTTTGGGCCAGGACTTCAAGGGAGAGGGTGCGTATCCCGGCGGCAAAGGCCGCGGCCGTGGCCGTTTCCATCAAGGCTCGGCCGATCCCGCGGCGACGATGGGCCGGCAAGACGGCCAGCCCACCGATCCACCCGGCATCCTCGCGTCGGCCCACCTGGACGATGCCCACGATTTGCCCCCCGCTCAGGGCCACGAAAGAGAGTTCCGGGCGGATATCGTGGGCGAGCACAAAGCGGAGGTAGCGCTCGGTATCGAAGTGAAACGGCAGGGGATAATCGCCAAAACCGGCGTTGAAGGCGTCGGCCAGCGCAGCCGGTGGGAACCCGACAGCCTGCTCGACGGTGAAAGAACGTGGGGTCATGGCTCACTTTCGGAGAGGGTTTCGTTCCCTTTGTCGGTCAACCTTCGAGACGGAGGACGAAAGACGGAGGACGAATGCTTTGTCGTCCTCCGTCTTTCGTCTTTCGTCCTGACAAGGGCTAAAAGCCGAGAAAAACCGTAGAACACGGTTGCGCGGGTTTCAGTCGTCGAGGCCGTACTGCTGCCGCAGGCGGGCGCATTCGCCGCGCAGCTCGGCGGCGAGGGCTGCCTTGCGCGGGGCCGGCAAGAAGCTGGCCTCCAGGGCATTCAGAACCAGACGTTCGAGGTCGGCGGCCGTAAACCCGAAATGCTCGACGAGCACCTGATACTCACGGGTCAGGGTGGTGCCGAACAGGGGCGGGTCGTCGCTGTTGATGGTCACCAGCACGCCTGCCGCCAGCAGGCGGGGCAGGGGGATGGGCTGCGTAGTCGGGGTAAATGCCCAGGCAGATGTTCGAGGTGAGGTTGACTTCGAGGGGGATGCGCCGTTCGGCCAGGTAGGTCAGCAAGTCGGGGTCTTCGACGCTGCGCACCCCGTGGCCGATCCGCTCGGCGCCGAGGGCGCGGAGTGCGCCCCACACGCTGGCCGGGCCAGCGGTTTCGCCGGCATGGGGCACGCTGTGCAATCCGGCGCTGCGGGCGGCAGCGAAGGCCGGGGCAAAGGGTTCCGGCGGCGCGCCCACTTCGTTCCCGCCCAGGCCCAACGCCACCACGCCCCGGTCGCGATAGGCAATCGCCATCTCCACCGTGGGGTCGCTGGCCCGTCCGGTGTAGACGCCATCGGCAAAGCTCAGGTTGCGGGGGATATCGAACACCCAGGCCATCTCGACGCCGAAATCCTGCCGGGCCCGCTGCCGGCCGGCTTCCAGGCCGGCGATCAGATCGTCGGGATGCAGTCCCTTGTTCTGCCAAAGGTGGGTGTAGGGGGTGAAGGTCACCTCGGCGTAGCGGATGTGCTGCTGCGCCATGTCCCGGCCGAACTCGTAGGCGATCAGCTCGAAATCCGCGGCCGTGCGCAACAGGTCCGAGAGGGTCAGATAGACCTCGACGAAATGGCGGAAGTGGGTGAAGCGATACCAGGCGCGCAGGCCGGCTTCGTCTTGCGCAGGCAGGGTACGACCGTGCCGACGGGCCAGCGCCAGCACCGTGGCCGGGGCAATGGCGCCCTCGAGATGGACATGGAGCTCGATTTTGGGCATGGCCGCCGCGAAGCGGAGGAGTCGCGCCCGGAGGTCGTTGATGAGAGGGGAAGAGGGCATCACGGCGTTCTAAATCGGACGATAGACGATGGAGGACTGAATTGGACGATGGACGATGGAGGGTTGGTTATCCATCGTCTATCGTCCACCCATCATAGCCGATGGAGGGCGAGAGCGATAAAATGCAGATGGCGCGTCGGAGGATGACGTTGGCCGTTTTTGCTCTGGCGCTTCGCCATGCCTCTTACAGATTTGGCCCCCGATTGTTTCTATTATCGTTCCAGCGCAGTGCAGCCCGTCCGTTTACCTCGTTCAAAGGATGACTTGTTATGGCCGATGTCATTGACTTTCGCATCGTTGGCGACGACTTACAGCTCGTCGAAATCGAACTCGATCCCGGTGAGGCCGTGCGGGCCGAGATCGGGACCATGACGTACATGGACGACGGCGTCCAAATGCAAACCTCGACCGGCGGCGGCCTGCTCAAAGGGCTGAAGCGCGTCATGACTGGCGAGAGCTTCTTCATCACCGATTTCACCAACACCTCGCGTCGGAAGGCGCGGGTGGCCTTTGCCGCCCCCTATCCTGGTCGGATCATCCCGCTCGACCTGGCGGCTCTCGGCGGTTCGTTCCTCTGCCAGAAGGATTCGTTCCTCTGCGCGGCCAGGGGCATCGAGATCGAAGTGGCTTTCACCCGCAAGCTCGGCGCGGGCCTTTTCGGTGGCGAAGGCTTTATCCTCCAGCGGCTGAGCGGAAACGGTCTGGCGTTTGTCCATGCCGGCGGCGCCGTCATCGAGCGCGACCTCGCAGCCGGCGAGACGGTCAAGGTGGACACGGGCTGTCTGGTGGCTTTTGCCCCGTCGGTGGACTACGACATCCGCTTCGTTGGGGGCTTCAAGAACGCGCTGTTCGGCGGTGAAGGGCTGTTTCTGGCCACCCTGACCGGCCCCGGCAAGATCTATCTGCAAAGCCTGCCGCTTTCCCGGCTGGCCGACCGCATTTTAGCCGGCGCCCGAGCAGGCCGGGGCGGCGAGGAATCGCCGGGCGTGGCCGGCCTGGGCGGCAAGCTGTTGGGCGATCTGCTCAGCGGCCGCTAACGGCTCACCTTCCGGATGGGGTTTCCGTCCCTGCCATCGGCCCCGATTCGAGACGAAGGACGAAAGACGAAGGACGAGAAAGCGTTTTCTCGTCCTTCGTCTTTTGTTCCCCGCAAGAGGGCAGGGTCACGACCTCAGTCACCGCCGGCATCGCTCCGAGCGGTTGCGGGACGCAGACACTATGCCGTGTTCGGCTCAGGAGCCGCCCGTCACCGGCAGCGTTGTGGGTGGGCCGAGGTTGATGACCTCGATCACGACGGCGGCCGAAACGGCGAGCACGGCGCCATCGGGGCCGAGCACCTCCAGGCGGAAGGTGTGAGGGCCGGCCGCCAGCGTGGCCGGCAGCCGGACGGCCCACCCGCCACGCGGCCCGGCGCGGAACGTCGCCACGACGGTCTCATCGGCCAGCAGGCGCACATCGGCCCGGGGTGGCGCCGTGCCTCGCAGCAGGCTGCCCACCCCTAGGCGGTGCCGCCGCGGGGTCTGAATGGTGGGCGGTGAGAGCGGGCGGGCATCGGA
>JAOADB010000301.1 GCA_026417535.1 Caldilineales bacterium
GTGTACATCACCGCCCGCGCCGCCAATCAGCTCTGGGTGGTGCCGGATACGTATTGAGGGACGATGGACGATAGATGATGGATGAAGTTCTTCTGAGTTTCTTTGAGTTCTTTCGTCGATAGCGCGCTGCATCGGGTGGCGACTTCGCGGGTTCGGGACGCGCGAACGGCGGTTGTAGGGCTATAGCACAACTGCGAGGGGTGGCACAACTGCTCGCAGTTGTGCTACCCCTCACGGGTAAATCCCGCGCACCTCGATGGCCTCGACCACCCGGCTGATGGCCAAAGTGTAGGCGGCGGTGCGCATGTCCACCCGTTTTTCCTGGGCCGTCTCCCACACGGCACGGAAGTTCTCCAGCAGCAAACGGCGCAGGCGCTCGAAAATCTCGGCTTCCGTCCAGAAAAAGCCCTGCAAGTCCTGCACCCACTCGAAATAGGAGACGGTAACGCCGCCGGCATTGCAAAGGATGTCGGGCACAAAGGTGACGCCCTTGTCCAGCAGGATTTCCTCGCCCTCGGTCGTGCAAGGACCGTTGGCGCCCTCGGCGATGAGGCGGGCTTTGACCCCCGGCGCCACCAGCTCGTCAATCACGCCTTCCAGCGCCGCCGGGATGAGCACATCGCAGCGGCAGGTGAGCAATTCGGCGTTGGTGATGGCGTCGGCTTCGGGATAGGTGGAGATGGTGCCGTGCTCCTTCTGATAGCGCATGACATCGCGCACATGGAACCCACGGGAGTTGTAGATACCGCCGTTGACATCGCTCAGGGCGATGATCTTGCAGCCTTGTTCCCACATGCGCAGGGCGGCGATGGAACCCACATTGCCGAAGCCCTGCACGGCCACCGTGGTCTCGGCGGGGTCCATGCCCAGGTGTCGCATGGCCTCCATCGTGGTGAACATGACGCCCGTACCTGTGGCCTCGATACGGCCCTGAGACCCGCCGATGCTGATGGGTTTGCCCGTGACCACGGCCGGGGTGCTGTAGCCCCGATGCATCGAGTAGGTGTCCATGATCCAGGCCATGACCTCCGGATTCGTGCCCACGTCGGGGGCCGGGACATCGCCTTCGGGGCTGATGAGGATGCTGATCTCGGTGGTGTAGCGCCGGGTGAGACGGCGCAATTCGTTTTTCGAGAGCTGTTTGGGATCCACCTGCACCCCGCCTTTAGCGCCGCCGTAGGGCAGATTCATCAGCGCGCATTTCCAGGTCATCCACATGGCCAGCGCCCGGATTTCATCCAGGTTGACATCGGGGTGATAGCGGATACCGCCCTTGGTGGGGCCTTTGACCGTGTTGTGATGGACCCGATAGCCCGTGAACATGCGCATGCGGCCGTCGTCCATGATGACCGGGAAGTGGACGATCAGCTCGCGCTTGGGCGTCAGCAGGTATTCGATCAGGTCGTCACGGAGATGAAGATAACGCACGGCCCGCAGAAACTGCGCCCGGGCCACGTCCGATGCACTATAGCGCCGCGTCGTTGCGGTACTCACACATGCCTCCTCATTGAAACGGAATGGGGCCTCGTTGCCCCAGAGAACGCGTCCCGGCAGACCGGCGAAGGGCGCTACCGGGACGCAGGCGGTCAGGGTTGGATGGTGACGGTCATATCGAGTGGCGTCACCTGCCACCAGCTCGTGCCGGGCTTGAGGGGGATATCGTGGCCGGCGACATCCACGAAACGGAAGGGCGCGTAACGCTCCGGCCGCACCCACTTGCCTTCATAGACCCGGCCATCGCGGAAAATTTTGAGCGGGCCTTCGCCCCAAATCTGGATTTCGATGGAGCAGTTGCGGCAGTTCTGGCCTTCGCCCATGCGCTGGGTACCGTGTTCAATGATGAGGGTAACCACGTGGTGGATGCCCAGGACGACGATGTTATCGGCGATGACCTGCTCGCCGCTGGCCTTGTCAATGTGAGGCTGCCCCCCGGCCCAGCGCAACCAGCGGCCGCGGCCGGGGTCGTATTGCCAGCGCACGGGCAACACCGGGTAGGGAACGGTGAGGGTGCTGGCCGGGCTGCCGCCGGGCGGAGGCGCCACGCTGAAGACGGTGCGCAGCGTCGGTTGCGGCGGCGTGTTCCACCCACGGCTCTCGGCCGTCTGGCGGAGGACCCGCGTATCGGCGAAGAGGTTGTTGGGCGGCGGCCAAGTCCTATCCCGATAGAAGGAGGAGCCGTTGATGGCCTGTTCGATGATTTGGTCGCGCAGGTCGGAGTTGTAAAGCTGGTCGCGCACGTCCTTCACCGCGCCGGAGAAGCAGAGCACGGCATCGAAAATGACCGGCAGGTCGCGGTCAATGAGCCGGGCGCTGCGGATGGTGCCCACCCGCGCGGCATCCTGACTGTGGTAGAGGGCCGTGTAGCGGGTGTAGTTGAACTCGACCCGGCTTTCGACGATGATGTCGGCCTTGTTCAGGTCCGATTGACGCTCGTGCGCGATTTCGTCATTCGAGATCTTGATGGCCAGGGGTCGCCGTTGCCGCACCGCCGGGTCCAGGGGCAGGCCGGTGAAGGGCGAGATGTTGGGATCCCGCGCCGGGTCAATGACGTTGGCGTCGGGTGTGGAGGTCGGCGTGGACGTAGCGGTGGGAACCGGCGTGTCGGTGGGCGTCGGCGTGGCCGTGGCCTCCGGGGTGGGTGACGGTGTGGGCGTATCCGTGACCGCCGGTGTGGGCGAGGGCGTGGGTGTGGCCGTGGCCACCGGGGTGGGTGTGCGCGTGGGGGTCGGTGTGGGCGGGGGATCGCCGCCGCAGGCAGCCAGCAGCAGGACGAGCATCAGCAAGGCCGGCCATCCCCACAGCCGCCACGACCGAGGTGGGAACGGGAGACGAGACGTGTCAAAACGCATGGCAAGGGTTATCCGGCATAGACAAGATAACGGCGCTGCTGCGCCGATGGGTTTATTCTAAGGGGTTGAGCACCCTTCGTCAAACGGTGCACCGCACCCAACTTTTGCGCGCGTTGGAACTGGCGCGCAGAAGCGTGTAAAATGAACGGGAATACGCGCTTTCGCTCTTTTTTGAGGAAGGCTTTTGCCCATGACCCCTTCGCTTTGGAAAATCTGGCTTCTAACCGCCTTGACGGCGCTTTTCCTGCCGGGGATCACCGCCGGGGCGGCACCCATAGACCGCAAGCCCGCCCAATTGACTTGTCTCAACCTGTTGACGAACAGCAACATGGAGACGAACACGGGCTGGGTTTTCGGTCCCTCGCCCGCGCCAGGGGGCTATTCCCTCGACCGTTTCGTCAGCCCGGTGCGCAGCGCCCGCCTGGGCATTCTGACCGGGCCGAACGTGAACAGCTTCTCGTCCATGCGGCAGACGGTCATCGTGCCGGCAGTGGATCAGCTGCGCCTGCGTCTGGCGGTGTATCAGCTCAGCCAACCGCTCGACCCCAGCGACGAGCAGGAAATCCGCATCCTCGACCCCGTCACCAACGGCACCTTGCGGCAGGTATGGAGCGCGGCCGGGAACGACGCCACCTGGAAAACGCTGCAATTCGACCTCAGCGATTTCCTGGGTCAGACCATCACGCTCTATATCAACGTGCGCAACAACGGCAGCGGCGGGGTGACGGCCATGTACGTGGACGATGTCGTGCTGGAAGCGTGCAGCGCAGCTGCGCCCACGCCGACGCCCACATCCCCGATTGCCACCGACACACCCACGCCGACACCCGCCGTTGTCACGGCCACACCGACGCCGACGCCCGTTGTTGTCACGGCGACGCCCACCCCTATCGTCGTCACGAATACGCCCACACCCACGCCTTTCATCGTCACGGCCACGCCCACACCCACACCTTTCATCGTCA
>JAOADB010000302.1:0-245 GCA_026417535.1 Caldilineales bacterium
GCTCATGTGGCAGTTGGCGCCCGAAGCGTCCGTGGCGTTGATGGCGTCGCAAACCTCCGAGAGGACGAGGGCGGCGTCGTACACCTCCTGAGGATTGGCGCTGTCGGGCGGATTCAGCTCGGCCGTGACGGCGAAACGCCCCGAACGGAGCACCCGCTCCAGGCGGCTACCGGCGGTGAACTGGGCTTCCATCGGCTGGTCGTCGCTGGGGGGGGGGTGGGGCATCATGGGTTTTTCTTTTTTTT
>JAOADB010000302.1:255-3785 GCA_026417535.1 Caldilineales bacterium
GTCACGTCCTTGTCATCTCGTCCACTCCAGAACATTAGTTCTGTACGGTAGCGAATTTTTTCTTTTATTTCAATATCGTTATATTTCGAGAATTATGTTCTATGGTTTTTATAATCACAAAATCACAAAGACACTAAGGACACTAAGATAATTTTTTAATTTATTGCATATCTTTGTGTCTCGTGTCTTTGTGATTAAATTATCTTATTCAAAACGATTGTTCAAGTTTTTCGGTGTCAGTAGTGTAAATGTAGTGTAAACGTAGGACAAGATGACATCTTGCGCTACACGATGCTATACCAATCGCGATGGGTTGGTATTTTTATATTACTTGATATTAATGACTATTTTTATCAAAATCCACAAAATCGGTGTGATCTGTGGCTCAAAAGCGCCTAACGCCCCGGCCAGGGGCCGTCCAACAGGGGGATTTCGGCCCGACGCGGCGCGCCCACCCAGCCTTTGGGCACCTCTTTGTCCACGCCGGTCAGCATGTTGATCCAGGCCGACGTGCCCTCCAACTGGCGGTTGACCGGCGGATTGATGAAGAGCATCTCGGCGCCGTATATCGGCATCCGCAACGAACGCTCGTAGGCCTCAACCCACACGCATCGCATCTCCGGCTTGACCTCGCAATGGCCGTTGGCGCGCACTCCGCCGCAGGGGCCGTTGCGCAGGTTTTTGGGACAGGTCATCGGACAGGTCATGCCGGTCGAATGGAGGATGCACTGGCCGCACATCCGACAATCGAAGACGATGCGCTTGGCCCAATCCTCCGGGCCGCGCAGCCAGCGATTGGCCCGCTCGTAGCCGATCCGACGGATGAGCGGGTCAAGACGGCGGAACACGCGGTCGGTCAAGCGATAGAGATGTTCCAACAGATGGGGATGATCACGCAAACGACTACCCAGACTCATGGTCGCCTCGCAAGCGGATGTGTAACAGACGCCGGGCCGTGTGCACGGCCTCGTACGCGTCGCGGCAGTAGGCATCGGCCCCGAATTCGCGGGCATAGACCTCGTTCAGCGGCGCGCCGCCGACCAGGACGATGACACGCTCGCGCAGCCCCTGGGCCGCCAGGGCGTCAATGACCTCTTTCATGTAGGGCATGCTCGTCGTGAGCAGAGCCGACATGCCCAGGATGTGGGCGTTGTGGGCCTTCACGGCCCGGGTGAAGTCCTCAACGGTCACGTTTTTGCCCAGGTTGATGACCTCAAACCCGGCGCCTTCCAGCATCATCGCCACGATGTTCTTGCCGATGTCGTGGATATCGCCCCGCACGGTGCCGATGACCACGGTGCCGATGGGCGGCGACTCGCTGCGGCTCAGATAGGGCCGCAAGACGTCCAGCCCGGCTTTCATGGCATTGGCCGCCACCAGCACCTCAGGCACGAAGATGACGCCGTTGCGAAAGTCGGCGCTCACCACGTCCATCCCGGCAATCAACCCTTTTTGCAACACGGTCTGCGGATGTTCCCCGCGGGCCAGGGCCTCCTGCACCTCGGCCACGACTTCCTCGTTCAGGCCATCATAGAGGTCTTCCTGCAACAAGACCCACAGGTCGTCGGTTGTCAGTTCGCTGAGAACGATGTCGGCGGTCATGTTCGTTATCTTGCGCAAGTGGCAAGGGGTCAAACCCGTTCACGCGACCGCCGTTCGCGACCGCGGGGCAGGGGGACGGCCTCGACCTTCGGCAGCAGGCCGTCGAGATGGGGGAAAGGATCGCTGGCATGGGGGATGTGCATGGCCGCCACGAACTCCTCCTGGAAGTGGGGGTCCATGGCGATCTCGATGGAGCGAACCCAGCGGGCGATGTCCCAGGCCTCCCGGCGCTTGTGGCGGTTGAGAAGGGCGATGCGGGCGCCGTCGCCGGCGGCATTGCCCACGGCCGTGACTTTCGTCAGGTCGCAATCCGGGATCAGGCCCAGGACCATGGCGTGCTTGGGGTCAATGTAACTGCCGAAGGCACCGGCCAGGAGGATACGGTCCACCCTGTCAATGCCGGCCCGGCGCATCAGCAACTTGGTCCCGGCATAGAGCGCGGCTTTGGCCAGCTGAATGGCCCGCACGTCGTTCTGGGTGACGACGATGGGTTCGCCGGTGGTCGTCTCCTCGCCGGTGGCCAGGATGTAGGCCGCTTTGCGGTCCTTCCAGACCAGGCGGTCGGTGGCCGCGTTGGGATTGAAACGCCCGTCGGGCAGGAGGATGCCCGCCATCAGCATCTCGGCGATGACCTCGATGATCCCGGAGCCGCAGATGCCTGCGGCGAGATGCTTGGGCTGATTGGCCTCGGTGCGTGCTTCGGGCCGCGGCCACTCGTCCGACCAGCGCTCCTCGCCGATCACCCGAAAGCGCGGTCGCAGCGTCACCGGGTCAATGCGTACACGCTCGATGGCGCCGGGCGCCGCCCGCATGCCGAAGGTGATCTGCGCGCCCTCGAAGGCCGGCCCGGTGGGGCTGGAGGCGCTGAACATCCACTCGCGGTTGCCCAGGACGATCTCGGCATTCGTGCCCACATCCACCGCCAACGTGATCTCGTCGCTGCGATACGGTTCTTCGGCCAGCAGGACGGCCACGTTGTCCGCGCCAACATGGCCGGCTTCGGGCGGCAACACGTGGACATAGGCGCCGGGATGGAACTTGAGCCCCAGCTCGCGGGCCTTGATGTCCAGCGGCTCGCGCGCGGCCACGGCGAAGGGCGAACCGCCCAATTCGACCGGGCTGATCCCCATGAACAGGTGGATCATCGTCGTGTTGCCCACAAAGACGGCTTCGTGGATATCGCGCACCCCGCGGATACCGGCCTGCCGCGCTGCCCGGCTGGCCAGCGTGTTCAACGCCTCGATGATGGCCTTGTGCTGCTTCTCCAGCCCGTCCTCGTGCATCATGACGTAGGAAATCCGGCTCATCAGGTCTTCGCCGTAGGTCACCTGCGGGTTCATGGTGGATTCGGTGGCCAGTACGGCGCCCGTGCGCAGATCGCACAGGTGAGCCACCACCGTGGTGCTGCCGATGTCCACGGCCAGGCCGTAAATCCCTTCTTCGTAACCGGGCCGCACGTCAATGACCTCCCGGTCATGCCAGAGGGTGACCGTCACGGCCCAGTTGCCTTTGCGCAGGGCCTCTTGCAACCGCCGTAGGGCCAACAGGTCAATGCTGAGGTTGTCGAGCTGCCACTGCTGGCGCAGCGCGTCCTGCAGCCGGCCCCAATCCCCGCGATGATCGCCCAGCTGCGCCTCGTCCACCCGCACGTACACCTTGCGGATGGCCGGCGCCACCTCGATGACGCGCTCGGTAGCCGACTTGCGGATGATCTGCTTCTGGCCGCGGCTTTCTTCGGGCACGAAAACGAGCACATCGCCCTGGACATAGGTCACGCAGGAGAGCCGACAATCGGTCGCGCCCATGTTCTGCAGCAGCTCGGCCTCTTCGGCCGTCATGGGGCTGACATGGGCAGCCGAGGAGACGATGCCGTGCTTGGCGAAAGCGCCTTCTTCGATGCGGACTTTGCACTTGCCGCAGGTCAGGCG
>JAOADB010000030.1 GCA_026417535.1 Caldilineales bacterium
GTGGGCATGCCCCAGGAACCCGACAGCGCTTGGGCTCTGGTCTCCAGCATGGCCGTGCAGCGCCTGATCTTCATCCCCGCCAAGGGCCACATCGTCTCCCAGTACAGCTACGACTTCCAGCCTGTGCTGCAGGACGGCCTCTCGACCATCGAGTCCGGCCTGGCCAAGAACGAGACGGTCGAGGTCAAGGCGGGCGACCAGGTGTATGATGCCGCTGGTCAGGCCGTGAAGCTGGACAAGGGCGTCAAGATCATTGACGCCGACGGCAACACCATCGAGTACGACGGCACCAGCACCGTCAAGATGAAGAAGTTGACCGTCACCTATAAGCTCAAGCCCTACACCTGGAGCGACGGCACCCCCGGCAGCGTCAACGACATGATCCTGGGCGCCAAGATCGACTGCGATCCCAAGTCCGGCGCGACCTCCATCGAGTACTGCCGCCGCATCGGCGATCCGAACGTCGAGGGCGATGTGATGAGCAAGATCACCTTCGCCAAGGACGCCCTGGAGATGACCATCAGCTTCCTGCCCGGCAGCCAGGATCCGACCTACTTCCTCTACCCCTTCAGCCTGTACCCGAGCCATCAGGTGCTGTCCGACGGCCGCAAGCTGGCTGATGTGCCGGCCGAGGAGTGGGCCACCCTGCCCGAGATCGCCGAGACGCCGCTGTCCTTCGGTCCCTACTACGTGACCGAGTGGGTCAAGGGCGAGCGGCTGGTCCTGGCCAAGAACCCCTACTATGCCGGCGAGGTGGCGACGCCCAACGTGATCTTCGTCTTCCTGGCCGACACGAACCAGGCCGTGGCCCAGCTGATCAACGGCGACGTGGACTACCTGGATGACTCCACCCTGGGTGCGGGCGCCGAGGTCCAGACCGTGATCGACGCGGCCAAGTCTACCGGTCGGGTGAAGTACGAGATCAGTGGCTCCGCCACGTGGGAGCACATCGACATCAACCTCTTCACCAAGTAAGCCGCACACCGTGCCTGCCGCCCCTGCCGGGGCGGCAGGCCGGCCTGGATTGGCCGTACTTCGCAACGGGCGGGCGTATCCGCCAGGGTGGCCCGCCCGTTTGCTTAATAAAAATCGCGTCGTAACGACTTAGGCCGATGATGATGGCTCAGGTTCCGACAGGGTTCCATTCCAGGCAGACGAACGATGTAGCGCAAGATGGCATCTTGCTCTACGTCTTTCGTCCGTCGTCCAAGCGAGCCGCCGATGGCAAGAACGGAAGAGCCATCGGGGAAGCAAAGGTCGTGATTTGAGCGGTTACCATTCGATTTTGTTGTCGAGATAGGCGAATGACGAGTTATCTGATTCGACGACTCATTCTGGCGGCTTTTGTGGTTTTTCTGGCCGCCCTGTTCACCTACATGCTGTTCAGCGTTTCGCCGGGCGGTCCTCTGGCCGGCATCCAGCAACAGCAACGCCGCCTGACCCGCGAGGACCTGGCGCGGCTGCGAGCCCAGTACGACCTCGATTTCTACTGGCCCTTCCGCTTCACCCGCTGGTTGATCGGGCTGCCGAACGGCCCCATCATCATCGGTGGTCGCGAATGGTTCGCCAACGTGCCGGTGGGGTGCTATTTGCCGCGAGACCGACAGGTGGTCCAGCGGGACGGTCAGCTGGTGGTCATCCCTGCCGGGTGCGACGATTACCTGTATCTTTCCGAGATACCCCAGTATCACCCGGCCGTTCGTTCCAGCCGAGGCATTTTGCGGGGTGATTTTGGGCTTTCGACGGTGGTGCGGGCAGGCCGACCCGTGTTCGACGAGTTGATGAGCCGTTTGCCGGCGACTCTGGAGCTGATGATCCTCTCGACGTTGCTCTCTTTTGCCCTGGGCATTCCCATCGGCATCTACAGCGCCGTTCGGCAGTATTCCCGGTTCGATTACACCTTTACCACGATCTCGTTCATCGGCTCGTCCATGCCCACCTTTTTCTTCGGGCTGCTCGTCATCCTGCTCTTCTCGGTGTTGCCGAACCTGTGGTCCGATACTTTGCCCTGGTTGCCGCGGTTGCCACCCGGCGCGCGCGAGGCGGTGCGTCCGTACACGGTGGCCACGTGGCTGCCGCGTGTGCAGCCGGGTACGTTTCTTGACCGTTTTCTCCATCTGTTGATGCCGGTCGGGGTGCTGACCTTTTTCTACATGGCCACCTGGAGTCGTTTCGTGCGCTCCTCGATGCTCGAGGTCATGCGGCAAGACTACGTGCGCACGGCCCGCGCCAAGGGTCTGATCGAGCGTGTGGTCATCATCAAGCACGCCCTGCGCAATGCCCTCATCCCCTTCGTCACGGTGGCCGTGCTCACCATCCCCGGCATCTTCTCCGGCGCCATCATCACCGAGACGGTCTTTGCCTGGCCGGGCATGGGGCGCCTTTACTACGACGCCCTGACCCGCAGCGACTGGCCCATCGCCCTGGCCTTCATCTTCATCACGGCCGTGCTCACCGTTCTGGCCACGCTGTTGGGCGACATCCTGTACACGGTTGTTGACCCGCGCATCAAGTACACCTGATCTCCTGACCGGTTTGGCCTCGTTTTTGTCGGAAGTTTGCCCATGACGACCGTTGCTCGCCCGCTCTCGACCCGGCCGACGGCCGCTGCCGAACGTTCGGAAAGCCAGGCGCGTGTCATCCTGCGCCGTTTTATGCGGCATCGCCTGGCCGTGGTCTCGGTCATTCTCATTACCTTCATTTTCATCATCTCGTTGTTGGCGCCGGTGCTGGCACCCTTTGAGCGCGATGCCATTGACCTGACGGCGCCATCCCGGCCAGCGCCGCCTGGCACCGTCACCCAGGACGGCCGCGTGCACTACATGGGCATTGACCATTTGGGGCGTGACCTGTTCACGCGGGTGCTCTATGCGGCGCGCGTCTCTCTCAGCATCGCCATCCTGGTCGTGCTCATCTCCGAGACGTTTGGCGCCCTGTTGGGCGCCCTGGCCGGCTATTACGGCGGCATCGTGGACACGATCATCTCGCGCATCATCGAGTTCATGCTGACCATCCCCACCTTGCCGATTCTGCTCATCATCTCGGCCATCCTCTTGCGCCGCGATGTCGTCCTGCCGCTGCCGGGCTTTCTCGAACGACTCCTCAGCGCCCTTCTCCTGGCGCCCCCGCGTGAGGTCCAGAAAGTCGTCGTCCTGGTGCTCGTCCTGGTGATTTTCGGCTGGTTGGGCGCGGCCCGTCTCATGCGCGGGATGGCCCTTTCCCTGAGCAAGCAGGATTTCGTCGAGGCCTTGCGGGCGGTGGGCGCGTCGGATGCCCGCATCATCTTCCGCCACATCATCCCGAACGGCTTGGCCCCGATTCTGGTCAATGCCAGCCTCTCGCTGGGCGGCGTCATCGTCCTGGAATCGGCCCTGAGCTTCCTGGGATTGGGCGTTCAGGACCCCACCCCCACCTGGGGCAACATGCTCTCCACATCGCAGAGTTACATGTTCCAACATCCCTGGCTCCCATTGGTGCCTGGCGTCTTCCTGGTCACCGTCTCCATCGGTTTCAACTTTATCGGCGACGGTTTGCGCGATGCCCTCGATCCGCGTTTGAAACGGTAACAAGGTATGGGTCAGAGTCGAAACGAAAATCGGCCGCTATTGCAGGTTAAGGGCCTCAAAACCTATTTTTTCACCGAGGACGGCGTCGTCAAAGCCGTGAACGGTGTGGATTTTTCCATTCCCGAAGGCAAAGTCATGGGGCTGGTGGGCGAATCCGGCTGCGGCAAGAGCGTCACCTCCCTTTCCATCATGCGGCTTTTGGGCGGATCGGGCAAGATCGTGGCCGGCGAAGTCTGGCTGCGGGATAAAAACCTGGTCGAATTGCCCGAAGAGGAGATGGTCGAGCTGCGGGGAAGCAAGATCTCGATGATCTTTCAGCAACCCACCAGCTGTCTCAACCCCATTTTTCGCATCGGTGACCAGGTGGCCGAGGTGCTCATCCGCCACCAGCACATGAGCAAGGAAGAGGCCTGGAAACGGGCGGTGGAGATGCTGGCCAAGGTGGGCATTCCCGACGCCGAACAGCGGGCCAAAGCCTTTCCCCATGAGATCTCCGGCGGTCAGGCGCAGCGCGTGATGATCGCCATGGCCCTGTCGTGCTTGCCCGACTTGCTCATCGCCGACGAACCGACGACCGCGCTCGACGTGACCATCCAGGCCCAAATCCTGGATCTGATGCGGCGGATGAAGGAGGAGCTGGGGACGACCATCCTGCTCATCACCCACGATTTGGGCGTCATCGCCGAGATGTGCGACGACGTGGCCGTGATGTACGCCGGTCTGATCGTCGAGTACGCCGACGTGGTGACCCTCTTCGAGAACCCCCTTCATCCCTACACCGAAGGCCTGATGGCAGCCATCCCCGTCCTGGGCGAGGTGCGCGAAAGCCTGGCCGTCATCCCCGGCACGGTGCCCGACCTGATCAACCTGCCGCCTGGGTGCAAATTCGCACCCCGCTGCCCCTATGGCAAAACGATCTGCACCGAGCAGGAACCGCCTCTGATCGAAATCGAACCGGGTCATCAGGTCCGCTGTTGGATGCGCCATCCCGAGACCAAGGAGCAATGGACCGGAGTTCGGCGCACGGATTGGCGGTTCGTGGGTGATGAAGTGTTTGTCCAGGAAGGTGCCGTTGTGGCCGAAGCCGTTGCAGGAGGCGAGCATGGCGTTTGATATAGGTCAGTCCCGGCGTGATTTGCTGGTCGTTCAGGACCTGAAAAAGTATTTCCCCGTGCGCGCCGGGTTGTTGCAGCGCGTGAAGGCTTGGGTCAAGGCGGTGGACGGCGTGAGCTTCACCATCCGCGAAGGTGAGACCTTCGGGTTGGTGGGCGAGTCGGGCTGCGGGAAGACCACGGTGGGGCGGACCATCCTGCGCCTGATCCCGCCTACGGGCGGCAATGTCTTTTTCGACGGCGAAGAAATCTTCAAGCTGCGCCGCCGTGAGCTCAAGGCCATGCGCCGCCACATGCAGATCATCTTCCAGGACCCCTATTCGTCTCTGGACCCCCGCATGCCCGTGGGCGAGATCATCGCCGAGGGCATGATGATCCACGGCATCGGGCGCAACGCCCAGGAACGGGCCGAGATCGTAGCCGATCTGCTGCAAAAGGTGGGCATGAACCCCTACCACGCCCGTCGCTATCCCCACGAGTTCTCCGGCGGTCAGCGCCAGCGCATCGGCATTGCCCGCGCCCTGGCCCTGCGGCCCAAGTTCATCGTCTGCGATGAGCCGGTTTCGGCCCTCGATGTCTCGGTGCAGTCGGCGGTGCTCAACCTGCTGCGCAGCCTGCAGCGGGAGTTTGGCCTGACTTACCTGTTCATCGCCCACAACCTGAGCGTGGTCGAGCACATCAGCGACCGGGTGGGGGTGATGTACCTGGGCAAGATGGTGGAGGTGACGGACCGCGAGACCCTCTTCCGCAACCCCTTGCACCCCTACACCCAGGCGCTGCTCTCGGCCATCCCCATGCCCAACCCCAAGCTCAAGCGCGAGCGCATCGTCTTGACCGGGGACGTGCCCTCACCCCTCAATCCCCCGCGGGGCTGTCGGTTCCATCCCCGGTGCCCGCGGGTGATGGACATTTGCAAAGAGGTGGAGCCGCCTTTCGAGCAAAAGCAACCCGACCATTGGGTGGCCTGTCATCTCTATCCGAGTGGGGTGACGGTGCCGAATGCCTGGCAACCGGTGGAGAAGAACGCCTCGCCCGTCAACTGAGCGGCGCAGGGGAAGGCCGATGGCCAGGACGAACAACGGAGGACGGAGGACGAAAATGTCTCGTCCGTCCTTCGTCCTCCGTCCTTCGTCGCGATGTTGGCTCGATGGCGGGAACAGAAGGGGAAAGTAGGCGTGATCACCCCTTGGGCAGCTCGTCGAAGTCGTTGAATTCGCGGCCATGCACTGGGGAGAGGTTGTCGAGTGCGGCGGCCGCCCCTTCGCCCGCCGAGATGATGGCCTGGCTTCGGGTGCGCCGTGTGACTCGGCCGACGGCATAGAGGCCGGGGATGGTCGTGCGTCCGTCGCGGTCCACGGCCACTCCGCTCGCCGTCACCTCCAGACCCAAGGCCGAGGCCAGCTTGGCGGCCTTGCCTTCGGCCAGGATAACGTAATCGGCCGTATGGGTGGCGCCGTCGTCTGTCGTAACGACAAAGCCGCTGTCGGTCTTGGTCACGGCCGTGACGGCTTTCATCTCCAGGCGGGCGCCAAAATGTTCCACCTGGCGTCGGGCCGTGACCATGAAATCGGGGCCGGGCATCGCCTCGAGGCCCAGGTAGTTGAAGAGCATGGCAAAGCTCATGGCCGACTTGCCCTGGCCGAACACGGTCGTGCTGACGCCGTTTTTGGCCAGAAACAGCGCGGCGCTGAGGCCGGCCGGTCCGTCACCGATGATGATGGCGTGGGGCATAGCACCTCCGAGAAGAAGGGAATGGAAAACGGGTTCGTTCGTCGTTGGCCCCCGCCTTGGGGCCTCTTGCAAGGACGGCAACGAAAGACGGAGGACGGATTTTTTTTCGTCATCCGTCCGTCCTTCGTCCTCCGCCCCGGCTTGTGGGTTCTTGACGAGATGGAAGGCGATAGGACAGATAAAGTATAATAGGTCTTTGTCGTCCGATTCGCAAGCATTCTCCCGTTTTGGCATCCTTTTCACCCATTGCCCATGACGGCCATCGCTGCTCCCGATGTCCTCTGTTACGGCCCCATCGAGGTCGTCAACCATGTCCAGACCCCGCGGTTGCCTACGCTGGATCGCGCCAGCGACGTGACGGCCGATTACTATCGCGCCGGCGGCGCCGCCCTCAACGTGGCCCTGGCCCTGGCTGCCTGGGGTGTGCGATCGGCTCTGGCCGGCAACGACTTGGGCGAGGATGCCTACGCCGACCTCATCCTGCGGGAGCTGGAACGGCACCCGTCGGTCGAACGGCGGTGGTTGCGCCGATTGGGCCAGGTGCGCACGCCCTTCTCGCGAATTTTCGTCATGCCCGACCGGGAGCGCTATGTCATCCGTTACTGGCACAACGAGGCCGTTTGGCGCGAACCGCAGCCGGACATGTTGGCCGGCGCGCGCTATCTGAGCACGACGGTCGAGGCTGGCAGCGCCGCCGTGCAGGCGGCCCGGCTGGCCCACGAGCGGGGTATCCCCGTCGTGGCCGGTGATGTCGTTTCGCCCGACCATCCCCTGGCCGGGCTGAGCGACCGGATCGTCACGAGCATGCGCTTCCTGTATCACCGTCTGCCCGGTTTCGAACCGGGGCAATTGCCAGCCCTGGCTGCGGCCATGCTGGAAGTGGGGGTAAGGCAGTTCATCGTCACCGACGGCAGCCGACCGGTGCTCGTGTTCGGAGCGGACGGCCGTGGGCGGGAGTATCCTTCGTTTCCGTTGCCGCCGGTGGATCGCACCGGCGCCGGCGATGTGTTCCAGGCGGCCTGCGTTTTCGGCCTGTTGCAAGGGTGGGAAGAGGAGCGCTATGTGCGTTTTGCCGCCGCGGCCGCGGCCCTGTGGATCGGCCAGCCGTCGCCCCTCAAGCGACCGCCCACGGTGGCCGAAATCGAGGCGTTGCTGGCCGAGCGCATGCCGTCGTGGCAGGTCACGGCGCCGGAAGTGAGCGCCCAACGCCGGGTGTGCCCGTTGTGTCAGCGTTGGGTGGCGGCGGCGCTCTTCGACAAGCACCGGGAAATGGAAGCCGACGTCGTCGCCGCCATCGCCCACAGCTATCCGGGATGGCGGCGGGCCGACGGCGCCTGTCCGCGCTGCATCCACGAGTTCAAGGCTTTGGCCGCGGCCCGACAGCCGGTGGATGTGCCCCTGTTGCTGCCGGGGCATCCCATCTATGGTCGGCCCGACCTTTTCGTCCTGCCCACACCCGTGCGGCTACGGGCCAACCCCCACTACACGGGCCGGGGCGTCACCATCGCTTTCCTCGACAGCGGTTTCTATCCCCACCCCGACCTGACCCAACCCGTCAATCGCATCGTTGCCACGGTGGATGCCACGACCACGGCCATCGTGGAAGGCGCCGATTTTCGCGAGCCGCAACCCGTTTCCTGGCACGGCCTGATGACCAGCACCGTCGCCGCCGGGAACGGCGCCCTCAGCCGAGGACGCTATGCCGGCATTGCCAGCGAGGCGCAGGTGGTTTTGGTCAAGATCAGCGACCCTCAGGGCCGGATTCGCGAGCGTGACATTGCCCGCGGCTTACGCTGGGTGGTGGCCAACCATCGGCGCTTTGGCATCCGTATCGTCAACTTGAGCGTAGGAGGCGACCGTTCCGGTTTGAACCGGCGCAGTCTGGTGGATCGGCTTGTGGCCGAACTCGTGCGGCGGGGTGTGATCATCGTCGCCGCTGCCGGGAACAGTGGCCAACCCGACCTGTTCCCGCCGGCCTCGGCGCCGGAAGCCATCACCGTGGGCGGAAGCGACGATCAGAACATACTGGACCCGCAGCGACAGCGGATTTACAAGAGCAACTGGGCGCGGTTGGCTTCGGGCCGGCTCAAGCCAGAGGTTCTGGCGCCCGGCATCTGGCTGGCCGCGCCGGTTTTACCGGGCACCCGCATCGCCGAGCAGAACCTCATCCTCGACCGGTTGTGGCGCGCCCCCGATGAGGAGCTGGCGGCTCTGCTGGCCTCGACCTGGTCCATCCTCGACCTGCCGCCGACCCTGCCCGCCGCGGCGCCAGCCCGCCAACGCGAGGCCGTGCGGGCCAAGATGGTGGCCAACAAGTTCGTCACGGCCTACTACCAGCACGTGGACGGGACGAGCTTTGCCGCGCCCATCGTTAGCAGCGTCATCGCCCAAATGCTGGAGGCCAATCCCAGGTTGACGCCGGAGCGGGTGAAGGAACTGCTGATCGCCACGGCCATGCGGTTGCCCCACGAACCGCCCGAACGTCAGGGTTTCGGCGTGGTGACGCCGGGCCGGGCCGTGGCCGCAGCGCTGCGCGAGGGCTTCGGCGCCCTGGCCGACGCGCCGCTTTCGCCCTGGTGCGACGAGGAGGGCATCCACCTGGTCTATTACGACCGCCGCGCCCGGCGGGTGGCCGTGGTGGGCGATTTCAACGATTGGGACCCTGAAGCCCATCCCATGCGGAACACCCGTCCCTGGCAATGGCAGCTGACCCTGCCCCCGTTGCCGCCGGGTCGCTACCACTACAAGTTCCTCATTGACGACGAGGTTTGGGTGGACGATCCCGAAAACGTCGAGAAGGAGGCCGACGGCTACGGCGGCTTCAACGCCGTGCTGGTGGTGGCCGATCGCTAACCGGGGCGGGTGAGGTGCGGGAACGGCGATGGCCGCATTCCAGGGCCATCCGGTATCGCCGCATCGGCGATAAGCACCCACGGCCGCCCGGCCACGCGGGTCAGCACGACGAGCAGAGGCCGACCGCCGGGGCGTCCGGCCAGACGCCGGCGAAACGCTTCGGGGTCGAGGGGTGACCCTCGCTTTTTGACGGCCACCACCTCGCCGTCCAGCTGGCGCAGGCGCCGGTTGAGAGCTTTGAGATCGAACGGAACATGGTCCAGGATGGGCCATCCCCGGACCAGAGGTGTCGCCGGCACCGCCTCGCCCGACAGATAGGCCACGGTCGGGTCCAGCTGCCACAGCCCCAGGCGCACGGCCACATCGCCCACGGCGCCCGCACGGATGATGGCCGGATCGGGTTCGTAGAGCCAGGCCCCGGGCGGTCGCAAGGCGGCCACGGCTCCGGCGGCGACGATCTCGACCCCGGCCGGCAACAGCGTGGCACGGCGCACGGCCCCGCGCGCCAGGCCGCCCAGCCACAGCACGGCCTCTTTCAGCTCACCGTTCAGGCTGATCCACTCGGCCTCGGCCTCGGGTGGAATGCGGTCGTGGGGCAGGCCCGGCGACAGCTTCAGGCCCAAATCGGGCGTCAGCGTCCGGAGGCTCAGCAGGACCGATAACGGCGGCTGCCATCCCTCGGGATCGAAGCCCCGCGTCGCTTCGGTGTCCTCGCGGCGGCGGGTGGGATCGGCCCAGGCCGCCGACAGCCGCCAGCACGGCCGGGTGATGTCCCCGCGCACAGGATGGACGCGGTCGGCCAGGCCGCCGACGCGCGCATTGACCGCGGTCAGGCGCAGGGCCAGCTCGGCCCTATCGAGGGCCAGCACCTGTGGTCCGGCTGCGGCCAGGGCCAGGCTGTCGGCCCCCAATCCACACCCCAGATCGGCCACCCAGGGTCGGCCGACAAAGCGTGCAGCCGTATGGGTGGCCACCGGCGGCGGACTGGCCTGCTCCAGCAGCTCGCGGCTGAAGAAGAGATGCCGCGCCTGTTCCCCGAATTTCGCCCGACCGCGACGGCGCAGTCGGGCCATCTCCACCAGGGCCGCGGCTTGCTCGGGCGCAAAGCGACGCCGCAGGCGGGTCAGCACGGTCAGCAGCTCGGTATCGTCGGGCGGCGTTGCCGTCAGGGTTTCCAGCCAGGGCGCGGCCTCGTCGCTCTGCAGCCAGTGGAGCAGGGCCGGGGTGAGCATCAGTCTGCTGCCGTCAGCTCGGCGGGCAACGGCGTTGCCGCGCGGGTGCAGGGTTCGGCCAACGGCAAGCGCACCCGGAAAGTCGAACCTTGGCCCACCTGGGATTGGACGTCAATCTCGCCCCAATGGGCATCCACCACCCACTTGACGATGGAAAGCCCTAGGCCGGTGCCGCCTGCCGCGCGCGAGCGGGCCTTATCGGCCCGGTAGAAGCGGTCGAAAATGTAGGGCAGGTCCTCCGCCGCGATGCCCTGGCCGGTGTCGCTGACCGTGATCTGGGCTTGGTTGCCCAGGCACTTTAGGCTCAGCTCGATGCGGCCGCCAGCCGGCGTATACTGGATGGCATTGTTCACCAGGTTCACCAGCATCTGCCGCAGGCGCTCGGCATCGCCCAGGACTGTGGCCGGATCCACCTCCATCAGGACAAGCTCGCGGCCCTCGGCCCGGCGCCGGGCCTGCCGATAGACCTCCAGCACCAGTGTATCGAGTTCGACCCGTTCGCGGGCCAGAACCAAGCCGGCATCGGCCTGGGAAAGCAGGAGCAGATCGGAGACCATGCGCCGCATGCGTTCGGCTTCGGTCTCCATTTCGGCCAACATGTCGGCCCGTTCCGCCGCGGGCAAGGCCTCCCACCGTTTGAGGAGGGCGATGTTGCCCAGGAGAGTGGTCAGGGGCGTGCGCAATTCGTGGGAGACATCGGCCGAAAAACGCCGTTGTTTCTCGAACAGCTCCTGCAACCGCGCCAGCATCTCGTTGAAGGTGTTGACCAGGGTGCCGATCTCGTCGTTGCGCGGCCGGGCGATGGGCACGCGGCGATCCAAGCGGCCGGTGCGGGTGATCTCAAGGGCCGTCGCCGTGGCCTCCTGGATGGGACGCAAGGCCACGCCGGCCAGCCAGTAGCCCACGGCCGCGCCGAGGCCCAAGGCCACGAGGATGATCCACATCAGATTGCCCACCAGCCGACGCAGCAGGGTTCGTTCGCCGGTGAGCAATCGCCCCACCTGCACCGTGGCGATGGTCTCGCCGCCGAAGACAACCGGCGCGAAATAGACACGCATCTCCCCCGGTTGCCCAAAGGCCGTCGTGTAGAAGCCGCTGCGCCCCTGCCAAGCCTGCTCGCGATAGAGTTCGGGAAAAACGATGAGCCGGTTGGCCAGGTTCTCGGAACGGTAAATGAGCCGGCGGTCGCGATCGCGTACGATGATGTATACATCCGGAGGCAACACCTCCTCGGCCCGGGCCGCCAGGATGTCTGCCAGCGCCCCGCGCGGGGCGCCGGTTTGTAAGAGCCGGGCGATCTGGTCGCCCTGGCGCTTGAGGTTGTTGTCAATATCCTGCATGACGCTGGCGCGCACCAGCGAGCTCGCTACCACGACGATCAACAACAGCAAGACGGCCAGCAGAGCCGTGTACCAGAGGGTAAGCCGTAGACGAAACGACATGGTCATCCGTCCTCCGGCGGGTGCGCAGGCTCATTCATGCAGGATGTAGCCGACCCCGCGCTTGGTGTGGATCAGCCGCGGTTCGCCGCCGGCCTCCAGTTTCGTGCGCAGATAGCGGATGTACACCTCGATGATGTTCGATTCGCCGCCGAAGTCGTAGCTCCAGATCTCGTCGTAAATCTGGCTGCGGGTGAGGACCTGATTGGGATGGCGCATGAAGAGAAGGAGCAGGTCGAACTCGCGTGCGGTCAGCTCGATCTCGCGGTTGCCGCGACGCACCGAACGCGAGGCCGTATCCACCACCAGGTCGGCAAAACGCAGGACCTGCCGCGTGGTCTGGGTCTGTTGGCTGCGACGCAGGTGAGCGCGCAGCCGCGCCAGCAGCTCATCCACATCGAAGGGCTTGACGACGTAGTCGTCGGCGCCGCTATCCAGGCCCAACACCCGGTCTTCGACGGCATCGCGGGCCGTGAGCATGAGGATGGGCACCTGGCTGGTCTCGCGCATGCGGCGACACACCTCGATGCCATCCATACCGGGGAGCATCAGGTCGAGGATCACGAGGTCGGGCGTCGTTTGTTCGAACAGGCGCAGCCCTTCCGGGCCGGTTGTGGCCCATTCGACTTCATAGCCCTCGAGCACGAGGGCGCGACGGAGAAGTTTGCCGATCGAGGGATCGTCTTCGATGATCAGAACGCGTGCGGCCATGAACCGATGGGAGAGAAACAAGGCTCAGCAGGGCGAAACGGAGGCGCCGCCGATGGACAGTTCAGGGCGTGGGATTGCCCCATACGACATCCAACCGCGGACGACCGGCCGTGTTCCAATCGCCCGTGTCAGAGGAGACGAAGTACTTGCCGCTGTGATAGGCCGAATCGGCCTCGTACAGAACGAGGCGCAGGGGCTGTCCGCGCGCATAGGCCTCGGCCACGGCATAGGAGACATCCCAGGTGCGGGGAATCCCCGGCCAGCCCGGCCAGTCCCGGATGGGGTCCACCCAGCTACCGCCGATGTTTTCATAGGCCAGGGGCGCGTTGTTCCAGGTGATGGTATCTTCCTGCCAATCCCCGCGGGTGGTCAGGACCTGGATCCACGAGGGCCGCGCTTCGCCAGGGCCGCCGGCATTGCCGAACTGGTAGAGGGTCAGCGTGGCCGAGACGATGACCTTGCCCGGCGGGATGGCATCGAGGGGGAAGGTGATGTAGTAGCGGGCAAAGCAGGGCCAGTCGGCCACATCCGATTGGTTCTGGATGTTGAAATCGCCGCTGCGGCCGTAGTTGCGGTTGGCCCACTCGTTCCAGATGAAATGCTCATCGCCAGGACACTGATTGGCCGAAGCACCGCCGACATCGGCGTCGGGCACCGAAGGATGGTTTTGGGTGGGACGGCGGATGCTGACCGACCCGCGCGGGGTGGCGCGGACGGTGTAGGTGGGCAGACCGAAACGGAGAAAACCCCAGGTGGCAGGATTGTCGGCCAGGGCGGCAGGTGGCCAGGTCTGGTCGGCGAAGGGCGGCCCCTGACGGGTATCGCGATCGTGGACGATGACGGCCATGCGCCAGGTCGTGCCCCGGGATGGCGCCGCGGTCAGTCCCAAGCTGCTAAAGGGGATGGTAAACCCCATGGCCCAACCCCGGTCGGTGTCCTCGTTGTTGTTGAGCGCATTGCCGCGCCAGCCGGGATGGGCTTGGAAGGGTACGGTCACCGCTTTCCATCCGGCAGCGCTGCCCCGCCAGACTGCGCGGCGCGCGGGGCTGGGTTCGCCGTAGAGCTGCGCCACAAAACGCCAAGCCGTGCGGGTTGGTCGCGTTTTGGTGGTTGCCGTATCGAGCAACAACGTGACGGCATCCCACTGGGTCAGCGCGGCGCGGCGTGGGTTCTCGTCATACCAGAGATGACGGTCAAAAATGGCCAGATAAACGTAAAGTTGCGTGGCATTGTAACCGACACGAATATCGGTAAAATTTTGATCGGGTGAAAGACGGCCAAACCAGGCAATAGCCGTCTGTTCAAACGGAATTTCACCCGTAAAGTAGGGCGCGTTGATGCGAGGCAACAAAACGGCCTCGACTTCCATCGCCCCTGTGGGTGTCTCTTCCTGAAATGGCCTTTCACCGTATACGGCCTGAGCGCCCGCCAGCAGGACCGCAAGGGTCAACACGAAGATCCGAATGGGTTTCAACGGTGAGGCAAACATGGCGCACATCCTCGAAAAAGAACAACTCCGCAGGAGTTGCCTAAAGGTTAGCCTTATTCGATACGGTTGTCAATGTCCATGGGGTTAGGGGGCTTGGGAGAGCTTGAAGGAGCTTGGTTGGGCTCGGCAAAAACGGGCGCCGACACAGCCGGGATGGGCTGCTCCCCGGCAGGCAGCGGAGCCGCCTCGCCGGGACGCAGCTGCTTGAGGATGGGGAAGAGGTCAACGGCGCTGCGCGTCTCCGGGACTCGGAGATAGGGCGGATGGACGATGAACGCATCCGTTTGCTCGCCGCCGAGACCGCCATGGCTGCCGATCAGCTCCTCAAACGCGGCCACCGTGCCGTCGGGGTACACGGTGCTGATGACCATGAGGTCGCCGGAACCAGGGAAGCTCATGACCCGCGCCAGCTGCCAGGCGCGAGTGGCCACTGTGGCCGCGCCCGGTCCATGAGAGGGAGCATAGGGCCGTAAGGGATCCTCGCCCTCGACCACGCCCGTGACGAGATGATGACGACCGTGCTTGCCCAGGGCGACCGGCAGGCCGTCCTCGTCATAGCCGCACACAAGGCCGATGCCTTCGTGCGCGACCAGCGCCGTCACCAGGCCGGGATAGGCCGCCTCCAGTTCCCGCAGGGTGACCTTGCCCATGTGGAGGTCGAAGTACACATGGGCCAGATTGCCGCTGGCGCAGACGATGACGTGCGCCGGTTGTGGCTCCCAGGGCGCCTCTTGCTTTTCGATGCCATGGTCGAGCAGGCGGCGGCCGCGATGGGTCACTGCCTGTCCCACGTTGCCGGTCATGCCCTGGGCTTCGATGTTTTCCAGCTCGGCTTCGACGGCGGCCAGGGCGGCCACCCCGGTATCGCCGCTCGCCGTCTCGGCTACAACGGCGCCTTGCGGCAGCCGCTGTTCGATGAACTCCTTGAGGGTCAGCCCGTAACGCATCTTGAACGTGGGACCCCACGATTGCCCGTGGTCGGAGAGGATGATCAGGTGATAGGGCCGCGGGGCCTTGTGCAGGATGGCGTGGCGGATGCGGGCGATGCTGCGGTCATGGCGGGTCAATTCGGCGAAGGCATCGCGCGCGCCGGGCCCGGCGTGGTGGGCCACCTCGTCGTAGCCCGGCCAGGTGACGTAAATGGCCGGGACGCCGCGCACGATGTCGAGGATGGCCAGGTTGGTGGCCAGATCGCGCACCAGCACCGAGGTGAGAGCGCGCACGAAGGGGTAGAACCGGGCCAGGCGGTTCAGGCGGGGATAGACCCGGCGACGCCATTGGGAAAAAGCCTCCCACAGCTCGCGCACGATGAAGGCCAGGCACAGAACCACCGTGCGGGTGAGGAAATAGGGATTGAGCAAAAGCAGGTAGAGGTCCTCGGCCCGGCGGCGTTTCTGTTCGCCGTCGGTGGTGCGCAGGTCGGCCAGGGTGAGCAGCGACTTGGCGGCATCGCCGTTGAACATGTTGTCAATGCTCGAACCGCCTCGCAAGAGCCCCTGCCCGCGGGCATAGCGGGCGTTGAGTTCGGCCGCGTCGCTGCGGGAGATGTAGAGCTTTTGTCGGCGCTTGTCGTACCAGCGAAAGGCGGGGATGTCGAAATTGTCGCCGAAGAGGAGACCGGCCTGGCTGGCGGATGTTTGCGAGGGCAGGCCGCAGTCAAACCGGCTGAGGACATACCCCTCTTCGGCCATCAGCCGCGCCAGGGTGGGCATCCGGCCCATCGCCAGCGCCTGCCGCAGGTGGTGATAACTCAGGCCGTCTATTTCGAGAACCACCAGGCCGATGCCGGGTTCCTGCAACCAGTACGGCCGTTGCCGCGCGGCCTGGCGTTCGATGCGGATTTGGTAAAGGGAGCCTTCCTCATCAATCTCGAGCAGGTCGGTGAGGACGACGTTGATGGCCGCGAAGACGATGGTGGCGACGACGGCGGCGGGCAATCCGGCGATGACAAAGCCGGGCAACAGCGTCGCCGTCAGCAAGAGCATGGGACCGTTCAGCCACAATCCCAACACGAAAAGCCAAGTGAAACCCAACGGACGGGTCAGCAGCAGGACCAGCGGCCGCAGGAGGAAGTTGATGGCTCCCAGGAGCAAAGCGGCCGCTGCGGCCCAGACCCAGGCAGGCACACCCAACGCGTCTTCCAGGCGCACACCGGGCAACACCAGCGCCGTTATCCACAGAGCGAGGGCATCAACGATCCACAGAACCGCAAGGCGTGGCAAGAAGAACAGGCGAGATCGGCGAGAGGGCATGAGCGGATAAGCGGGCCGAGCCGTTCTCGGCTCAGGACGGCTTGGCGGGCGTCGCTTCTTCGGGGGCAGGGGCTACGGGAGGAAGCGCAGGCGCTTCCTGACTGAAACCGGGCCGGTAGAGCTGACTGCCGAATCGGCTGAGCAACACGGCGCCGAGGCCGATGCTGCCGGCCACGATCAGCACCCCCGCCGAGACCAGCCGACCCAGGCAAGGGATTACAAGCGGCAGACGCCAGAGCAGCGTCAACAGGATAACGCCAACGGCCATCTCCAGAACGGGCGTGGTCTGGCGGGCGTTGAAGGCCCTCGCCAGCCATTGGCCCATCACCCAACCGACGGCCAGCCATCCGAACATCCAGGCGGCCACCAGCGCCAGAGCCGTCAGAAGCGCCAACGGCGCCAGGCAGATGGTGACCGTTAGGACGACGAGCAACGGCAGGGCCAGGGCTTCGGTGAGCAAGCCCACGCCAAAGCTCAGGACCGGATTCTCCCGCACCGTTTGCGCCACGCGACCGGTCGGCTGCGGGAAGGCCACAACCAGCAACACACCCAGCACGGCCATCAGCGTGGCCAAGGCCACGGCCGTCAGTCCGTTGAGGAAGAAGCCTCCCAGCCAATCCCACACGCGCGGCCGGGGCGGAGTTGTCTCCAGGGGCGGCGTTATCCAATCCGAATCGAACGGCAGACGCATGCCCGTTTCCGGACCGAAGCGAAAGCCGTGGGCGATGTTTCCCCTGACGATGGCCTGGGGATGACGCTCGAGCGTGCCGCCAACGCTGACGACATCACCCTGGATGAAGGCGGTAGCCTCGAGCCGGAGCGAGCCGCCGATGACGGCCACATCGCCGGTAACGGTGCCGGCAACGGTCGCACTGCCGCCGATGACGGCCACATCGCCATCCAGCATACTGTCCGGTTCCATGCGCAACTGACCGCTCAGAATGACCACATCCCCACGCCGGGTTTCCCCACGGGCCAGGGTCAGGTTTTCGCCCATCAGCACCCGGTCGCCTTCATCGGGGCCTTGGGCCATTATCGGCCCCGGCGCGGCGAGGAGCATGAGGACGAGCATCAGTCCCGCCAGAAGCCAACGCCAAACGAACAGGTTATTAGCCGAGGGCTTTTTCATAGGATTTACCGACATCACGCAGAAGGTATGGGTTGGGGGACGGAGTGAGTCGCTGGCCTTATGCTCCGCTGTCCCCACACCAGGGTCAGAGCGAGGGCCATGACCCCAAACGTAGCACTCAGCCCAGCGATCGTCCACGGATCGAAAAGGGCCAGGACGATCCGCACGGCCGTCACAAGGGCATAGAACTGACCGATGCCCTCTACCACCAGCGCCATGCCGCGGTACAGGGCCTCCGATTGGCCGAACCAAAGCGCCACCATCACGATACCCGCAGCCAACAGCAGGCTGGGCGCCGCGGCCAGGAGCGCCGCCAGGGTGAGGGTCAGGCCCAGGATGCGTTGCTCGCGCTGAGGGGCTACGCCGCGCAGGACGGCAGCGACCAAATCGCGCTGCGGGGTTGCCATCGGCGCCGCACGGAGCAGGTGGTCAACCGCATCCAGACGTGCAGCCAGACGGCGACACTGCGGACACACGGCCAAATGGGCCTCTAGCACCGCGGCTTCATCGGCGGAAAGACGCTTATCGAGTCGGAGTGAGAGCTGCTCGCTCGGAATGGGACAGAGAGACATGGGTTGCCTCGGAGGCAAAAGCGGGTTCGGATTGCAAAAGTTCGGCCAAGCGATGACGGGCGCGATGGAGACGGGATTTTACCGCCGGAACCGAGAGTTGGAGGGTCTCGGCAATGGTCTCATAGGAAAAATCGTACCAATACAACAGAATGAGGGGGATACGATAATCCGGCGGCAGACGGTCGAGCAAACGCTGAACCATTTCGGCCTGCTCACGACGCTCGACCCGATGTTCGGCCGTTTCCTGGGGGTTGGATAGCCCCTCCGAAATCGGCACGTCATCGAGAGAGGTCCAGGCATGATGCCGTTTGCGCAGACGGTCAATGCAATAATTCGAAGCAATGCTTAAAATCCAATTCAAAAAGCGCCTATTGTGATCGTAACGATGTAAATTGATATAAACACGCAAAAATGTTTCCTGAGCGGCGTCTTCGGCCTCTTCGGCGTTACCCAACGCGCGATAGCACAGATTGTAGACAGGCCCTTGATATGCCCGCACGAGATGAGCGAAAGCCTGGTGGTCGCCTGCGCAGGTGCGTCGAAGCCAGACCTGCTCTTCGGAAGGAGGGACGGACGTGCTCACGGCAGGTTCCTTGGCCACGGGGGTTCCCGTCATGCCGGTGGCGTCTTTGGGGAAAGCGACAAGAAAGCTCGTGACCATTCTACCACCCATTACGCACAGGGCACAGGTGGGGTTTCGGGTGGGGTGCGGTTCTACGTTGAGTGCAGGATGGCACCTTGCGTATCGCGATGGCTATCGCATCCCGTCGTGCAGGATGGCATCTTGCGCTGCGCAATGGCGGCGTTTAGGGCATACCGTTTCTGCTTGCAGCAGGGCCGGGTCTGGGGTAAGCTTGGATCATGGCCTATCACGAGTACATCGCCATCGAAGGTGTCATCGGCGTCGGGAAGACGACCCTGGCCCGCATTCTGGCCCAGGCGTTGCCTGCTCAGGCATTGCTGGAGGTTTTCGAGGAAAACCCGTTTCTCAGCGCGTTTTATGCCGATCGGGCGCGTTACGCTTTCCAAACACAGATTTTCTTCCTGATCAGCCGTTATCACCAGCAACATACGGTTATTCCCAAAGCACTCCAGCACGGGCGATTGGTCAGCGATTACTTTTTCGATAAAGACCGACTCTTTGCCCATCTCAACCTCGCTAACGATGAGTTGGCGATGTACGAGCGAGTACATGCCATTCTGGCCGAACAAATCCCAACGCCCGATCTGGTCGTTTTTCTGCGGGCGGATACCGATGTGCTTATGCAGCGGATTGCCCTGCGCGACCGTCCTTACGAACGCCACATGGATCGGGACTATATCGAGGCTTTGCGCCAGGCCTACGAGGCCTACATGCGCGATTATCACAAGGCGCCGGTTCTGACGATTGACACGAACACCCTCGATTTCGTGCGTTCGGCGGACGATCGCGAACACGTCATCGGGCTGGTGCGCGCGGCCTTGAACGAGGGCGCCATCCAGCAAGCCCTGCCCGAACTCCAGCGCGAAGCGCCGGCCAGCGGCCTGCGTATCCTCCAAGGAGGACGGCGCCGCCTGGGCGATTTCCAACGTTTCCATCGCGCCCTCGACCGGGAGAAGGGCTTCGGCTCGGACCTGTCGCTCAATTTCGTCGGCCTCACCGAGGAGGTCGGCGAGGTCGGCCGCGAGATCAAACAGATTTTGCGCCAGGCCGAGATCACTGCGGAGGCCATCGGCAATCGGGAGGAGGCGCTGGAACGGGCCCTGGCCGCCCGTCGGAGCATCCTGGCGGCCGAGATGGCCGATGTCCTGGCGTATCTGCTCAAGCTGGCGAATTACGCCGGCATTGACCTGGAAGCGGCCTATATCGAGAAAATGGGCCAGAACTGGCAGCGCCATTGGCGGGTTGAACCCCTCGTATCCTCGAACACAACCGGCGAGAAGGAGGCGGGGCCATGAAACGTTTCGTAGCCGTAGCGGGCAACATCGGCGTGGGCAAATCGGCTCTGACCGAGCGACTGGCCCGGCGCCTGGGATGGGAGCCGTTCTTCGAGGCCGTGGACGACAATCCCTATCTGGCCGATTTTTACCGCGACATGCGGCGCTGGTCCTTTCATTCGCAGATTTTCTTCCTTTCGCGGCGGCTGCGTCATCACCATGACCTGCTGCAACGGCCCCACTCGGTCATCCAGGACCGCAGCGTGTACGAAGACGCCGAGGTGTTTGCCCGCAACCTGTACGACCAGGGCTGTTTCGAGCCGCGCGACTATCGCAGCTATCGCGAACTGTACGAGATTCTGTGCGCGCTGCTGCCGCCGCCCGACTTGGTCATCTACCTGCGGGCCGAGGTGCCGACGCTGCTGCAGCGCATTCGCCTGCGGGGCCGCCCCTTCGAACAGGACATCGCTCCGGAGTACCTGTCCCGGCTCAACGCCTATTACGATGCCTGGATTGAGAGTTTCCGGCTGTGTCCGGTGCTGACGATCCCGTGCGATCATCTCGATTTCGTCAACGACGAACGCCATCTGGAGCACATCGTGCAGGCCGTCGAGGACCGGCTGGCCGGCAAGGCCATCATTCATTTCGGTTGAGGAGGCATCCGATGCCCAAAAAGACCAAAAAGAACAACCCTCGCTATGTGGTGGGCATTGACCTGGGCGGCACGAAAATCCTGGCCGCCGTTGTGGACGATAAGGGCCAGGTCTTGGGCCGCAGCAAGCGCAAAACGCGCGGGAAAACGGACAACGCCACCGACCCCGAAACGGTCACCGATCGCGTGGTGACCTGTGTGCAAGATGCCGTGGCCGCGGCCGGGCTGAAGCTCGGCGACATCGCCGCCGTCGGCGCCAGTGCGCCGGGCCCGGTCAACGTGGAAACCGGTTTCGTGGCCCGCATGGCCAACCTGCCGGGCTGGGAAGAGGGCTTTGCCTTCGGGCCGGAGCTATCGAAAAGGCTCAAGCTGCCGGTATGGGTTGACAACGACGTGAACCTGGGCACCCTAGGCGAGGTCGTTTACGGGGCCGGTCGGGGGATGAAGGATGTCATCGGCATCTTCGTGGGCACCGGCATCGGCGGCGGCATTGTCCTCGGCGGCAAACTGCGCCGCGGTGTGCGCTGGGCCGCCGGCGAGATCGGGCACATGTTCGTGGACATCTCGGCCATCCAGCGAGGCGGGCCGGTGTGTGGTTGCGGTGAACCGGGCCATGTCGAGGCCATTGCCAGCCGTGGGGCCATCAGTCGCCGATTGGCCGCGGCCATCGCTGCAGGTGAACCGACCCTCCTCGCCGCGGAGGTGAAGGACGAGAGCGAGCTCACCAGCGGGGCCATCCGCCGCGCCTGGGAAGCAGGCGATGAGCTGACCCGCCGCGTCATCGCCGAAACTCAGGAGGTCATGGGCCTCCTCATCGCCTCGGTGGTCAACCTGCTCGACCCGGAAGGCATCATCCTGGGCGGCGGTTTGGTTGAGAGCCTGGGCGATGCCTATGTCGAACCCGTGCGGCGCCACGCCTATGCCCACTTCTTCCTGCCCGACAGGGCCGGCGAGGTCAAAATCATGCGGGCCGCCCTCGGCGATGACGCAACCATCCTCGGCGCGTCCGTCCTGGCCCGGTCGGGTCTTTAGCCTTTGCGGCCCACGGTATGCAGGCTACCGACCCTCTCCCCCCATCCTCGGTCGCGCTGCCGACGCTGATTGACCTGCGCCTGGGCCTGCGGCGCAGTCTGTTGCGGCCGGCGCCGGGCTGGGCCTTCCTGGCCGGCCTGCTTCTAAGCCCCTATGGGCTGCCGGAGGACCCTGCGCAGGCCCTGGCGGGTGTGCTTCTGGCCTTCATCCTGGTGGACCCGGTGTGGGGGGCCTTGTGGCATCACCTGCTCATAGCGGCCCGGCGTCTGGTTGCGACGACAACGGCCATGGCGCCGCCCCTGCCCTATGCCCAGGAGCGGGCGCCCCTGGCCCGGTTGTGGGCCTGGTGGCGGCATGAGCACACGTTCGGCGGTCGGGGAACCTGGTTGGCCCTGTTGCCAACCCTGGCCCTGAGCCTTGTCTTGGGTCGGCCTGCCCTGGTTGCCTCGGCGGTCGCCCTCCTGGCCGGGCTGCTGGCGGCGGCCCTGATGCCGGTTTCTCCCGGTTCGGTGCGTGTGCTCGCGGCCCTGGTTGCCATCGTCATGCCCTGGTACGTGGGCCTGATGGGCTTGGCCCCGGCTTCGGCTTCCCTTTGGCCAGTTGTCGAGGCGGGGACAACGCCGTGGGCCGCCAGCGTCCTGACTTGGGGCCTGCCCCTCGTCGTGGCGTGGCTGGCCTGGCTCGACGATGACCCGTCGGTAACGGCGGCTTCGCCCGTCGGCCGTCTTGGCCTGATTGCCGGTCATGGCTTGCTCGTGGGCTGTCTTGTGCTGGCCGGGAAACCCTTCGTGGCCGGGCTGCTCGCTCTGGTGTTGCTGTGGCCGACCCTGACCCTGCGCCGACCCGGCGCCAACCCGGCGCCGTGGCACCTGTTCGCCCTGATCGTGATCGCGATTTTGGGTTGAAAAACGTTCAAACGTTTAGGCGAAAGGCGCGATAATCGTCAAAAAGGTGAGCATGTCGGCGCCGGTGTTGACCACGCCGTGGGGAACGCCCGCCGGGGCCAGGATGAGATCGCCGGCTGCGCAGGTCTGCACGGTCTCGCCGACCTGAAAGGCGCCAACCCCAGCCAACACCACGTAGCATTTGTCCTGGTCGGCGTGTTCGTGCAGGTGCTGTTCCTGGCCGGGCAGGAGCGTGTTGAGGCCAATGAGCAGGCGATGGCTTTGGAAAAAGGTATGCTTGAACGGCTTCTCCGCCCGTCCCTGGGCGTGGTCGAGGGGGTGCAGGAAGAAAGAGGCAGGCGTGCTCATGAGGGGGCCATGGGTGCAGGAGCGAGAACGGCGGCAAGTTGTCCGGAGGTCAGCGAATCCAGGGCTTTTTCCAGCCAGCCCAGGCTGTGCCAGAGGAGAGGCCGACCGTCCACCAGGTGGATACGACGCTGCCGAATGGCCGGCACCTGTCTCTTATACACATCT
>JAOADB010000002.1 GCA_026417535.1 Caldilineales bacterium
AGATGTGTATAAGAGACAGCAACGCGGCGGCACCGTAGACCGTGGCCGCGTAGGTGAAAAGGCTATAGCGATGCCGTTGGGAACGGCCGGCCACACTGTAGAGGCCAAACGTGATGGCTGAACCCAGGGCCAATGCATCGCCGATGAGCATGCGCCGGTCGAACTGGGGTTGAAAACCGGCCAGGATGGCCACTCCGACCACGGCCAGGGCAATCCCCAGCCATTTGCGTCGGGCAATCGGTTCGCCCAGGAAGAGCGACGAGAACAGGGTGACGAAAATCGGCGCCGTGTAGACGATGGCCAGCGAATGGGCAATCGTGGTAAAGCTCAGCGAGGCGATGTAAAAGAGGAAATGGAGGGCCGTAACCAGGCCGAAGAGGAGAAAACGGCCCCGCTCGGCCCGTGGTATCGCCCAGCGTTCCCGGCGGATGAACATGACCGCGGCCACGCCGAGGGCGGCGATGAGCAAACGCCAGAAGGTGATTTCATAGCTGGTGATGGTATCGGCCCAGCGCACGAAAACGGGGCTGGTCGAAAAGAAAAAGACGGCTACGGCCACGTACAACAAGCCGCGACGGGAATGCTCGGCCGGTGATGGATTCATGGCGAAAAGCGATGGTTGCCGGGCAAAAGAAAGCCGTCGCCGAGGGAACCAGGGTACGGCGACGGCTCAACGCGGGTCGGGGACGGTTACTGGATGAAGGCCGAAGCCACCAGGGAAATAACCATCGCCAGGGCAACGAAAATGCCGATACCGTACCAGACCATGGTGCGCCAGTCGCGCTTCTTGGCGCGCGATTTGGCCGATGATGAGGAGGGGCGGGCCATAGGCAAAACCTCGTGTCAAAGACGGGTCAGAATGGCTTCATTATCGCCCGGAAAGGGCACGGAGTCAAAACCGTCGCCGGCCGAGATGGACGATGGACGATGGCGAGCCCCTTTCGTCCATCGTCTATCGTCCCAACTACTCGGTCACGATGTTGACCAGACGCTGCGGTACGACGATGACCTTGCGCACGGCGCGGCCGTTCAGCCACTTCTGCACCTGCGGACTGGCCAGCGCCGCCGCTTGCACGGCCTGTTCATCGGCATCGGCCGCCACGGTGATCCGGTCGCGCACCTTGCCGTTGACCTGGATGGGCAGCTCGATCATCTCCGCCTTCACCAGCTCCGGATCGGCCTGGGGCCACGCCTGGGTGTGGATGCTGTAGGGCTTGCCCAGTTGCGCCCACAGCTCCTCGGCGATGTGTGGGGTGGCCGGCGCCAGCAACAACAGCAGGGTGGTGATGGCCTCGTCCCAGGCGGCGGTACCGTAAACAGGCGTGTTTTTGGCCTGGGCCAGGGTGTTGCTGAAGGCCATCAGAGCCGCGAGCATCGTGTTGAACTTGAAATGCTCGTAGTCCTCGGTAACCTTGGCGATGGTGCGATGGGTGGCGCGGCGCAACTCGGTGATGGCCTGGGCGTCGGCCTCGCCGGTTGGAGTCTGTTCGGGCGGGTCGAGTACCAGCGACCACACCCGGTTCAGAAAGCGTCGCACGCCCTCGATGGCGCGCGGGTTCCAGGGGCCGCCTTCCTCCCACGGGCCGATGAACATCAGGAAGGCCCGCACGGTATCGGCCCCGTATTGGGCCACGTAATCGTCAGGATTGACCACGTTCCCGCGCGATTTCGACATTTTCTCGCCGTCTTCACCCAGGATCATACCCTGGTTGAAGAGGCGCAACATGGGTTCATCGAAGTCCACCAGCCCGGCGTCCCGCATGGCCTTCGTGAAGAAACGGGTGTAGAGCAGGTGCATGGTGGCGTGCTCGATCCCGCCCGTGTACTGGTCCACCGGCAGCCAGATACGACCGATGGCCGGGTCCCAGGGTGTGTCGTCTGGGCTGAGGGGCTGCCCCTCCTTCCAGTAGGGCGACAGGTAAGCGTACTGATACCACGAGGAACACAGGAAGGTGTCCATCGTGTCGGTCTCGCGCTCGGCATCGCCGCCGCAGCGCGGGCATGTGACGTAACGGAAGCCCTCGTGGAATTTCAGGGGGCTTTCGCCCGTGGGCCGGAACTCGGCGTCTTCGGGCAGGAGGACGGGCAGGTCGGAATAGGGCACGGGCACGATGCCGCAATCGGGGCAGTAGATGATGGGGATGGGCGCGCCCCACATGCGCTGCCGGCTGATCAGCCAGTCGCGCAGGCGGTAGTTGACCTTGCGTTCGCCGCGCGCGTGTTCCACCAGCCAATCGGCCGTGGCGTCGAAGCTAGCGGGCCAAGCCAAACCGTCGAAAGGCCCCGAATTGACCATGACGCCGCCTTCCTTGACCGTATAGGCCGCGGCCAGGTTGCGGGCGGCCTCATCGTCCCAGGCGCGTGGGTCGCCAACCCGATACACCTCCTCGGGCACGATGACGATGGGCGTGGGCAGGCCGTACTTGCGAGCGAAGTCGAAGTCACGCTCGTCGTGGGCCGGCACACCCATGATGGCCCCGGTACCGTAGCTCATCAGCACGTAATCGGCAATCCAGATGGGCACCGGCTGGCCGTTGACCGGGTTGATGGCGTAGGCGCCGGTGAACACGCCGCTCTTCTCGCCGGCCTCGGTCTGACGCACCAGCTCGCTCTTGCGGGCGGCCTCGGCCACGTAGGCCTCGACGACCGCGCGCTGTTCCGGCGTGGTGATCTCGGCCACCAGGGGATGTTCCGGTGCCAGCACGGCAAAGCTCATGCCGAAGGTGGTGTCGGGCCGGGTGGTGAAAACGCGGAAGCTGAGGTCGGGCCGTCCCTGGATGGTCATGGCGAATTCGACGCCTTCGCTGCGACCGATCCAGTTCCGCTGCATGACCTTGACCCGCTCCGGCCATTCGATACGGTCCAGCCCTTCCAGCAGCTCATCGGCATAGCGGGTGATGCGGAACTTCCACTGTTCCAAGTTGCGGATCTCGACCGGGGTGCCGCAGCGCTCGCAGTGGCGGTCTTCGCCCCACACCTGTTCCCGGGCCAGGGAGGTGTTGCACTGCGGGCACCAATCCACCGGCGCCTTTTCCCGATAGGCCAGGCCCATATCGTAGAACTTACGGAAGAACCATTGGGTCCACTGGTAGTAGCCCGGCAAACAGGTGATGGCTTCATGCTCCCAGTCGAACATCGTGCCCATCTGTCTGAGCTGCCGGCGCATGCGGTTGATGTTGTCCATCGTCCAGCGATACGGGTGCACGCCGTGCTTGATGGCGGCGTTCTCCGCCGGCAGGCCAAAGGCATCGAAGCCGATGGGGAACCAGACGTTGTAGCCCTGCATCCGCTTGTAGCGGGCCGCGGCGTCTGAGGGCGCCATGGCATACCAGTGACCGGTGTGCAGGTCACCGCTGGGATAGGGAAGCATGGTCAGGAAGTACCATTTGGGCCTGTCCGAGGCGTCGTCGCGGCGGTACAGACCGGTTTCTTCCCAGATTTGTTGCCATTTCGGCTCGATGATGGCGGGGTTATAGCGTTCGGACATGGTCGTTTCAGGAGATGAAGGTCATCACCGGAGATGAGAAAAGGGACGTTACGAGGCGAGCGGCCACTCGCCTTCTTCGTACACGTAGTCCAGCCAGCCGTGGGGGTCCATCTCGCCGGCCGTGATGGCGAAGAACCGTTCCTGGATGGCTTTGGTGATGGGGCCGCGAGTGCCGCTGCCCACCGGGATGCGGTCCACCGAGCGGATGGGGGTGATCTCGGCGGCAGTGCCGGTGAAGAACAACTCGTCGGCCAGATAGAGCATCTCGCGGGTCAGGTAGGCGTATTGCACTTCGTAGCCCAGGTCACGGGCCAGGGTGATGGCGCAATCGCGGGTGATGCCGGCCAGGATGGAGGCCGACAGGGGCGGGGTGTAGATGACGCCGTCGCGGATCAAAAACAGGTTCTCGCCCGACCCCTCGGACACGTAGCCGTGGATGTCCAGGCTGATGCCCTCGGTGTAACCCAGGTCGTGGGCTTCCATGGCCACGTACTGGCTGTTGACGTACTGGCCGCCGATCTTGCCCAGAGGGGTGAGGGAACCGGGTGGCATCCGTCGCCACGAGCTGACCATGACATCCACCCCCTGTTCGATGGCCTCGGGCCCCAGATAACGGCCCCAAGGCACGGTGCCGATGACGACCTCGACCGGACACTTGCGGCCGTCCACGCCCAGGGTCTCGTACCCCCGGAACACGATAGGCCGGATGTAGCAGGCATCCTGTTTGTTCGCCCGGATCGAGGCTTTGCAGGCGGCGATCAGCTCGTCCACGCTGTAGGAGAGGGGGATGCGCATGATTTTGCAGGAATCATGCAAACGCCGCATGTGTTCGCGGCCGCGGAAGATAGCCGGCCCCCGCGGGGTGCTGTAGGCGCGAATGCCTTCAAAGGCGCTGGAGCCGTAATGCAAAGCATGGGTGAAGACATGGACTTTGGCCTCATCCCAGGGGATGAGCCGGCCGTTCATCCATATCCAATCGGCGCGCATGGGCATAGGAGATACCTCGCGATAGGGTGAAAAGCGGAGCAAAAACGGAAAGACGCGTCATTGCTATTGTAATGGGAACCACACGTAATGTTCCAATCGTGCTTTTCGTTTGGAACACCGTGCTCAAAAAGGCCAGTCGTTGGCCCGCCGTCGGCAGCCATCGCCAACAAAAAATCCCTTCATCCACACAGGGACGAAGGGACGCTCCGCGGTACCACCCTGATTGTCGGAAACGGTGGGGGCGTGACCGGCACGCCCCCACGAAAACGATGGTGGAGCAGAAGGGACTCGAACCCATGACCCCCACAATGCCATTGTGGTGCTCTCCCAGCTGAGCTACTGCCCCACGCTGTGGTTTCCGACCACTCGACGCTGTAACGGGCTGACCCGTCGCCGCCTACTGCCGGGGGTACCGGTTTCGTCGGCGCCGCTACCAGGCGAGTTCGTCCTCACGCAGACCCGTGGGCTGCATCACCGGGCTCACACCGTCCCCGGTTCGCTGGCGGGTTGGCCTACTACTCCTGGTCGTTGCGCTTGGGTTCTCGGTTGTTCGCCCGGGGGAGCCAGGCCAGTGGAGCTGAGGGGACTCGAACCCCTGACTTCTACAGTGCGATTGTAGCGCTCTCCCAGCTGAGCTACAGCCCCGGAGTTACTTTTAGTCTATCCGGGTACAGAGGATTTGTCAAGTCCGTCAACGGCAACGGCGCGGGGTAAGGCCGACCCGCCTTTGTTGGCCCGCAGTCGGCAGGCTTATAATCTGCCCTTGTTGCCCCCTCTGTGGGCTTTCCCGCAAACCGTGTCCCTCGCCAGATGCCACAGTCTCCGGCCGGGATACCCGCTTTCCCTTCTCATGGCCTCGCAACCATGCCCATCGGCGAACTGGCGGCCCTGACCACGTCCCTGTGTTGGGCGTTCACCTCGACCTTTTTCACCCTGGCCGGTCGTCTGGTCGGTTCGGTGACCGTCAATCGCATCCGCTTGCTCTTAGCCGTCGTTTTTCTGCTCCTGGCCCATGCCCTGTTCCGTCTGCCCTTGCCCCTTCACGCCGAACGCGAACGCTGGTTCTGGCTGGGGCTTTCCGGTATCCTGGGGCTGGCCTTGGGCGATGCCTTTCTCTTTCAGGCCTTCCTCTGGATCGGGCCCCGGCTGGCCATGCTCTTGCTCAGCCTGGCCCCGGTGTTGGCCACCGTCATCGCCTGGGTCTTTTTGGATGAAAAGCTGGCGCTGCTCCAGCTCATCGGCATCGGCGTCACGCTGACAGGTGTGGCGGCGGTGGTGGCCGAGCGTACCGCCCCCGACGCCACGACCATCAGCGGCCGCCGGCTTTTGGGCCTGCTGAGCGGTCTGGCTGCTGCCCTCGGTCAGGCCCTGGGCCTGATCACGGCCAAGCGGGGCCTGGCCGGCGATTTTCCCGCCCTCTCCGGTACCCTCATGCGTATGGTCGTGGCCGCCGCGGTGATGTGGGGGGCGGCCATCCTGTTGGGACAGGCTCGTGCGACCCTACGCCGGGTGCGCGAACGACCGCAGGCCCTACGCTACCTCCTGGGCGGTGCCTTTTTCGGCCCTTTTCTCGGCGTCACCCTCTCGCTGGTAGCCGTCCAGGCCACGGCCGTCGGCATTGCCAGCACGCTGACGGCCCTGCCGCCGGTGTTCCTTTTGCCCATCGGCCGCCTGGTCTTCAAGGAACGGATCGGACCCCTCGCCATCATCGGCACCCTGGTGGCCGTAGCGGGCATTGCCTTGCTGGCCTTGGGCTGAATTGACGAAAGCCGGGACGACCCCTACACTCCCCATCGTCCATCGTCCATCATTCGTCCCTCTGCGGAGGTTCTCATGCCTGCTCCCGCCCGTCTCTTTGCCATTCCGGAACCCGAAACGAATCGGGTTCGTTTCCGGCTCAGCTTTCCGGCACCCGATCCGGATACGCCCATCCGTTGCGCCGCTGCCGTACTGGAAACCGGCGACGGTCACACCCTGGACCTGGGCCTGCTCTGCGCGCCTACGGCCTTCACCTGGAGCCAGGACTACGAGCGAGACCTGGTCGTCCACACCTACACCGATGGCCTAACTGAAACGCGCCTGGTCGCGGCGCGCTTGCGCTGGGACGACGCCACCATCGCCCCTCAGCCCGAAGGACTGAAAGCCCAGGAGACGCCAACACCTACGGCCATCCTTACCCTGGCGGAGACCGAGCCCCTCGTCCTGGCGGCCGAAGTCCAGGTAAGGGGGTTGGCGGCCGGTCAGGCTGTGCGGCTGGACGGCGGCGCCGGCCAAATCCATACGATGAGAGGCGCCGACGGCCCCGATCAGAAGGCCACCTGGATGTTGGGCTATCCCAAACCGGGCGAGTACGTGGTCTCGCTGGTCCTGCTCGACGAGGAAGGCTATCGGTTGACCGAGCTCGAACGGGCCGTCGTGACCGTGGCCGAACCCGTGGCAGCTCCGCTCATCCTGCAAGCAACCGCCGAAGAGGCCGTCGTGGGGCTCCCGGAAGTCGAAACGGCAGCCGAGCCCTGGCTTCCCTATCGCTACTTCCGACCGGCCTGGGCCTGGGCGCGCACGTACACGGCGCCCGGCGGCAGCACGGTCAGCCGCAGCCTGGCCACGGGGACGTACCTGGCCGTGGATGCCGAAACCCTGGTCGGCGGCCAGGTGTGGTATCGCACGTTGGGCCGGGATTGGATTCCGGCCTCTTCGGTGATTCTGGTCACGCCCTCGAACCTGCGCGGGGTTGAGCTGGCCGGCGGCACGCCACCGCCCCCACCGCCTCCGCCCTCGCCGCCTCCACGGCGGGGCGTGGTCACCGTGGATGTCCTCAACGTGCGAGCGCGGCCGGGCGTGGCGCCCGATAACCCGCCCATTGACCGTCTCACCCGTAACACCGAGGTCGGCATCTACGAAGAGACCCTGGTGGGCGGCGACCGCTGGTACCGCATCGGTGAGGCGCGCTGGGTCTTTGCCGCCTATGTCCGTATCCTTTCGGGTTCGCCGCCGCCTCCGCCGCCGGCGCCGCGACGGGGCGTGGTCGTGGCCGAGACGCTCAACGTGCGCGCCCGGCCGGGCGTTTCGCCGGACAATCCCCCGATCGACCGCCTGTTGCGCGGGACCGAGGTCATTCTCTACGAAGAGACTACGGTGGCCGGGGCCGTGTGGTATCGCATCGGCACGAATCGCTGGGTGCATGGCGATTGGATTCGGGTACTGGCTGCCGCCGCGGTGGCTGCGGCGGCCATCCCTGCCGCCACCGAACTGCCCGTGGGTTGGGTGGCGGCCCGCGCGGTCAACGTGCGCGCCCGCCCCGGCGCCACGGCCGATAACCCGGTCATCGGCGAGGTCTATCGCAATCAGGCGTTGCCCATCCTGGAGACGCGCACCCTGGGCAGCGAAATCTGGTATCGGATCGGCGCCGACCGCTGGGTGTTCGGGCAGTGGATTCGGGTGGCCCGTTTCAAACCGCGGCCGGCCGCCATCGGTTCCAGCCAGCGATGGGTAGGCGTCAGCCTGCGCGATCAGACGGCTGTGGCCTATGAGGGCGACCGGCCTGTGTATGCCGCCATGATTGCCTCCGGTCTTCCGAATACGCCCACGGTGCAGGGCATCTTTCGCACCTGGCTGCGGGTGGCCTCGGGCAAGATGTCGGGCGGCAGCCCCGGCTATGGCTACTACTACCTGGAAGGCGTCACCTGGACCTGCTATTTCTACGCCGGTTACGCGCTGCACACGGCCTACTGGCACGATGCCTTCGGCAACCCGCGCAGCCACGGTTGCGTCAACCTGAGTCCCTATGACGCCTGGTGGATTTTCCAGTGGAGCGCGCCCGGCGGCCCCAACAGCCCGATGGTCTACGTCTTCAGCAGCTGAACGCAGGGAGAATGCTCCCGTCTTTGGTCCCGCCCTCGTTGCCCGGCCGCCCGTCGTCCACCATGTCCATCCGCGCGCAGTTGTACGACGCCCTGCGGCGCAGTCGCCGGGCGCTCCTGGCGGCTGCCCACGACCTGCCCGAACCGCTTTGGTACGTTCCGGCGGCAGTCGGCCCCTGGTCGGTGGCCGAATGGTTTGCCATCCGCATCGAGGCCGAAAATCGCGCCCTGACCGTGGTGCACTCGCTGCACCACGGTCGTCCTTTCCTCTACGACCTGCCGGAGGCCGAGCTCGATGCCCACGCCGTGGCCCGCCGCCGGGGTTGGAGCCGGGACCACCTGTTGCGTGAGCTCTACCAGCAGCGGGAAGAGACGATGATCACCCTGGCCGCCCTGACCGACGAGGCTCTGGCACGGTCGTACACCGTGGGCGACCGCGTGCTGAGCCCCTTGGCTGTGCTCATGGCCGTGGTCGCGGCCGAGGATGAACTGGCCGCGCGGCTGCGCGCCTGGCACACGGCCCACCCTCCCGCCGGCTGTGAACCGGCGGGAGGGTAAAACCCAGCCTTTCCGTTCCCACCCCGGCCTCAAAGCCGGAACGAAGGACGAACGACGGCCATCCCATCGTCCATCGTCCAATCCGGCTAAATCACCACCCGGCGGGCGATATCATCCTGGGCGCGGGCGATGAAATCCTCCACCGTCATGGCACCCACACGCTCGCCGGAGCGCAGCCGCACGTTGACCGTGCCTGCCGCCATCTCCTGGGCGCCCAAGACGAGCATGTAGGGGATTTTTTGCAGCTGGGCATTGCGGATTTTGGCGTTCATGCGGTCGTCGCTGTCGTCCACAACCACCCGCAGCCCGGCCGCCTTCAGCCGCGCGGCCACCTGATGGGCGTACTCGTTCTGGTCGGAGGTGATAGGGATGACCTGGACCTGCACCGGCGTCAGCCAGACCGGGAAAATGCCGCCGTAGTGTTCGATGAGCACGCCGAAGAAGCGCTCGATGCTGCCCAACAGGGCGCGGTGGATCATGTAGGGCCGATGCTGGGCGCCGTCTGGGCCGATATAGGTCAGATCGAAGCGTTCCGGCAGGTTGAAATCGAACTGGATGGTGCTGAGCTGCCAGGGGCGTTCCAGGGCATCGGTGACGTAGATGTCAATTTTGGGGCCGTAGAAGGCGCCGTCGCCTTCGTGGATGTCATAGGGCAGGCCCGTGCGCTGAATCGCAGCCAACAGCGCGGCCTCGGCTGCGTCCCATTTCTCTTCCTCGCCCACACGCTTGGGCGGTCGCGTGCTCAGGTACATGGCGAACTGCTCGAAACCGAAATCGCGCAGCAGGCTCAGGCTGAAGGCCAGCACCTTGTCAATCTCGGCGGGCATCTGTTCGGGCGCACAGAAGAGGTGGGCATCGTCCTGGGTGAAGCCGCGCACCCGCGTCAGGCCGTGGAGCGTACCCGACCGCTCGAAACGATAGACCGTGCCCCACTCGGCCAGGCGCATGGGCAGGTCCCGGTACGAGCGCACATCGCTCTTGTAGATGTGCACGTGGAAGGGGCAGTTCATGGGCTTCAGGTAGTACTGCTGCCCTTCGATTTCGATGGGCGCGTACATGCTCTCACGGTAGAAGGAGAGGTGCCCGCTCGTCTCCCATAGGACCGAACGGCCGATGTGGGGGGTATAGACGAACTGGTAGCCGCCCTCGAGGTGCATCCTCTTGGAATGCTCCTCGATGAGATGCCGCATGAGCGCGCCCCTGGGATGCCAGAGGATGAGGCCGCCGCCGATCATCTCGTGGTTCGTGCTGAAGAGGTCTAGTTCCCTGCCCAACTTGCGATGGTCGCGCTGTTTGGCCTCTTCCAGCCGGCGCAGATAGGCTTCCAGCTCCTTGCGGTTCTTCCAGGCCGTGCCGTAGATGCGTTGGAGCATGGGCCGGCGCTCGTCCCCGCGCCAGTAGGCACCCGCCACCTGAAGGAGCTTGAAACCGTCGGCGGGAATCTGGCCGGTGTGCTCGACGTGCGGCCCGCGGCACAGGTCCTCGAAGGTGTCGTGACGATAGGTGGAGATTTCCACAGCGCCTTCGACCTTCTCGCCGTATTCATCCGTGCCGCCAGCGGCAAGCCCGTCAATCAGCTCCAGCTTGTAGGGCTGGTCGGCGAAGAGCGCGCGCGCCTCTTCCGCGCTGACCACCCGCTTGATGAAGGGATGGCGGCCGGCGATGATCTGGCGCATGCGTTTCTCGATGGCCTCTAGGTCCTCCGGCGTGAAAGTGCGCAGGTTGCCGTCGGCGTCGCGGCCCAGGTCGAAATCGTAGTAGAAGCCGTCTTTGATGGGCGGGCCGATGGCGATCTTGGCGTCGGGGAAACGCTCCAGCACGGCCTGAGCCATCACGTGGGCGGCCGAGTGGCGGATTTTGTAGTACTCGTCGTATTGACCGTTACCGGACGAGGATGGCGATGACATGGTAGATTGACCTGTTATTAGGGGATTTGTGCAAGAAGCGCGGAAAGGATAGCAAAATCTAAGAGAACATCAAATGCTAGAGTCAAAAACAATACGATCAGCACAAAGCCAATAATTGCTCGAAAACATCCTGTTGTACCGGAAATGACGACATCAAAAGGAGATGGACCTTCCTTCAAACTTGGTGCTGTAGCAGTAAACATCTTACCGTAGTCTTTTCTTCCACTTACAAGTATGCGCCGACAATAGCCGGCTATGCCTAAAAAGATAAGAAACAAAATAAACCGTCCTGAGATCTGAAACGTTTGAGCGCTGAACTGGCGAAGGGCCTCCTCCATAGGCTCCCACCTCCGTACCAAACGAAGTGAGCTGCCGGGCAACGGGACCGCGGTGTCAGGGTCGGCAGATGGGTGGGTGGAATTTGACAATTAGAACAAATGTTCTATCATATTCAAGACGATAGACGATGGGGATCGTCCATCGTCTCCTCTCTACACCGACCGTCGCGACATGAATCGGAGGATAAAACCGTGTTTCAGCAACCTGTACCACAACGCTCCGGGCCCGACGGCCTGTGGGCCTGGTTCGATACGCTTCTCGGTCTTGCCAACTGGGTGGATCGCCTGGAAGGGTGGATCATGAGCCTGCGCTATGGCGATTACGCCTCGGCGCGGCAGCGCGGCCTCCTGGCGCTGATGGGCGAGATGGGCAGCAGCCTCCTAGAAACGAACACCTACCATTTTGCCATGCGGCGTGATGGTCACTACTCGCTCAACGAGGTCGAGGCGCTCCTTAAGCGCTATGGCATTCCCATCTTCGGACGCACCCACGATGCCCACTGCCTGTACTTTCATGTGAAGAAGCGGCAGGCCCGTTGGGCCGAGTACATCCTGCTAAGGGCCGGAGTCGAACTCGTCAATCCGGTCTTTGATCCGCGCAATCCGGGCTATGCAGCCCATCATACACCCGGTACGATGCCGACGCCGTGGAGCGAGGCCAAGACGGACAACACCTCTTTCTGGCAACGTGTGTTTGGTGACTGGTAATTGGCGATTCGTTATTTGTTGCTTATCTTGCGTTTTGGCTTACTAACAGAATGAAGAACGAAAAAGATTCGTCCTTCGTCTTTCGTCCTCCGTCATCGCAAACGGCCAAAATTCAAACCAAACGGCCAATTTACCAGTTACCAGTTACTTATTACCCATTTCTCAAGGTGCGGACATGCAAAAAAGCCCCGTCGTCCATGGGGACGCGGGGCCGCGTGGTTCCACCCCATTTGACCGCCCGGTACGGGCGATCCACTCAGGAAGCCGCTAACGGGGCCAACCGGGTGAGGTTACTCGGCAGGACCTTTCCCCTCACCGCTCACGGGGGGTTTTCGCAGGGCTTCGGCGAGGGCGACTTGCAGCCAACGGCCACCCCTCTCTGGCGCTTCGGCGCTCTGCTACTCGTCCCGGTCAACGCGTTCACAAACTCGATTGCCGATGGGCGGTACAAGACTCGAACTTGTGACCTCCACGATGTCAACGTGGCGCTCTAGCCATCTGAGCTAACCGCCCGAGCACAGGTCATTATACGCCAGAGCGCGGTCGGATGCCAAATCGGTCGGGGTGCGGTTCAACGTTTTTGCAGCGTTCTCGCGAGGGTTCACCCATCGCCTGACGCTTTCGCCGTCCCGTGGCGCCTACCCCGTTCCCCTTGCCTCGCTACGGCCTCAACCGATAGTAGAACACGGCCACGCGGGTAAAACTGGCGGCGTCCTCGCGGCGGCCGTGGCTCTCCAGCCAGCGGCGGATCCGCCCCTCGCGGTCATAAAAATCCGCCTCGCTCTCGATCAGCCACACGCCCTTGTAATCGGCCAGCATGGCTGCCAGCCGTTCGGGCACTTGGGCGGCATCCTCCGGCCGGTTGGCGTAGGGCGCCTCTAGCCAAGGATAGGGGCCGGGGTCGTAGTAGCGATAGGTGTGGCGGATGTAAGGCATGAGGAACAGGGTCACATCGCCGGGTTGCCGTCGCGGGGCCACGTAGGCCGCCGCCGCCCGAAAATCGGACTTGATGGGGACGTGCATCTGCTGCCAGCCCACCCCCAGCTGAAAAGCCAACCAGCCGCCCAACAAGGCCAGGGCCAGCTCCCGCCGGCGTTCGCCCACCTTGACCACCCCCCAGGCCATGAGGAGCACCTGCGCCGGCAATGTCCAAATGAGATAGCGGTCCGTGTACAGCGGCGTAACCAGGCAAATGAAGTACAGGCTCAGCAGCGGTACCAGCCACCATGCCGCCAACAGACGGCCGGCGTATGGATGGAAGGGCCGGAGAAAAAGGCCTGCCAGCAGCAGAAACACGGCCGGCGCCAGCACCCACATGCCCGGCAACACGGGGATGCCGGCCAGCTGCGCCGCCCAGGTGACGAGAAGCATCCGTCCCAAGGGCACGAAAGCATGGCCCGTGGCGAAGTCGGGATCGGTCAGCAGCGTCCATTGCCAGCCGATCAGGGGCAGATAGGGCAACACGAGCACGGCCAGAGCCGCGCCGAAGGCTCGCCAGCGTCGTCGCCAACGAGGGACGAGGAGAACCCAGCTCACCTGCAAAGGAATGACCAAGGCCACCAGCACGTGAAGATAAAAGCCCAGGGAGGTCAACGCCAACCACACCGCCCAGCGCCACCACCCGCCCCGTTCCATGGCCCGGACAAAAGCCCACAACACGGCCAGCACCGCGGTCACCACCAGGGCGTACATCTTGGCTTCCTGGCTGTACCACAGATGGTAGGGATTGAAGGCCAGCAACAGCGCCGCGATGAGCCCCATCCGCCGCGTATGGAGCCATGAACCCCACCGATAGACCAGGGGGATGGCCAGGACGCCCGCCAGCGCGCTGGGAAAGCGCAGGGCGAACTCACTATGCCCGGCCAGGGCCAGCCAGGGACGCAGCACCAAGAAGAAAAGGGGCCCGTTTTCACCCGGTCGGGTGAACATGGCCAGCGCCTGCGCCAGCGGTCGTGTGGCAAAGCGCAGGCTATCGGTCTCATCGCGCCAGAGCGATTGCGCGTCCAGGCCGTAGAGACGCCAGGCCCAGGCGGCCAGCACCAGACCCAACAACAGCACAGACGCATGCCACGAGCGTCGGGCGACCATCATGACGCACTCACGACCGAGGCCCGGTCAGGCGTTGGGCCCGCCGGTGCAGGTAGAAAAAGCCCACAGCCAGGATGAAAAAGGTGATCACCCCGCAGCCCAGCAGGAAGTAGGCCGTGTAGAGCACAAAGGTATCAATCAGCCTGACCAGCGGGTCGGTCGTCTCGACCGGGGCCATCGCTTCGGCCGTCACCGTCACCGCCGTGGTGGGCACGGTGACGGTGATGCCCTCGCCGGGCGTCGGCAGGGGCAAAGGCGCCGCGACCGTCGGCGAGAGGATGACCGGCGGCAGGCCCGGCAGCGGCGGCGACGGCGTGGCGAGGGGGGTGGGTGTTTCACCGGGCAGAGGCGTAGCGGTGGGGATGGGCGTCTCGCCCGGCAGAGGGGTGGCAGTTGGAAGGGGTGTTTCACCGGGCAGAGGCGTGGCAGTGGGGATGGGCGTCTCGCCCGGCAAGGGGGTGGCCGTCGGCAGCGGCGTGGCCGTAGGGATGGGGGTGGCCGTCGGGAACGGCGTCGCCGTGGGCGCAGGCGTCGCCGTGGGCACGGGGGTACTCGTGGGCACGGGCGTGGCCGTGGGGCTATCGGTCTGGAATGCCCGCGCGGCCAGGGGGCCGACGGCGTTAAGACCGACGATAACGGCCAGGGTGGCCAGCGCCAGCCCAAAGAGCGCTGCGTGGCGTCGGGCAAAGCACACGAGAGAAGAGAAGCGATACATAATGGGCCATTATAAACCCCTCCGAAAGCCTTTGCACAGGCAACGGTCTTGTTTTAGAGTAGCCGATGGACGATGGAAGTCGCCTTCCGTCGTTTGTCCTTCGTCTCGGCCTGGGGCCGATGGCGGAGACGAACGACGAAGGACGGACGACGAAAAAGCTCCCCCAAGCTCCCTCACGCTCCCCCAAACCCCCGAGTTCACCCATGAGCATGACCCTGGCTCTCATCCTCAGCGCCCTTGTCATCCTCGGCGCTGGTTTCTTCCTCCTGGTCTGGTGGGCGCTGGTCTATCGGCCTCATCCCCGCATCGAGGGCCGGCTGCGGGTGCCGGGACTGCAGGCGCGGGTCGAGGTTTTGCGCGATCGCTGGGGAGTACCGCACATCTACGCGCAAAACGAAGCCGACCTTTGGTTCGCCCAAGGCTTTGTCCATGCCCAAGACCGCTTGTGGCAGATGGAGCAGCTGCGCCGCCTGACCGCAGGACGGCTCAGCGAAGCCGTGGGGGAGGAAGGCCTGCCGCTTGACCGGTTGGCGCGGGTGATTGGTTTCCGGCGCACGGCGGCCGCTCAACTGGAGCGTCTGTCGCCCGAAACCCGGACCGTGCTCGAGCACTATGCCCGCGGGGTCAACGCCTTTCTCGCCCTGTACGGCCGCCGTCTTCCCCTCGAATTCACCCTGTTGGGCATCCGGCCGGAACCGTGGACGCCGGTGGATTCCCTCAGCATCGTGCTGCTGTTGGGCTGGGCCCTCAGCGGCAATTGGCAAGAGGAACTGACCCGGGTCAGCCTCTATACGCGGCTGGGGCCGGCGCGGGCCGCCGAGCTCATGCCCGACTACCCCCCCGGCAACCCGGTGATCCTCCCTGGCGAGGTTCAGGCCGGGCAAGCCGAACGTCTGTTGCAGGCCTATCGCGAGCTGCAGACCTACATCGGCCTGACCGCCCCCGGCCAGGGGAGCAACAACTGGGTTGTCAGCGGCGAACGCTCCATCACCGGCAAGCCCCTGCTGGCCAACGACCCCCATCTGGCCGTGACCATGCCCGGCCCGTGGCATCTCATCCATCTCGAGGCCGCAGGCGAATCGCCGCTGCGGTTGATCGGTGCCGGGATGGCCGGCCTGCCGGGGGTGCTGTTGGGCCACAACGAGCACATCGCCTGGGGCGCCACCGCCGCTTTCCCCGATACGGCCGACCTTTACGTGGAAAAACGGCATCCGCAAGACCCCACGCGGTTCCTCTACGGCGATGGTTGGGAACAGGCCCAAACCTGGGAGGAGGAAATTGCGGTGCGCGGGGCCACGCCCCGTCGCCAAACCGTCACCGTAACCCGGCATGGCCCTCTGATCACCGATTTTTTGGCCGAACACGAGCGGAATTTCCCGCCCCTAGCCCTGCGTTGGGTGGGCTACGACGAGCACAACAGCATCGAAGCCCTGCTGGCCCTGCAGCGCGCCCGCGACTGGGAGGCGTTCTGCCAGGCGGCTGGCCGGCATGTCACCCCGGCCCTGACCCTGGTCTATGCCGACCGCGAGGGCAACATCGGCCTGATCGTGGCCGGCCGCGTGCCCATTCGCAGCGCCGGACAGGGACTGGTGCCGGCGCCGGGCTACACCGGCACGCACGAATGGGTGGGCTACATCCCCGCCGACGCCATGCCCCAGCGCTTCAACCCACCGGAAGGCCAGCTCTTTTCGGCCAATAACCGTGTCGTGCCCGACGATTATCCCTACTGGTGGGGGATTGACCTCTATCCGGGCTATCGCGCCCGCCGCATTGCCGAGCTGCTGGCTGCCCGGCCACGGCATTCGACCCGCGACTTCCAAACCTACCAGACAGACACCTTCACCCATCTGGGCCGGACGATCGCGCCCTATTTCACCCTGATTGACCCGAAAGACCCTTGGGAGCGCCGGGCGCAACGGGCCTTGCTGGAATGGAACTACCGCATGGACACGGACAGCATGGCCGCCGTGGTGTTCGAGCTATGCCTGTACCACTTGCTCCAGCTGGTCTTTGCCGACAAGTTAGGCCCGGCCGCGGCCGACTTCATCGGCCTGCCGCGGCTGCGGCCGCTCCTCGGCGGCGCTTTTGGCCAACAGGCCGTCACCAAACTGGCGGAATGGCTGGAACGGGAGGAGTGTTGGTGGTTCGGCGAGGGTTCGACCGGTCGCCCCCGCACCCGCGAGGAGCTGCTCGCCCTGGCCCTCAAACGGGCCGTTGAGACGCTGAAACAGGAAATCGGCGACGACGCCCGGCGCTGGCATTGGGGGCGTCTCCATCAAATCCTCTGGCCCCATCCCCTCGGCGCATTTCGCCCCTTCCGGCAGCTGCTCAACCGCGGGCCTTTCCCCGTCTCTGGCAGCCACACCACCCTCAACGCCCAACTGTTTGACTACACCGTGCCGCTACGCACGGTCACGGTGGCGCCCCTTTACCGGATGGTGGTGGACGTAGCCCAATGGGATCGCTCGTTGTTCATCGCCGCGCCGGGGCAATCCGGTCTGCCTGGCCACCGCTTCTACGACAACCTGATACACCTCTGGCTGGAAGACGAGATGATCCCCATGGCCTTCTCGCGCGCCAAAGTGGAAGAATCCGACCCGTTGTATCGGTTGGAATTGATATCCAGTAACCAGTAACCAGTAACCAGTAACTAGTAACTAGTAACTAGTAACTGGATACTGGATATTGGATATTGGTTACTGGTTGCGAATCACTTTTTCGGCAAAACCAGCAACGGATCAATAAGATAGCCGTAATCACGTATCTCGAAGTGAAGATGGGGTCCGGTAGAATTACCGGTAGAACCGACAAGACCGATAATATCACCCTTTTTGACGATATCACCCGATTTGACAAAATATTCGCGTAAATGGGCATACAAGGTGATGTAGTCAATACCGTGATCGATCACGATATGGTAACCGTAGCCGTTATCGCTCCACCCGGCCGTCAACACCGTGCCCGTATCGGCCGCATAGACCGGCGTGCCCGGTTCGGCGGCGATATCGAGGGCCATGTGCTGCCCGTGGCGAAAGCCCTGGGTGATGGCCGTGGCGCCGTTGGCGATCGGCCAGATGAACTGACCGTCGCCATAACGCCAACCGTTGCCCGGCGTCCGCGGGAGGCGCGCCTCTTCCGGGTCGCGGTAGCGGCTGCGGGCGTCGGGGACGAGCAGGTACTGACCGGGCCGTAACGCCGATTCGTCCACAAACGGATTGGCGCTCAGCAGCGCCTCCGGTTCGACCCCGTACCAGGCGGCAATACGGGCCAGGGTCTCGCCGGGCCTGACGCGATGACACAGGTCGCCAAGGGCCGGAATGAGGAGCACCATGCCCTCGTCCAATTCGTTCACCGGTTGGCCATCCTCCTGCCGAACGCACGACATGAGCCTCACATCACGGCCGAGAGCGATGGCCAATCGGTTCAGGGTGTCGCCGGGTTCGACCGTATAGAGAAAGCGACCCACCGGCGGCCCGACATGGGGCAAGGATGCTGCTTCGGAGGCCGGTGAGGGAATCACAGCCGTTTCGGCGCGACCGGCAGGAGGGGGAGACAGGCGCAGCTGCGGCAGGAAAAGGCGGTAGGTCGGCGCCTTTGCGCTTTCGCTAGCTGACGCCGGCCGTGGCGTCGGTGTGGGCGTGGGCGATGGTATCAGTATGGGTGTGGGCAATGGCGCCGGTGTGGGTGTGGGCGGCGCCTGGAACAGTCCCCCCGGAGGCGGCAACGGCCCCCCGGCCAAAGCCCGCGAGGGCATCGCGAGCAACGCGCCGAGCAACATGAGGACAAGAGACAGCAAACGGGCCATAGGCGCACCGGTTGGACAATCGGCCGATGTTTCTCTATCATAACCGCAACGACTTCCCCCACTCAATACCTCTTTCTGGCTATATTTGGGCGCTCTGCGGCGCTCACATCCCGGATGGGGTTTCCGCTTTCCCGCTCCTTCGTTTCTCGACTTCCTCGTTTCCACCCTCGCATGGGCCTCGCCGATCTCCACATCCACTCCGTTCACAGCGACGGCACGGCCACGGTCGCCGCCATCCTCCATCATGCCTCCGAGTTCACCGACCTGGATGTCATCGCCGTTACCGACCACGACACCCTGACCGGCGCGCTGCAGGCCTGCGAGATGGCCCCGCGGTTTCGGGTCCAGGTCATCCCTGGCATGGAGATCACCACCCGCGAAGGGCATCTGCTGGCGCTGTTCCTGGAGACGCCGGTGCAGCCCTGGCAGTCGTTCGTCGAGACGGCGGAACAAGTGCGGCTGCGCGGAGGGCTGCCTTTTGCCGCCCACCCCACCTGCAGCCTGGGCAAAAGCATCGGCAAGGCCCGCCTGCGGCGGATTGCGCAGCGCTATCCCGGTCTACTGGCCGGGATCGAAGCCGAAAACGGCGCGCTGGCCACGCTCCAGGACAACGCCGCAGCCCAGGACCTGCGCTGGGAGCTGAACCTGCCCGCTCTGGGGAACTCCGACGCCCACTCGCTGACGCTGATCGGCTGTGCGGCCACGGTGTTTCCCGGACATACTGCGGCCGATCTCCGCCGCGCGCTGGAAGCCGGCGCAGTCGTCCCGCTGCCGGTGCGGCGGGGGGATGGGTACTTTCGCCACATGGCCTGGCGTTTCGCCTTGCGTCTCGGCATGGGGTTGGTGGAAGGATTCGAGGGACGCGAGGGGACAGATGGGCGCCCGCGGCGGATGTGGGTGCGTGCGATTTGAACGTGTGGTAATGGGGGATGCAGAACGGAAGATGGCGTTTTCCGCCCTTTGTCTTTCGTTTTGAAACGAGGCTGCAAGCTCTGAGAAAGGACGAGCGTCGGAAGGATTCGAGATGGACAGTTCCATCTCGTGATATACTTTGTGATATACTACGGCGCTATCCGCCACAGCGGCGAACACACCCACGGTCTCTTCCCAAGCGGGCCATGGCAGTCGCCTTGCACGCCTCGCACCCTTTCGTTCCGAACGTGTAGTGAACCAGGTATGTCGGTACGCCATTTCGTCTCCGTCTTCGACATCATCGGGCCGATCATGGTCGGTCCTTCCAGCTCCCATACCGCCGGCGCCGTGCGCCTGGGCCTGGTGGCGCGGGCCATCCTCGGCGAGCAGCCAGCCGAGGCCCTCATCGAGCTGCACGGCTCCTTCGCCCACACCGGCCGCGGGCACGGCACCGACCGGGCACTCGTGGCCGGGTTGTTGGGGATGAAGCCGGCCGACGACCGCATTCGCCACAGTCTGGAGTTGGCCGCTGCGGCTGGGATGCGGATTCGCTTTGCCGAAGCCGATTTAGGCCAGGATGCCCACCCGAACTCGGCACGCCTGACCCTTGGCGCCAACCAACGCCGGGTGACGGTCGAGGGCGCGTCCATCGGCGGCGGCATGATCCGGGTGACCCGGATCGAGGGCTACGATGTCCTCTTCACCGGCGAACACGACGCCCTGATCGTGGTGGCAGAGGATCGGCCCGGCACCATTCACACCGTCACCGGCTTGCTGCTGGCCCATCAGATCAACATCGCCTTTTCCCGCGTCGAACGCCGCCAACGTGGGGGCGAGGCCATCATGATTTTCGAGACCGACGACCCCATCCCGGCCCTGATTCCGGAAACCATCACCGATTTTTACTGGGTGCGCTGGGCGCGACACGTGCCCAAAGTCACCGACTGATGCCGGGCTTTCATCAAGCCGATGTCCGTGATAGCTCGGAGCCTCCCTTTGATCGCGTAGCGAAGCCACCGAGGACGAAGGAAACGCGAGACGGGGAAAGCTCCGTCTTTCGTCCACTTGGGATGGAACCCCATCGAAACCTGAGCCATCATCGTCATCGGCCTGAGTAGTTACGAAGTAACGTCATAAAACCGTCACGTTTCTTTTCAGGAGCGAGTACCGTGTTCGATTCCCTCGCCGAAATGGTAGCCCAGGCCGAAAACCGGGGCTTGCCCTTGCACGAAATCGTTCTGCAGGCCGAGATGGCCCACAGCGGCAAACCGCGTGCCCAGTTGCGGAGTCGGATGAAAGAACGTCTGGACGTGATGCGCCGGGCGGCCGACGAAGGCGTGAGTCGGCCCGTGATGTCGCTCAGCGGCATCAGTGGCGGCAATGCCTATCGTTTCTGGCAATGGCTGGCCGACCACGAACCCCTGACCGGTCCCATTCTTAGCCGAGCCGTGGCGCGGGCCATGGCCGTCAATGAGGTCAATGCCGGCATGGGCTGTATCGTCGCCACGCCTACCGCCGGCTCGGCGGGCATCCTTCCGGCCGTTCTCCTCACCCTGCAGGAGGCGCGCGGCTTCGACGATGAAGCGCTGGTGGATGCCCTGTTCACGGCCGCCGGGATCGGCGTCGTCATCATTCGCCGCGCCAGCGTCTCCGGCGCGGCCGGAGGTTGTCAAGCCGAGACCGGCAGCGCGGCGGCCATGGCGGCTGCCGCGGCTACCGAGTTGCTCGGAGGCACCCCGCGGCAAGCCGCCCAAGCCGTGGCCATCACCCTCAAAAACATGTTGGGACTGGTTTGCGATCCGGTGGCCGGCCTGGTCGAAGTGCCCTGCGTCAAGCGCAATGCCGCTGGCGCGGCCCAATGCTTCATTGCCGTGGATTTGGCCCTGGCCGGGGTGGAAAGTGTCATCCCGCCCGACGAGGTCATTGACGCCATGGCGAGCATCGGCCGCCACATGGACGAACGGTTCAAGGAAACGGCCCTGGGGGGTCTGGCCGCCACGCCGACGGGGCGCCGACTGGCCCAGATCGTGCTGAGCGCCAATCCCTTCACCGTTTCGGTGGGATCACAATCCACAGGATGAGATAGGGTAGAAAACCGGGCAGGCCACCGGGCAACAACAGCAACAGGAAGAGGAGACGGAACCAAAAGGGATGGATGCCGAAGAAGTCGCCCAGGCCGCCGCAGACGCCGGCAATGATGCCGTTTTGGCGACGGAGTGCTTTGTAACCGGAAGGAGACATGGTCAGGATTTGGCGGAAAGGAGGCAATGGCAGTAACTACCCAGGCCGATGACGATGAGCGCAAGATGGCATCTCGCTGCGTCTTTCGTCCGTCGTCCCGGCGAGCAGCCGCTGGCTGGAAGGGAAGACCCATCCGGAAAGAAAGACAGCGGACCGAGTCGCTGTTGAATAGCATAACCCAAAATACGCACGGACAACGCATCGGGTTTCGCCATCAAGCTCAAAATGCCGTGCCCCCTCTCGGACATGAGGCCATCCCCTTCCTCCCCTGCCCCTCCCCTCCCCCACCGGCAGGAGCGGGGAGGGGCAGGAGAGGGATGAAGGCCCTTGGTGGCGGCTTGGCCTCCCACACCGCTTCGGCGTTGCTCGTGCGCCCCGTTGTACGACAACCCGGAATTTCCGAACAATCCGGGGAAGACACGTTTTGGCAGACCGGTTACCCGTTGCGGGTTACCGAGGTGGACACAAAAGGCCGAAGCGGGGATAATGGCCTGGCAAATAATGCATCGCCCTTTCCTCCGAGCTCATCCTGACGTTCTTGTGTCGTCCACACCTGCATCCCGTCCTCCCCTTCACATTGCCATGATGGGCACACGTGGAGTGCCCGCCGCCTATTCGGGTTTTGAAACCTGCGTCGAGCAATTGGGCGCCCGCCTCGTCGCCCGTGGCCATCGGGTCACGGTCTACGCCCGCAGCCATCACGTCACCTACGACCGCCCCACCTATCGGGGGATGCGGTTGATCAAATTGCCCACCGTCCCCAACAAGTACCTGGACACCATCGTCCATACCACCCTTTCCAGCCTGCACGGGCTGACTCAGGGCTACGATGTGGTGCTCTATTTCATTGCCGGCAACAGTCCGGTGGTTTGGATCCCCCGGCTGATGGGCCAAAAGACCATCCTCAATGTGGATGGATTGGACTGGAAACGGGACAAATGGCCGGGGCCGGCGCGGCGCTACATTCGCCTGGCGGAACGGCTGGCCGGTGTGTTCGCCAACGCCGTCGTCACCGATTCTCGCACCATCCAACGCTACTACTGCGAGGTATATCGCACGCCTTCGACTTTCATCGCCTATGGCGCCGAACTCCCCCGCCGTGAGCCGGGCGAGATCCTGCGCCGTTTCGGCCTGGAGCCGCGGCGCTATGTGCTCTTCGTCGGCCGTTTGGTGCCCGAAAACTGCGCCCATCACCTGATCGAAGCCTGGGAAGGGCTGGAGACCGACATGAAGTGCGTCATCGTCGGCGATGCGCCCTATGCCGAGGACTACAAAGCCGCGCTGCGCCGCACCCAAGACCCGCGCATCGTCTTCACCGGCTACCTGTTCGGCGAGGGCTACTGGGAACTGGCCAGCAACGCCTACGCCTTTGTCCTCACCTCTGGGGTGGGTGGCACCCATCCTGCCCTGGTCGAGGCCATGGCCTTCGGCAACGCCATCATCGTCCACGCCACCCCCGAGAACCTGGAGACCCTCGGCGATGCCGGCCTCAGCTACGATGGCCGTCTGGGCGGCCAGGCTTTGCGGGGCGAGCTGGCCCGTTTGCTGGCCGATCCGGCCCTGGCCGAGGAGTTGCGGCGCAAAGCCGCAGCGCGAGCGGCCCGTCATTACACCTGGGATGCCGTCACCGACGCCTATGAGCAGCTGTTTTACGATGTCCTGGCCGGACGTCGGGTGGCATCGTTCGAGACCGAAGCCTGAACTTCCCCCTATCCCCTGAGAGTGGCCCATGAAGCTCCTTGGAACCCTTTCCGTCATTCCTACCCTTCCCGAACCGCTGGCCCGGCTGCGCGAGCTGGCCTACAACCTGTGGTGGACCTGGCACCCCGAGGCCCAGGCCCTCTTTGCGTCCGTGGACCCGAACCTGTGGGAAAACACCAACCACAATCCGGTACGGCTGTTGCACGAGGTATCGGCCGAACGCCTGCAGGCGTTGGCCGCCGACCCGGACTTTCGGGCGCGGCAGGAAGCCGTGCTGGCCGCCTTCGATGCCTACATGCACCCCACCGAAACCTGGTTCAGCCGCACCCATCCCGAACACGCCGACGAGCTGATCGCCTACTTCTCGGCCGAGTTCGGTCTGCACGAGGCCCTACCCATCTACTCGGGCGGCTTGGGCATCTTGGCCGGCGACCATTGCAAGGCGGCCAGCGACCTGGGCGTGCCCCTCGTTGGGGTCGGTTTTCTCTATCCGCAGGGCTATTTCACCCAGCGCATCAGCGAAAACGGCACCCAGGAGGCCATCTACACCAAGATCAACTTTGCCGACCTGCCCGCCACCCCGGCCCGCGACCCCTCCGGCAACGAGGTTCTCATCAGCGTGCAGCTGCCCGGCCGCAACGTCTACGCCAAGGTGTGGCGGCTGCAGATCGGCCGTGTACCCCTCTTCCTGATGGACACGGATGTCGAACTCAATGCTCCGGCCGACCGCGAGCTGTCGGCGCGGCTCTACGGCGGCGACATGGAAATCCGCCTGGCCCAAGAAATCGTCCTCGGCATCGGCGGGGTGCGGGCGCTGCGGGCCTTGGGCATCCGTCCCACCGTTTTTCATATGAACGAAGGGCACGCCGCCTTCCTCAGCCTGGAGCGCGTGCGCGAGCTGGTGCAGGAACGGCGGCTCAGCTTCTACCAGGCCCAGCAAGTCGTGGCGGCCAGCAACGTCTTCACCACCCACACGCCCGTGCCCGCCGGCCACGACGCCTTTCCCTTCGAGATGATTGACCGCTTCTTCCGCGGTTATTGGGGCCAGATGGGCCTCGACCGTGAGGGCTTCATCAACCTGGCGCGCTGGGACAATCACTTCAGCATGACCGTGTTGGCCTTGCGCTTTGCCGTCCATGCCAACGGCGTCAGCGCCTTGCACGGCCGGGTGGCGCGGGCCATGTGGGCCGACCTGTGGCCGGACCTGCCCGAAGAGGAAATCCCCATCGGCCACATCACGAACGGCGTGCACACGGGCACCTGGCTGCACCCGGAACGGGCCGCCCTGTACGATGCCTATCTCGACCCACGCTGGCGCGAGGAACCCGACAACCCCGATTACTGGGAGGCCATCGCCCAGGTGCCGGATGAGGCGCTGTGGGGCCTGCACCAGCGCCTGCGCCAGGAAACGCTGGCCTTTCTGCGGGAACGGGTGGCCCGCCAACGCCGTCGTCACGGCGAATCGCCCGCCCGGGTCGCCGCGGTCTATGCGCTTTTCGACCCGAATGCGCTCACCATCGGCTTTGCCCGCCGCTTCGCCACCTACAAGCGGGCCACGCTCATCTTCCGCGACCTGGAGCGCATCCGCCGCATCCTGAGCAATCCCGAACGCCCCGTCCAAATCATCTTCGCCGGCAAGGCCCATCCCGCCGATGAACCCGGCAAGGCCCTGATCAAGGCCGTGCATCAGCTGGCGCAGACGCCGGAATTCGCCGGTCGTATCATCTTCATCGAGGACTACGACATGAACGTGGCCCGCCATCTCGTGCAGGGGGTGGACCTGTGGCTGAACAATCCCCGCCGCCCCAACGAAGCCAGCGGCACGAGCGGTCAGAAGGCCGCGCTCAACGGCATCCCCAACCTGTCGGTTCTCGACGGCTGGTGGGTTGAGGGCTACAACGGCCGCAACGGCTGGGCCATCGGCGAAACGCGCGAGTACAAAAACGAGGAGGTGCAGGACGAAGCCGACAGCGCCTCCCTTTACCAGCTCCTGGAACACGAGGTCATCCCGGCCTTTTTCGAGCGGGATGAACAGGGCATCCCCCGGCGCTGGGTGGCGGTCATGAAAGAAGCCATCCGCTCCTGCGCGCCGCGCTTTTCTATGAGCCGTCAGGTCAAGGAGTACACCGAGATGCTCTACCTGCCTGCCGCTCGGGCGGGACGCCGGCTGGCGGACGGGGATTTTGCCGCCGCCCGCAACCTGGCCGCCTGGAAAGAGCGCATCTACGCCCAATGGGGTCAGGTCCGTCTCGTGGCCGAACGGCCGGCGCTCGACACCCTGAACGCCGGTGAAAGCCTGAACCTGGAAGCGCGGGTCTATCTGGGCGGCATCGCACCGAACGAGGTCACGGTCGAGATCGTCTGGGGTGTGCGCGAGGATGAAACCATTCACGGGCTCCAAGTGGTGCCCATGACCCTGGCCGGGACGCTGCCCGGCGGCATCCATCGCTATACCGGCACGGTGACGTTCCCCGAACGTGGCCGTTTCGGCTACGGCATTCGCGTCATTCCCCATCATCCTGACCTGACCGTGCGCCACGAAATGGGCCTGGTCAAGTGGGCTTGAAACGTGTTGTCGGGCTGCAAACGTCGCGCAGGATGCCGTCTTACGCGACATCTTTCGTCTGCCTGCAGGTCAGAACTCCGAAATCGCTCGCAAGGTGGCAAGGTCCGGCTCCATGGCCGGACTCCGAGCGGGCTTTTTGTGCTTCCCTCCCCTTGTTTCTCCGTGATTCGGTTTCCCGGCATAGGCTCTCATGCTCGGTTGAATCTGTCGGGTATGACGCGTTGCGCAATGACGGGAGGTATGCGTATAATGCCACCCGCGCCATGTGTCATGCCCCTGCCCCGCTCGCTATCGGTTCTCGTCGTCCTGCGTTACTCTTTTGGAAACGTCGCATATGAGCAATCGTGAACGTTTTGAACGTCTGCGCCAAATGCGTGCCCAGGCTCAATTGGGCGGAGGCGAGGAGCGCATCCGCCGCCAGCACCAGCAAGGGAAATACACGGCACGCGAACGGTTGGCCCTCTTGCTCGATAAGGGTTCGTTTCGGGAGCTCGACCCGTTTGTCACCCACCGCAGTTACGACTTCGGCCTGGAGAAAAACCGCCCGCTGGGAGACGGCGTCGTCACCGGTTATGGCACCATCAACGGCCGCCTCGTGTACGTGTTTTCTCAGGATTTTACCGTGTTCGGCGGTTCCCTGTCCGAAGCCCATGCCGAAAAAATCTGCAAAATCCTGGACATGGCCATGCGCAACGGCGCGCCGGTGATCGGTCTCAACGACTCCGGTGGGGCGCGCATTCAGGAGGGGGTGATCTCGCTGGGCGGCTATGCCGAGATCTTCCTGCGAAACACGCTGGCATCGGGCGTCATCCCGCAGATCAGCCTGATCATGGGCCCGTGCGCCGGCGGCGCCGTGTATTCGCCGGCCATCACCGATTTCATCATTATGGTCAAAGACACGGCCCACATGTTCGTGACCGGCCCCGAGGTGGTGAAAACGGTGACCCACGAGGATGTCACCTTCGAGGAATTGGGCGGGGCCTATGTCCATGCCAGTAAGAGCGGCGTGGCCCATTTCGTGGCCGATAAAGAGGAAGACGCCATTTTCATCGCCCAGCAGCTGCTCAGCTATCTCCCGCAGAACAACCTCGAAGACCCGCCCTACGTGCCAACCACCGATGACCCTTTGCGCCAGGACCCCGAGCTGGACAACATCGTCCCCGATCACCCCAACAAGCCTTACGACATGCACGAGATCATCCAGCGGGTGGTGGACGATGGCCGTTTCTTCGAGGTCCATCGGCATTTTGCCCAGAACCTGATCGTCGGTTTTGCCCGGTTGGGCGGTCATAGCGTGGGCATCGTCGCCCAGCAGCCGTCGGTGCTGGCGGGGGTGCTCGACATTGACGCCTCGATCAAAGGCGGCCGTTTCGTGCGGTTTTGCGATTGCTTCAACATCCCGATCATCACCTTCGAGGATGTGCCCGGTTTCATGCCGGGCGTGGCCCAAGAACACGGCGGCATCATCCGCAACGGCGCCAAACTCCTCTACGCCTACTGCGAAGCCACCGTGCCCAAGATCACGGTCATCACCCGCAAGGCCTACGGCGGCGCCTATTGCGTGATGAACTCCAAACACATCCGCGGGGACCTCGTGTTGGCCTGGCCTACGGCCGAAATCGCCGTCATGGGGCCGGAAGGCGCCGTCAACATCATCTACCGCCGCCAACTGGCCGAGGCAGAAGACCCCGTGGCCGAGCGCGCCCGCCTGGTGGCCGAATACCGCGAGAAATTCGCCAATCCCTATGTGGCGGCCTCCCGCGGCTACGTGGATGACGTGATCGAACCCCACGAGACCCGGCCGCGATTGATCAACGCGCTGGAAATGCTGCGCAACAAGCGGGACACGAACCCGTGGAAGAAGCACGGGAACATCCCGCTGTGAACGCCGCGCTGTTCGCATTCTGTCGGAGGGCGCAGGTTGGAGCCCAGGAAGCTCAGTTTTCGGCTCACCCAGGAGGCCTACAGTCGGTATCCGGGCATCATCGGCTTGGGCACCCTGCTCGATGTGGTCATCCAGAGCGACCCTCTCCTCGCCGCGGCCTACGATGACCCGACCGGCTGGTACGTGCGACAGCCGGAATCCCACCCTCCAACCCTGACCGCCCTTGGTCTCGACCACTACGCCTTCAGCGGCGCCGTCCTCGATCGCCATGTCGAGCTGAACGACCTGCAGCTTGTGTACCAGGTGCTGCTCGATTGCGGCCTGCCCATCAGCCTGTGGCTCCACGACCCAGCAGCGCGACCTGGCGAGGGCTATCTGGGTGAGCACACCCCCGACCCTGGCGCCTGCCTGCAGGGTGTGGCCCATCTGCATCTGGGCTGGGGCGACGACGAAGCGGCGCCGCCCATGGCCCAAGTGCTCAACGCCGTCGTGGTCGGTATTGACCGTTTGATTTTGCGCAGTGGTCCCGGTTTTGGCACTTTTCGTTCAGAGAGCACATTATCCAACAAAATCTTCAACCCTGATCAAATCTATCTAACTTTGCGATTTTTCAATTACTAATACTCAGAAACTCTATTATCCATTCGATCATTCAAATAAACTAATCAATCGCTAAGACGCAAAGTCACAAAAATCAACATAAAATATTAGAGGACAATCTATTATCTTTAATACCTTAGTATTCTTAATGTCTTTGTAACTTTGTGATTATAAAAAGATCACAAAAAACGACCTTTGAAGTTGCATTTGGGTATAACATATGTTCAAAAAAGTTTTGATCGCCAATCGCGGTGAAATTGCAGTGCGCATCATCCGGGCCTGCCAAGAGCGCGGTATCAAGACCGTGGCGGTGTTTTCGGATGTGGACCGGACGGCGCTGCATGTGCGCTATGCCGATGAAGCCTATCCCATCGGGCCGGCCCCGGCCCGCGATAGCTATCTCCGCATTGACAAGCTGATTGACGTGGCGCGGCGGGCCGGCGCCGACGCCGTCCATCCCGGCTACGGCTTCCTGGCCGAAAACGCCGAATTCGCTGCGGCCTGCCGGGACGCGGGGCTCATTTTCATCGGCCCGACGCCCGAGGCCATCGCCGCCATGGGTGACAAAGTCACGGCGCGGCAAACCGTGGCGCGGGCCGGAGTGCCGTTGGTGCCGGGCACCCCGCGCGATCTGCGCGATGAGGAGCTCCTGGCCGCGGCCGAGCAATTGGGATACCCGGTCTTGGTCAAGGCGAGCGCTGGCGGCGGCGGCAAGGGAATGCGGCTCGTGCGTCAGCCAGGGGAGTTGCTCTCGTCGTTGGCCGCCGCCCGTCGCGAGGCCCTGGCCGCGTTCGGCAACGACAGCGTGTATCTCGAGAAGGCCATCGAGGGCGCCCGCCATGTGGAAATCCAGGTTCTGGCCGACAGCCACGGGAACACGATCTACCTGGGCGAACGTGAATGTTCGATCCAACGCCGCCACCAAAAACTGGTGGAGGAAGCGCCTTCGGTGGCCGTGGACGCCGATCTGCGCGCCCGGATGGGGGCCGTAGCCGTGGCCGCAGCCGAAGCCGTCAACTACGTCTCGGCCGGGACTGTCGAGTTCCTGCTCGACAAGGAAGGCCGCTTTTACTTCCTGGAGATGAACACCCGCCTGCAGGTCGAGCATCCGGTAACGGAGATGGTGACCGGCATTGACATCGTCAAGGAGATGATCGCCATTGCCGATGGCCGTCGTCTGCGCTACAAACAGAGCGATATTCAGATCAAAGGCTGGGCCATCGAATGCCGCATTACAGCCGAAGACCCCGAGAACAACTTCATGCCTTCGTCCGGTAAGATTGTGGCCTTGCGCGAACCGACCGGGCCAGGCATTCGCGTGGAGTCGGGCCTCTACGAGGGCATGGAGGTCTCTCTGTTCTACGACCCGATGATCGCCAAGGTCATCGCCTGGGGCGAAACACGCGCCGAAGCCATCCTGCGCATGCGCCGCGCCCTCAGTGAGTATCGGATTGCCGGGATCAAGACGTCCATCCCGTTCCACATCGGCCTGATGGACACCCCGCGTTTCCAGTGGGGCCAATTCGATACCCAATTCCTGAACACCTACACGCCCCTGTCGGTGCCCGGAGCCGAAGAGGACGAGCGTTTGGCCGCCATCGTCGGCGCTTTGCTGGCGCACGAGCGCGGGCTGCGCGCCCTGGCCATCAGCCATGGTGCTGAGGCGGGCGGCGTCAGCTCCTGGCGACGGGCGGCCCTGTTGTCCGGCGTGCGTGCGCTGTTCTGAGCTGCGAAAGCTCACAAACGTCAAAAATACGATGATCACGCAATTACAACTTTCTTAATCACCAAGACACAAGAACACAAAGGTACATGAAATAACATAGAATGTCAAAAACTGACTATATTTGATAATACTCTTAGTGTTTTAGTGTCTTTGTGGTTACAATTATCCATTTTCGAGTAAAACGATCATTATGAAATACGTAGCACAAGTCGGCGATAATTCCTACGAGATCGAAATTGACGATAACGGCGCCGTGCGTCTCGATGGCCAGTTGTTGCAGGCCAGCCTGTTGCAGGTAGGGCCGCTGGGGCTGTACTCCCTCCTGATCGAGAACCGGTCGCGCGAGCTCGTCGTGGAAGAGACACCGCAGGGCTACCGCGTGACCCTGGGGAGCCGGACCTTCCATGTGCGCGTGGCCGACGAGCGCGAACTGCGTCTGGCCGGCAGCCGGACCGGGCCTGTGGCCTCAACGGGCGAAGTCCATCTCAAGGCGCCCATCCCCGGCATGGTCGTGCGGGTGCTCGTGCGCGGGGGCGAGGCGGTCACGCCCGGGCAGCCGTTGGTCATCCTGGAGGCCATGAAGATGGAAAACGAGCTGCGAGCGCCGCGGGCAGGAACCGTCAGCGATGTCAAAGTGAAAGCGGGGGAACGGGTCGAACAGGGCGCCGTTTTACTGGTTTTGCACTAAAACCGCTCGCAAGGTGAAAACATTCGGCTCGTGGCGATGGGGATGGCATTCGGCCTGAGCAGCTCTTTCCCCCAAAACCGTCTTTCCCCGCATTCATCTGTTCCTTTCCGGTAACGAAACGATGAGCGAGTATTACGAAGCAGTAGGTCGCCGCAAAACGGCGACGGCGCGCGTCCGCCTGTATCCGGCCGCCGAGCGAACCGAGTTTATCGTCAACGACAAGCCCATGCCCGAATTCTTCACCCGCCTGCTCGATCAGCACCTGATCATGGAGCCGCTGCGGGCCGTGGGCGCGGAGAATCGGTTCAACATCTCGGTCCTGGTTCAGGGCGGCGGCGTGAGCGGTCAGGCCGGCGCCGTGCGTCTGGGCCTGGCGCGTGCGCTGACGCTGGTGGACCCCAACCTGCGGCCGTTGCTGAAGCGCGCGGGTTTCCTGGTACGCGATGCCAGGGCCAAGGAACGCAAGAAGCCCGGTCTCAAGCGCGCCCGCAAGGCCCCGCAGTACACGAAGCGCTAAGGCTGCGCCGACGAAGGACGGAGGGCGGAGGACGAAACAACTCCGTCTTCCGTCGTTCGTCCTTCGTCCTAGCGAGCGGCCAATGGCGGGAAGGGGAAACCCATTTCGGAGCGTGAGGCAGTGGGCTGAACAGTTACCGCAAGACAAAGCGGTTGAGTCGTTGCGTCACACCGAAAGACCCCCTCGATGAAACCGTTTGCCGGTGTGCTCACCGTCAGCGATAGCGCCAGCCGCGGGGAAGGGGAGGACCGCAGCGGACCGCTCCTGGTCGAGCTGGTGCAATCGCTTTGGCCGGATCGTCCCTGTCTGCGGGCGGTGGTGCCTGATGAACGCGAGGCCATTGCCGCCCAATTGCGGGCCTGGGCCGACGAAGAGGACCTGGCCCTCATCCTGACCACGGGCGGTACCGGTTTGGCCCCGCGTGATGTGACGCCCGAGGCCACCCGCCAGGTGATGGACCGCGAGGCGCCCGGCATCGCCGAGGCCATCCGCGCCGCCGGCCTGGCCGTGACTCCGCATGCCATGCTCTCGCGCGGGGTGGCCGGGATGCGGGGGCGCACGCTGATCGTCAACCTATCCGGCAGCCCCAAGGCCGTGCGCGAGCAATTCGCCGTCATTGCGCCCGTGTTGCCCCACGCCTTGGAGCTGCTCCGTCCCGAGGGCGAGGGCATTCGCTACGCCCGCGCCGGGGAGCATCGTCGCGAGGGCTAAAGCCGTTCTGGCGCCCAAAAGACCACATCCATCCGCCGGGCAAAATGCAGGAGGGGAGGCGTTTCGGGCAGGGGGATGCCCAGCGCCAGGGTCATCGTGTTCGTGAGGATGTCGGCGGCGGCCGGTTGCAGGGGCCAGGGGGCATGGTCGTTTTCGGCCCGGTAGAGTCGGCCCCGGCGGTCGGTCGTGTAGAGGCAGTAGCGTTCGGTCAGCCAGTGATCGAGATGGCCCGGTTGGGTCCGGTACGGCTCGCCGATGGGCCGGTAGCGAGCCGCGAAGGCGGCAGCCGGCGCCCGCGGGTGGGTGCGCACGCTCGTGTAGTCGAAGCCATCGCCCGCGGCGGTCACGCGCATACGGGCCTGGAAATAGGGCAGATGATACCACAACCGGGCGGCCCACACGACCGTGGTGCGGCCGGCATCCAGGCTGAAGAACCACACGCCGGGCTTGTGACCGTCGCTGACGTAGGTGCGCACGTTCAACTCGGGCAGATCGCCCAGGCCGAAGGGCAGGGGCAACCGAAAAGGCCGGGTGTGGCGCATGACGAAGGGGACAACGGCGATCCAGGCCGTGCCGTCGAACGTGTCAACGGTCAGACTCGCCGGGATACGCGGGCGCAGAAGCTCGACCGGTACCGGCCAATGCGCAAACAGCAGGTCGCACCATGTCTGCGACATGATCCAGGGCCGGTCGGGCGCGGGCCAGGGGCGATGGGTGGGCATGGGGACGATGGACGATGGTTGATAGAGGGTGGACGATAGAGGATAGGACGGTGCGTGGAGGGTTTTGTTCGTCTTCCGTCGCTCGTCCTTCGTCCTGCTTTTGGCCAGGCGTCGGGACGAGATGAAGCTCCTTTCAGCTCCTCCAAGCTCCTCAAGCTCCCCCAAACTCCCTCCTCATCACTTCACAGTGCGGCCCGGATAGTTCGGGGCCTCTTTGGTGATGATGACGCTGTGGGGATGGCTCTCGATGAGGCCGGCATGGGTGATGCGCACGAAGTGGGTCTTGGTGCGCAGTTCCTCCAGGTTGCGGGCGCCCACATAGCCCATACCGCTGCGCAACCCGCCCATGAGCTGGAGCATGTAGTCCTTGAGAAAGCCTTTGTAGGGCACCTGGCCCTCGATGCCTTCGGGTACCAGTTTGCCGCCCAAGGCGCCGGGCGTCCCCTGGGAGGTCTGATAGCGGTCGGCGCTGCGGCCTTTCATGGCGCCGAGGGACCCCATGCCCCGGTACTCCTTGAAGCGCCGGCCTTCGTAGATGACGATTTCGCCGGGGGCCTCGTCCAGGCCGGCCAACAGGCTGCCCAACATGACGGCATGGGCGCCGGCGGCCAGGGCCTTGGTGATATCGCCCGAGTACTTGATGCCACCGTCGGCAACGATGGGCTTGCCGAATTCGGCCGCGCCGCGGGCGCACTCCATGATGGCCGTAATCTGGGGCATGCCGGCCCCAGCCACCACGCGGGTCGTGCAAATCGAACCCGCGCCCACGCCCACCTTGACCACATCGGCGCCGGCCTCGAACAGGGCACGCGTGCCCTCGGCCGTGACCACGTTGCCGGCGATGATGACCAGATCGGGCCAAGTACGGCGCAGCAGCCGCACGGTCTCAATGACGCCTTTCGTGTGGCCGTGGGCCGTGTCAATGGCCACGGCGTCCACCTCTTCGGCCACTAAGGCTTCGGTGCGCAGCAAGGCCCGCTCACCCACGCCCACGGCCGCAGCCACGAGCAGCCGGCCCTTATCGTCCTGGGCGGCATAGGGATAATCGGCGCGCTTGAGGATATCCTTGTAGGTGATCAGCCCCTTGAGAAAACCGTGTTCGTCCACCAGCGGTAGCTTCTCGATGCGATGGCGGTGGAGGATGTCCTGGGCCTGTTCCAGGGTCGTGCCCAGCGGCGCCGTGATCAACCCCTCGCGGGTCATGAACTCCGAGACAGGGCGTTCGCTGTGGCGGGCAAAACGAATATCGCGGTTCGTGAGGATGCCCACCAAGCGGCCGCTCTCGTCGGTGATGGGCACGCCGGAAATGTGATAGTGGGCCATGATGGCTTCGGCCTCGGCCACGGTGGCCTCCGGCCGCAGCGTCACCGGCTCGACGATCATGCCCGATTGCGACCGTTTGACCTTGTCCACCTCACGGGCCTGGGCTTCGATGTCGAGATTGCGGTGGATCACGCCTAGGCCCCCTTGGCGGGCCAGGGCAATCGCCATGTTGGCCTCGGTGACGGTATCCATCGCCGCCGAGAGCACGGGGATGTTGAGCCGCAACCGTGGATGCAGCACGGTGCTGATGTCCACTTCGGTCGGGAGCACCTCGGCGTAGCCGGGTACCAGGAGCACATCGTCGAAGGTAAGGGCTTCGGGAATTGGTGTCATAGGCGGAAAGACCATTGTGCTTTTAGGCGGGGATGGTTCATCAGGCTTTGTGTGGCTTCGGGTCTTGGAACGGCTCAAGCCGATGACGATGATGGCTCGGGTTCCGACAGGGTTCCGTCCCAAGCAGACGGATGTAGCGCAAGATGGCATCTTGCTCTCCGTCTCGCGTCCGTCGTCCTGACGAACGGCCGATGGCGGGAAGGGAAGACCCATTCGGAGCGTGAGGCCGTGGGCTGAGTCGTTACCATGTCTTGGAATTAACCGCCCAAGAACCGCTCGACCTCGGCGGCAGTCGGCAGGGCGGGAATGACGCCCTTGCGCGTGGCCGTGATGGCGCCTACAGCCGAGGCATAGCGCATGACCCGCCGCATGTCAGCGGGATTGAGGAGGCTGCGCCAGTCGGACGGCCGTGTCAGCTGCGTCAGCAGCCCGGCAACGAAGGCATCCCCACACCCCACGGCATCCACCGTCGGCACGACGAAGGCCGGCGTGAAGCCATCATGCTCGCGCGTTCGGTAGTAGCTGCCCTGCGGACCCAACGTAACGACCACCAGTTCCGGCCCGTGGGCCAGGATGCGGGCCGCAGCCGCGGCCATATCGGCGTTCCCGCCCACGAGCCGCAGCTCGGTCTCGTTGACCTTGACCAGATGGACGTGGGGCAACATGGCCTCGACCTGCTCCAGGGCTTCGGCGGGGCTGCGCCAGAGCAACGGCCGGTAATTGACATCGAAGGAAATCAGCGCGCCGGCCGCGCGGGCCACCCGCACGGCCTCGTAGGTGGCGCTGCGGCTGGGTTCATCGCTCAGACTCAGGGAGCCGATGTGCAAGGCGCGGGTCGAGCGCAACAAGTCCAGGTCGAGTTCATCGGGCCGCAGCCGCGTGTCCGCGCCCGGATTACGATAGAACATGAACTCCGGGGTGTTTTCATCCACCATGGCGATGATGGCCATAGTCGTCCGGGCGTAGTCGTCAAAACGGACGCCGCGCGTGTCCACCCCCTGGGCGGCCAGCACTTCGGCCAGGTGACGGCCGAAGGGGTCGTCGCCGACCTTGCCGATGAAGGCGGCGCGGGCGCCCAACCGCGTTGCGGCCACGGCCGTATTGGCCGGGGCGCCGCCGGGATGAGGGATAAACGCCGAGACCTCGACCAGACGCTTGCCGATCTCGGCCGGGAACATGTCAATAAGCAGTTCACCAAGGGTGACGATGTCCATGATGGCGCTCCTGAACAGGTGAAACGGAACGGCAGATGTCGTCGTGCTTCCCGGAACGGGGCCGATGGACAAGACGAAAGACGAAGGACGAAAGACGGAGGGCCGTCGTCTGCCGCCGTTCGTCCTTCGTCTCGACCTGGGGCCGATGACGGGATGGAGAGACCGATGCGCTCTTGCGGAGTGTAACCAAACCCGGCCCGAACGGCAATCCAGCAGCCTCACTGCGGCAAGGCATGACCGGCCGAAAAGCTCCCCCAGCTCCCTCCAACAGCTCCCCCAACTCCCCCCAACTCCCTTCTCACCTGACGGCATCGTTCGCTGCGGGCAGCGGCGGCAACGCCACAAAGTAGCGCCCGGCCAGGCTGGCCCAGGTGCCATCGGCCAGGATGGCGGCCAGGGCCTCGTTCACGGCAGATGCCAGTTTCTCGGCCCGGCGCGGCATAAGGATGACATACGGGTCGGAGACGAGGGGTGGGTTGTGGATGACCAGGCCGGCCGGCAGGGTCAAGCCCGCGGTCACGGCATCCACGACGGCCGCAACGGCATCGCCTTCGGCCACGGCCATGAGGGCCTCGGCCGGCGTCTCACAGCGCAGCACCTGCAGGCTGTGCTCTCGTGCCCAGGCATCCCCCACACTGCCCCATTCGACGGCCACGGTCCCATGGCCCACCGTCTCCGGCGTCGGCCCGGCTTCGTCGGCCGTCACCCAGACCAGGCCGGCCTCGAAATAGGGCCGGCTAAAGCTCACATCGCGGGCCAGGCGAGGGTCCAGGGGGAAGGCCGAGATGACCATGTCGCTCTTGCCGGCGATGACGGCATCCGCCAACCCATCGAAAGCGATGGCTTGGAAATGCACGGTCACGTTCAACCGGCGGCCCAGTTCGTGCGCCAGGTCCACATCGAAACCCACCGGTTGGCCGGCCTCGTCGAGGGTTTCAAAGGGCGGAAACGTCGGGTCGAGGGCTACCCGCAACGGTTCGCCCCTCTGCAACCGGGCCCAGACCGGGTCGCGCGGGGGCAAAAGCGGCCACAGCAGTGCCAGGAGCGCCAGCATCCCCACCACGAACAGGAGCGACCGAACCTTGCTCATGACGCCACGGTCGGGACGGCCTCCGCCCGAACAGAACCGGCTTCGTCCCAGGCCGCCATGACGGTCTCGCGCAACAGCACCGCGGCGAGATGACGGCGATAGGCCGCCGAGCTGCGATGGGGACTGGAACGAAAATGGGCCTCGGCCAGCAAGGCGGTCAGGGCCTCGGCCAACGCGGTTTCCGTGGCCGCGCAGCCGCACAGGGCCTGCTCGGTGGCCGTCAGCCGCCGGGGAACCGGGCCGGTCGGACCCGCAGCGATGCGGATGGCCGTGATGACATCGCCCTGTCGTTCCAACCATACGGCCATGTTGAGGATGGCGATGGCCACACCTTGGGGACGCATGACCCGCCGAAACGCCGAAGCCTGACCCTCTCTGCGCAGAGGCAGATGGAAACCCACGATCAGCTCGCCTTGCGGGTCGAGGGCGCTGCGGCCAGGGCCGCGGTAGAGTTCGGCAACCGGTTGGCATCGGCGGCCCCGGCGGTCGGCGATCTCGGCCGTGGCATCGAGGGCGATCAAGGCGATGGCGCCGTCGGCCGCGGGCAAGGCGTGGGCCACATTACCCCCCAGGGTTGCGACATTGCGCACCTGCGGCCCACCGATCAGGGCGCAGGCTTGGGCCAGCGCCTGAGCATGATGGACGACCAGGGGCGACGTTACGATCCGGCTTAGGGGCGCGGCCGCGCCGATGTAAAGGCCATCCGGGCGTAGCGCGATGGCCGTCAGCTCGGGAATGCGGGTGATATCCACCAGCGTGTGCACGGGTGGATGTCGGCCTTGCTCGATGTCGAGCAACAGGTCGGTGCCGCCGGCGATCACACGGGCCGGACCGGGTGCCCTGGCCAGGGCGTCCAGGGCATCGGCCACGGAATGGGCGATGTGATACACCTGCCAGCGCCCCATCCCTACCACCTTCACGCGTCCGGCGTGGCCTCATCGGGCGCCGTTTCGTCCCCGATGGGGGGCGTGATGGGATCGCCGCCGACTTCCGGCGCTCCCTCAACGGCCAGAAAATAGCCTTGCCCGCGCACGGTGCGGATGAACTGGGGATGCTCCGGATCGAGTTCGATGCATTCGCGCAGCCAGCGGATATGGACATCGAGGGTGCGGGTATCGCCCAAATAGGCCGTGTTCCAGATGGTCTGCATGAACTGGCGCCGGCTGATGACCTGACCGGGATGACGCACCAGGTAATCGAGGAGCTGGAACTGCTTGGGCGGCAACAGGCACACCCCGCGCGGCGACCGCACACAGCGGGTACGTCGGTCGAGGGTCAACGGCCCGATGGTGACGACGTAATCACGGCGCGAAAGCAGGAGTTTCTGCACCAGGTTGAGCAGACGCCGGGCGGTAAAGGGACGGGTTAGGTAGTCGTCATAGCCGCCGAGACCGGCGATACGGCTGTGGTCGTTGACGATGAGGATGACGAAAGGTGCCGAGGCTTTGCGCGTGGCGGCATGGAGCAGGCGATGGAGGTTGATAGGGCTCGGCGTCGTGGCGTCAATGATGACCACATCGCTTTCGAGATCGGCCAGGGCGCGCAATCCCGGTCGCAGGCCGGCTACTAACTTCAAACGATAACCCTGCGCCTCGATGGCGCGTAAAATCTCGTGGTCGCTTGCAACTTTGCCGATATAGAGGAGCTGTTCCTGTCCTGACATAGCCCAACGGCACCAAGGATGGGGAGGCGATGGAGAGATGTAGCGCAAGATGCCATCTTGCGCTACGTCTTTCGTCCGTCGTCCTGGCGAGCGGCCAATGGCGGGAAGGGAAGACCCATCCGGAACATAGGGCGGTGGCTGAGCAGTGACCCGAACACGTTCTTTTTCGCCTATCGTCCGTCGTCCCGGCCTTTAGCCGATAGCGGAGACGGAAGACTCATTCGGGGTGAGAAGGCAGCCGATCGAAGAGAGACACCGCGGCATTATACCCAGGGCATCGTGACAACCGCAACCCGGCACTCAACCGGGTATCGTGCAAGGTTTGGCGACGTCCTCTGATTGGGGTCCCCTCGGTCTGCCATCGCTCCGGCCCGGCGCCCGAACCATCGCGGAAGAGCGGCCGGGGTCGTTACACCTGCGAAGTAAACACGACCCCCTGTAAGCGTTTTGCGTTTTCTTGACACCCGCGCTATACTGAAACTCCAATCATCCGGAGGAGAAGGTCTTTTTTCCCATATGAACAACCCCCATACGTTTACCACCCTTTCATCCCAGGAGGTTTCCCCGACCCTGTTTACCGACTCCGCCTCAACCGCAACCGACGATGCCGACATGGACTCGATGGCGTCGCTGCTCGAGGCCAGCCCGGAGGAGTTTGACTACCGGGAGCTCGAGGCCGGCGACATCCTGGAGGGGGAAATCGTCGGCATCACCGCCAACGAAATCCTGGTGGACATCGGCTCGAAATCCGAAGGGGTTATCCCGGCTCGTGACTTGGACCGCGTCGATCCCGAAATCCGCAACAACCTCAAAGTCGGGGACAAGATTTTGGTCCACGTTGTGCGACCGGAAAACCGCGAGGGCCATGCCTGGCTTTCCCTCTCGCGGGCCCTCCAGGAATACGACTGGCGTCGGGCCGAAGAGCTGCTCCACACCAAGGAGGTCTTCGAGGGCGTGGTCAGCGAGTACAACAAGGGTGGGGTGATCGTGTATCTGGGCAAGGCGCGCGGTTTCGTGCCGGCGTCGCAGTTGGTCAGCGACGAGGGGAAGAAGGAGGAGGACAGCGAGGACCGGTTCAAGGACCTGGTCGGCAAGAAATTGCAACTCAAGGTCATCGAACTCGATCGCAGCCGCAATCGTCTCATCCTCTCGGAGCGGCAGGCCATGCGCGACTGGCGGCATACCCAAAAGGCTCGCCTGCTCAGCGATCTTCAGGTCGGCGACGTTCGCGAAGGCGTGATCAGCAGCCTGGCCCCCTTCGGCGCCTTTGTGGACCTCGGCGGCGCCGACGGTCTCATCCACCTGTCGGAGCTGTCGTGGGGCCGTGTCCAGGACCCCAGCGAGGTGGTACACATCGGCCAGAAGGTGCGAGTCAAGGTCATCAGCGTGGACCGGGATCGCCGTCGCATCGGTCTCAGCCTGCGTCAGCTAGCGCCGGAACCCTGGAGTGTCATCCACGAGCAATACGCCATCGGCCAGCTGGTGGATGCCGAGATCACTCGGCTAACCAATTTCGGCGCTTTTGCCCGTGTGGATGGCAAAATTGAAGGACTGATCCACATCAGCGAGCTTTCCGATCAGCGCGTCAGCCATCCCCGTGAAGTCGTGCACGAGGGTCAGAAACTGCGCCTACGGGTGATCAAAATTGACCCTGTGAAACGACGCATGGGGTTGAGCCTCAAGCAGGCCGCCGAGGATCGCTACGCGGTAGTGGATTGGGCACCGGAAGACGATTTCGATGAAGAGGCTGCCCTGGCCGCGTCGGAAGACGAAGCAGGCCAGGAAGCCCAGGTGTCCTGACAACCGCCCCTCGGCCCCTCCCGCTTGCTCTGGAAGGTTCAAGGGCTGACCTGTCCAAAGGGTCAGCCCTTTGTGTTTACAGACCGGATGAGTCGTTACTGGTCCGAAACGGCTTTCTGGTATAATGCGAGCTAGGAGCGACCATTCGCCCAATCACCTTTTTTATCTTCCCGAGGAAGCGTACCTATGACGACAACAGACAAGTTTGATCGGTTCACCAAAAGGGCGCGCCGGGTCTTACAGCTGGCGCAAGAAGAGGCTCAACGACTCAACCACAACTACATCGGCACCGAACACCTGCTTTTGGGGTTGGTGCGGGAGGAAAACGGCGTCGCCTCCAAGGTGCTGATCGAACTTGGGGTGGACCCCAATCAGGTGATCCGGGCGGTCGAACGGACTGTAGGCCGCGGCGAACGCCCACCGTTCGGCAAGCCGACGCTGGCCCCGCGCACCAAGCGGGTGATCGAGCTGGCCGTGGATGAAGCCCGGTTGATGGGTCACCACTACATCGGCACCGAGCACCTGCTCTTGGGCCTGGTGCGCGAAGGCGAGGGCATCGCCGTCAACATCCTGCGTGGGTTGGGCGTTAGCCTGGACCGTGTGCGCACGCAAACGGCCCGCTCCATCCTGCAATCGCAGACCGAACCCGTGGAGGCCGGCGGTCGCAAGCGAGAGTCCGATACGCCCCTGGTTGACCAACTGGGCCTGGACCTGACCGCACGCGCCGCCGAAGGTAAGCTGGACCCGGTCATCGGTCGCGAGAAGGAAATCGAGCGGGTCATCCAGATCATGGCCCGGCGCACCAAGAACAACCCCGCCCTCATCGGCGAGCCGGGCGTGGGCAAGACGGCCATCGTCGAAGGGTTGGCCCAGCGGATCGTCATGGGCGATGTGCCGGAACCCCTGTTGAACAAACGCCTGCTCATGCTCGATGTGGGGTCCCTGGTGGCCGGGACGATGTACCGGGGCCAGTTCGAAGAGCGGCTGAAGAAGGTGATCGAGGAGATCACGAACGCCAAGGCCATCCTTTTCATTGACGAAGTGCACATGCTGGTCGGGGCTGGGGCAGCCGGGAGCAGTGTGGACGCAGCCAACATCCTCAAGCCGGCGCTGAGCCGGGGCGAGATCCAGGTGGTCGGCGCCACCACCCTCGATGAGTACCGCAAGTACATCGAAAGCGACGCCGCGCTGGAGCGCCGTTTCCAGCCGGTGTACGTGGAAGAGCCCACCATCGAGGACACCATCGAAATCCTGCGCGGTATTCGCTACAAGTACGAAGAGCACCATCGCCTGACCATCAGCGATGAGGCCATCAAGGCCGCGGCCCATCTGGCGGCCCGCTACGTGCCCGACCGTTTCATGCCCGACAAGGCCATTGACCTGATTGACGAGGCGGCCAGCCGGGTGCGGATGTACAAAGCGCCCCACGCGGCCAGCCTGCGGGCCACCTATCGCGACCTGAAGATGCTCCAGCGCGAACGGGAAGAGGCCATGGCCCAGCAGCGCTATGACTACGCCATTGACCTGCGCTACCGCGAGGTCGAGCTGCAAAACAAGCTCGAGCAGATGCGCGCCAGCTGGGAAACGGCCGAGAAACCCGTAGTCGGACCCGACGACATCGCCGAGGTCGTCTCGATGTGGACCGGCATCCCGGTCAAGCGCCTCGCCGGCGAGGAGAGTGAGCGCCTGCTGAAGATGGAGGAGTACCTGCGGCAGCGGGTCATAGACCAGGATGAGCCGATCAAGGCCATCGCCCGCGCCGTGCGCCGCGCTCGCGCCGGCCTGAAAGACCCGCGACGACCCATCGGCACCTTCATCTTCCTGGGGCCTACCGGCGTGGGCAAGACCTATCTGGCCAAGAACCTGGCCGAGTTCCTCTTCGGCTCGCAGGATGCGCTCATCAAACTCGACATGTCCGAGTTCATGGAGCGGCACAATGTGAGCCGATTGGTGGGCGCGCCGCCGGGGTACATCGGCTACGAAGAGGGCGGGCAGCTCACCGAGGCCGTGCGCCGGCGGCCTTACTGTGTCATCCTCCTCGATGAGATCGAAAAGGCCCATCCCGAGGTCTTCAACATCCTCCTGCAAATCATGGAGGACGGCAACCTGACCGACGCCAAGGGGCGCCGGGTGGATTTCCGCAACACCATCATCATCATGACCTCGAACATCGGCGCCTCGCTCATCCGCCACGGCGGGCGGCTCGGCTTCACGATCACCGACGACGAGAGCAAGCGCAAGGAGACCGATTACGAGGAGATGAAACGTCGGGTCATGGACGCGCTGGAGAAGACCTTCCGGCCCGAGTTCATCAACCGTCTCGACGGCATCATGGTCTTCCATGCCCTCGATCGGGATGCCATCAAGCGGATCGTGGACCTGGAGCTGCAACGGGTGCACAACCAGCTCCGCGAGCACGACATCACCCTGGAAGTCAGCGAAGAGGCCAAGGACTTCCTGGCCGACGTGGGCTACGACCCCAAGTTCGGCGCTCGGCCGTTGCGCCGCGCCATTCAGGAACACGTGGACGACGTGCTCAGCGAGAAATTGCTGGCCGGCGAGGTCAAATCCGGCGATATCGTCCGTTTGATCCGCAGCACCGACGGCAAATCGCTCACCTTCCAGGTTGTCGGCCATACCGCGGAGACCACCGAGGAGACGGTGGCAGAGACGCTGGCGGCGTTGTCGCTGGCCTAACCGCTTGTAGGATTCGACCGAAAACGCCGACCCGCCATCCGGAGGGCCGGCGTTTTCTTTGTGTTGTGGATGGCTGCGATAGGCTCTTTGGAACCCCGTCCTCTGACTGCTGCGGGACGAAAGACGAACGACGGAAGGGTGCTTTCGTCTTCGGTCGTTCGTCTTTTGTTCCGCCCTTGGGCCGATGGCAGAGGCCGTGGACGCATTCACCTCGTCATGGCGATGATTTCCGTCGAGACCCGTTCGGCACTCATCGGTCTTCTCCTTGCGCTGCTCATCGGGTTGAGCGGATGCGCGACTGCGGGGCCGTCCCAGGAGGCGCTGACGGTGGCCGCCGCCGCCGACCTGACCTATGCCTTTACCGAGCTTGGCGCCCTCTTCGAGACCGAAACCGGCCAGCGGGTGGTGTTCCATTTTGGTTCAACCGGGCAGCTGGCCCAACAGATCGAACAGGGCGCGCCGATGGACCTGTTCGCCGCGGCCAACATCGTCTACATCGAGGAACTCGAACGGCTCGGGCTGATTCTGCCCGATACGAAGCAGCTCTACGCCCGTGGGCGTATCGTCCTATGGACACGGGCCGACAGCCCCCTGACCCTGAACGGCATCGAAGACCTGACCCGACCGGAGGTGCGGCGGATTGCCATTGCCAACCCCGACCACGCGCCCTACGGCATCGCCGCACGCGAGGCCCTGCAAACGGCCGGCATTTGGGAGGTGGTGCAACCGAAGCTCATCCTGAGCGAAAACGTGCGCCAGGCCCTCCATTACGCCGAAAACGGGGATGTGGATGTCGCCATTGTGGCGCTGTCGCTAAGCGTACCGGCCGCGGCCGGCAACACCCAACCGGGGCGTTGGGTGCTTGTCCCCCAGGAGCTGTACACGCCGATTGACCAGGCCCTGGCGGTGGTCAAAGACACCCGCCATGAGCAGACGGCCCGCGCCTTTGCCCAATTCATCAACGGCCCTACAGGACGGTCGGTCATGCGGCGTTATGGTTTCATTCTGCCGGGCGAAGAACCCCTCCAATGAACTGGCACGCGTTGCGTCTGTCCCTGCAGGTCACGGCGGTGGCGACCCTGCTCATGCTGGTGGTCGGATTGCCCCTGGCCCTTTTGCTGGCCCGGCGTCGTTTCCGCGGGGTGACGCTGGTGGAAACCCTGATCAACCTGCCGCTCGTCCTGCCGCCGACCGTGGTGGGCTATTATCTGCTGCTGGTGTTGGGACGAAATGGGCCGCTGGTGCAGTGGTTCGGCTGGCAGTTGTTATTCACCTGGGGTGCGGCGGCCATCGCTTCGGCGGTAGTGGGGTTGCCGCTCCTGGTGACGGCGGCGCGGGCGGCCATTGCCGAGGTCAATCCCAACCTGGAGCGGGCGGCAGCCACGCTGGGGCTGTCGGAATGGGCCATCCTTCGGCGGGTGACGTTGCCGCTGGCCCGTCGCGGGATCCTGGCCGGGCTGCTCCTGGCGGCCACGCGGGCCTTGGGCGAGTTCGGCGCCACGCTGATGGTGGCGGGTAATATTCCCGGCCGTACCCAAACCTTGCCCCTGGCCATCTACGACGCTGTCCAAAACCGGGCCTACGATCAGGCCAACCGCATGGTGCTGCTGATGACGGCGTTGGCCTTTCTCAGCCTGTGGACCGTGCGTCGCTTTGAACACCCCCGTCCCCGCGAGGAAAGGGAGTCCCGTGTCTGAACCGCGGCTGGAGGCCGATTTCGTCGTCGAGCGGCCCGGTTTTCGTCTGCAAGTGCGATTGCAGATGGGGACCGAGATCCTGGTGCTGTTTGGCCCTTCCGGTTCGGGCAAAACGACGACACTCCAGGCCCTGGCAGGATTGCTGACGCCCGTGCGCGGGCATATCGTGCTCGACGGTGAGACCTTCTTCCGCCGCCACGAGGACGGCAAAACGGTCCACGTTCCGGCGCGTAAACGCCGCATCGGTTACGTCTTTCAGGATTACGCCCTGTTTCCTCACCTGACCGCGGCCGAAAACATCGGTTTCGGCCTGCGCGGACCGGAAAAGGCCCCGCGTGTGCGCGAGCTGCTGGCGCGGATGCACCTGAGCCATCTCGCCAACCGGTATCCTCATCAGCTTTCCGGCGGGCAGCAGCAGCGGGTGGCCATCGCCCGCGCCCTGGCCGTCAACCCGCGCTTGCTTCTGTTAGACGAACCCTTTGCGGCCCTCGACATCGCCATACGCCAGCACCTGCAGCGCGACCTGGTGGCGTTGCATCAAGAGCTGGGCCTGCCCGTCATCTACGTGACCCATCGGCTGGAGGATGCCTTCGCCGTGGGGCAGCGGTTGGCCGTCATGCACGAAGGCCGGCTCGAACAGGTCGGCCCCATCGCCGAAGTGTTCCATCGTCCGGCCAACGCCCATGTGGCCGCCATCATAGGCGTCCCCAACGTGTTCCGGGCGCGCGTGGTGCAGGCGCAGGCCGATGGGCTTCTCCTCGATTGGGACGGTCTGCCCCTGCTGGCGCCGCCGCAGGCCCTGCCTCTCGGCGCCGAAGTGACGGCCTACATCCGGCCCGAAGACGTGAAAATTCTCTACCCCGACCGCCCCGTGGTGGAAGCCGTGCGGGACAATCAGGTGATGGCCCGGATCGTGGAGATCCGGCCCCATCCGGGCGGGCATTGGCTGCACGCCCGCCTGGACAACGGCCACGAGGTCGAGGTGCGCTATGGGCATCACACCTACACGGCGCTGTCGTTGCAACCGGGCGCTGTGGTGCGGCTCGTATTGCGCCGCGAGGCGTTGGTGGTGTTGGGGGCGTAGCCACGTCCTTTGTCCGTCGTCCCATCAAGCGACCTGTGACAGGGCCCTGGCCGGCAAGTCCAGGAAAGGGCTGGGCCGTTCCTTCGTATCACCGCGAAACGAACCGATTCCCCGCCAGGTAAAACCGCCAGGGCGCGGCCAGCGCGGCCTCGTCCCCACGCACGCCTACTCGCGGCCCCGAACGGATGGGTTCGGTCGGCGGCGACCCCATCTCCAGCCAAAGCACTTCGCCCAGGGTCAAATCGTGGCCGTCGAGCCGACGGTCAATGGCCAGGGCCTGACAGAGCTTGCCGGGTCCGTTGGTCAGCTCGGTCACGGCCGTCCGGCGACGCCGCGCCTGCATGACCGGGATGCCTTCCAGCGGCTCGATGGCCCGGATCAGCACGGCCTGGCCGTCGCCGATGACGCCGGTCACCACGTTCAGGCAGAAGTGGTTGCCGTAGATGAAATAGACATAGGCATGTCCGGGCGGGCCGAACATGGCCCGGTTGCGCGGGGTCGGGCCGCGATAGGCGTGGGAGGCCGCGTCCTCGGTGCCGAGATAGGCCTCGGTCTCGACAATCCGTCCGGCCAGTCGGTGGCCTGCCAGTCGCCGCACGAGCAGACATCCCAACAGGGTCGGCGCGACCTCCAAGGCCGACCGGGCGTAGAACGCCTGCGGCAGCACCGCGCCCGTCATCGCCCGCCTCCGACCGGGATGAGGATGTGCACCAGGTCGCCATCGGCCAGCGTCCGGGTGGCCGCTTCGGCCGCGTCCACGGCCTGCCGGTTGAGGTACAGCCGATATGGAAAGGGATGGCCCAGGTCCTCGCCTCGATACCGGCGGGCAAAATCGGGGTAGGTCGCGTCGAGATGGGCCACCACATCGGCCAGGGTAGCCCCGGCCGGAAGGGTCAAATCGAGCCGGGTGTGGCCCAAGGCCCGCCGCAGCGGTTCGCCCACGCGCACGGTCACGCGAATCATCCCTTTACCTTTGGGTGCTTAGCATGGCCAAGGCCCTGGCCGCCGCCCGATCCAGCGCCTTGCGCACGAGATGGGCTGTCACCGGGACGGCAAAGGCGGCCGAGAGGGGACCGGGGCCGAGCATCTCCTGGGTTTGGGCCTGGACGGCTTGGGCCGCCTGGGCAATGGCGGCCACCGTCACGGCCTGACCGCGCAGCACCGTCTCGGCCAACGCCGTGGCGACGATCGAACCGTAGCGGGGCAGCAGGGCCAGGCCGACGGCCCGGACGAGACGGTGCTCCCGGTCGAGCCGGATGGACGCCGCCACGGCCTGCAAGGTGGTGGCTGCCCCGCGCACGGCAGGCGCAGGGACAAAGGCGCTGCCGCAAGCGTCGCCGTGAAGCGGCAAACGCACCGCCACGGCTGTGCGCAGGTGCTCGAAACCGGTGTCCATCAGCTCGGCCAACGGCGTCCAACGTCGCTCGGCCGTAGGCAAAAACAGCTCGGCCTGCAATGCGGCCAAGGCCAGGGCGAGAGGCCCACTGCTCATGAGGCTTTCGGCCAGACGCGCACGCAACCCCATTTCGTCGTACCGACAGACCTCGACCAAACAGGTGGCCCACTCGCGAACGAGACCACTGTGGGCGACATCGGCCGGCGCGGTTTCCAAACCGATGATCAGATAACCGCCGACCCGGTAAATGCCGTGGGCGCCGTGAGGGGCCGTTGCCCACGGCGCCACCTGGTGCCGGACATCCGCAACCATCATAACGTCACGTCCTCTGCCTGGGGATGAGAGAGGATGGCGTGGCGGGGAAGCCTACAATGCCTGTCGAGATAGGGGAAGGCCAAGCCGATGACGCCCCAGGCCGCCAACAGGCCGGTCAGGAGCCGGGCCAGGCTGTTGAACGAACCCCACCGGTCACCGGCATAGAACGCAGCCGGCAGGGCATGACCGGTCAGCGCCGCCAGCCAGGCGTTGGTCTCGCGAAAGCCCTCGCGCAGCCCGCCCAGGTCGCTGAGCATGTGGCTGCCGCCGTCCACGGCCAGCGGCAGCATGAGCAGTACGGCCGTGCCCAAACCGTGGCCGCGCCAACGGGGGCGAAGCAGCACGTAGAGCAAGCCGAACAGGAACCAGCCGCCGTAGAAGCTGACCATACGGTCGCTCCAGGCCAGTTTCCAGCCCATGTCGGGATTACCGATGAACGCGCGCATCAGCAAGGGCGGCACCGGCGCCGTCGTACCCCGCCAGGCCAGCAGGATTTCCTCGCGCGTGTAGCTGAACTCGGGTCCGAACAGGAACCAGGAACGCTGCGGGAGCTGATGGCAAAAGAGCAGATAGAGGGTGTAGATGGCGTGGGCAGGTCCCTCCCAACCGCAATGCATCAGCACCGGCGCCAGCCAAGGCAACAGGTTCCATAGCCCCAGCACGATCAGCACCGTAGGCAGAGGATGGGCCACGACCCACCGACTGCCGCGGCGCCATAGGCGAGCCGATACGGCAACGACAACGGAAAGCAACCGAAACGCGCGCATACGGTGAAAATGGCAGCCCCCAGTCCGCACCGATCATCCGCGCACGGCCGCAACACTCGCATTATAACCGACCGACGAGGTGAGGCGATCCGCCATGTGACCAGGGAGAGGATGGTAATTGGTAACTGGTAACTTTGAATCGCTTTTCGTCATTTAGCTGTTGTTATCATTTTGTCATATTTTGGTTTTATTCTCAATTGTGACGAATTAAAAAGGAATATGCACACAAATTATCTTGTCTATGAAAATTTACATGAATTATATCATTTATTCGAATAAAATCAAATAACGCAATAGAATTACCAGTTACCAGTTACCAGTTACCCATTACCCGTCCTCACCGCGTGACGGCCACGACCAGCAGCGTCAGCACGGCCAAGTCGGGCAAAAACAACGAGTTGTCAATCAGGCCGTGGGCCAGCCCGGCCACCAGGCCGGCGTACAGGCCCAGGTAGAGGACGCGTTCCGGGTCAGCCCATCGGCGTAACAGCGCCCACCCGCGCGGGAGCGCCAGCGCCAGCATCCACAAACCCGGCACGGCGCCGAACAGTCCCACGCGGGTCAGCAAGTCCAGGAACAGGTTGTGGGGATGGCTCAGGTTGAGCTCTTGCCAGGCCGTCGGCAACACGTAACGACTGCGATAGGCGTAGAGGAAATTGTCCGGCCCCACACCCAGCCAGGGATGGTCGAGGAACATCCGCCAGGCGCTTTGCCAGAGCTGCAACCGCCAAAAGGTCGTGCCCGACTCCCAATCGAACAGGCCGACCAGCCGCGGGGTGGTGATAAAGGGTAGGATGGCCAGCGCAGCGACCCCGACCAGGGCCAACACGGGCCGACGCAGCCGCTTCTCAGCCAGGGCCAGGACGAGCAGACCGGCCGGCAGGCTGAACAGGAGCAACCCGCGCGAGAAGGTGAGAAAGGCGGCGGCGCCGACGACAGGCAGGGCGACGGCATAGGCCCAACGCCGACGACCGCTGCCGGTAAACCCGACGGCCACCAGCAACGGCAACACCCGCCCCAAGAAGAGGGCCAGGTTGTTGGGCGAACCGTAAACCGCCTTCAGCCGCGGTACGCCCTCGATGGACTCCACCTGCCCGGTCGCCAACCCATACAGCCCTACAGCCGCCACCAGCACGGCGCCCAGGACCAGCCCATCGGCCAGCAGACCCAGGGGGAGCGGCCGTTCGCGCCGCGCGCGCGTGAGCAGCGCGTAGAACAGGGCCGGGGTCAAAAAGACCGTGCGAAAATCGTACCACGCGGCCCCTGCCTCGTCCGCGGCCAGGGTGGCAAACAGCCCCACGAACACGAGTAGGAATACGGGGAGATCGGGAGACAACGGGGTCAGACCGGCCGCTTGGGGCTTCGTCCGCTGCGCCCAACGGCCCAGAAGGTGGCGTGTCAGCCCCAACCCGGCCCCCAACCAGATGACCAGCTCGTGCAGGGGCAACCCGACGGGGCCGAGGGGCCGGGGCCGCACGTAGAAGGGTAACGTCACCAGCGCCAGCATGGGCGCCAGCCAGGGACGCCAGGCCAGCAGCAGGACCAACGGAGGCAGCGCCGCCAATCCCCACCATCGCCCCGGCGCCACCGCCAACCAGGCCACCAAACCCAGCCCGGCCGCGACTGCCCACCCCTCCGGAAGGGGACGGGCCATGAGCGCGTCCCAGGCGGCGGTCAGGCGACGGGCCAGACCGCGACCGGCCTCGCCGCGGGCCATGTCCCACCAGCGCCATCCCGTCCAGGCCAGAGCCAGGACCAGCACGGCCGCAGCCGGCCAGGGCGACCACGGCGCCGGCCGGGGTTCGTGGTCCACAAGGATGCCCCGCAAGAGCCACTGTCCCCAGCCGGCCGAGGCTTCCAGCCGCAGCTGATGGCGACCCGGCGGCAGGTCGCGGGCCAGGGGCACCACGGCCACCCGGTTGGCGGGGTCATACAGGGCGATATAGGCGTCGCCGTTTTCGTCGCGGGGCAAGAGCGCCGCGGGTTTCTCGTCAATCCAGGCTTTGAGGGTGGCCCAGTACGGCCCCCGCTGAATTTCCACGGCTATGGCCCGACCCTCGAAGGCATAGGTCAGGACCGAGTTGGGTTGATCGGGGTCGGCGGCTTGAGGGCTGAAGCGCCAATCGCCCTGCACGACGGCTGCAGCAGGATTGTCGGCCGGATGGCGACCGCTGCCCAGCACGAGGGGCGGCGAGACCAGCCTGCGCAGATGCCGGCCGGCCGGGGTCGGTTCACCGGTCGGTCGGCGGAGGGCGAAGCCCCGGCGGCGCGGGTCGCGGGCCGGGGTGAGGGTGTACTCGACCCAGGCCAGCGGCCCTGCCCAAGGCCACGTCATGCGCGCTAGGTCGAGGGCCTGGGCCTGATAGGTCGGCAACAGCGCCGGGTCCACCTGCCCCCAGGGCGAATCGGTCTCGCCCTCGGCCGGACTCCACCACCCCCAGGCCGTGATCCAGACCGGTTTGGTCGCGTCGCCGTAGCGGGCCATCAGGTCGTGGATGAGTTCCGGTCGGCGGAAGTTGAGTCGGTCCGGCGCTGGCGGGTCGAGGGGCGAACGGTCGAAACCGTAGCCGGCCGCGGCCACCAGGTCGAAATACGGCGCCGCGCCGAGTTGGTAGAGTCGTTCCAGGAACCACAGGTCCGAGCGGTTGAGGGGCTCGTCCGCAGTTGTGGGCGCCAGCGCCGCCAGCATGATGTGCGCCTCCGGGTCGCCGCGACGGATGCTGTTAGCGGCCTCGCGCAGGAGGTTGAAATAGCTTTGGGGCGAGATCCAGGCCCGCCCCCAATGGGGTGCGATGTTCGGTTCGTCCCAAATCTGGTAGATATCCACCAGGTTGTTGTAGCCCGCAGCTACGGCCTCGGCAAACCGACCGAAGTCGCGGACGTCGTGAGGCGGCGCCAAAGGGTTATCGGCATCCTCTGGCTTCACCGCCCAGGCGGGGGCGCCGTCCAGCAACAGCACGACCCGCAGGTCGTGGCGCCGGCAGGCTTCCAACGCAGCCTGCAGCACCTCCCAGCGGTAGAGGCCCCGCTCCGGTTCAAGCTCGTTCCAGGGTACCCGCAACCGCACCCAACGGAAGCCATCCTCGGCCATCCAGGCCAGGATGTCGGTGGCCTGTTGCGGGGTCAATCCCGCCAGGTCGAGATTGGCCATCAGCTCCCCGTGCCCGGCCGCGACCGGCACCGGCCACGGCCGCGCCGCCGACCGCCAGACCAGACCCGCATCCAGGGCCAGCGCGATCAGGAGGAGGACGAGAAGGGCGCTGAAGAGGAGGAAACGGCGCATGGGGGCGTTGTTTAGGGAACCTGTCACGATTCAGGCGGCTGTTCCCCATATCGAGAAGTCAGAGAGCTGGGGAAGGAGCTCGAGGAGCTGGAGGGAGCTTGGAGGAGTTTCGTCCATCGTCCCAAGCGCTACAGGAGCTCTTTGATCCGCTGCGCCACCTGCCGGGTCATGCCGGGCACGGCAGCGATCTCCTCGACGGTGGCGTTGCGGATGGCGTCAATGCTGCCGAAATGCTTGAGCAGCGCCGTTCGGCGTTTCATGCCTACGCCGGGGATTTCCTCGAGCCGGGAGCGGGTCATGCCCTTCTCGCGCAGGGTGCGCTGATAGCTCAAGGCAAAACGGTGGGCCTCGTCGCGGATTCGCTGCACCAGGTACATCTCGGGGC
>JAOADB010000303.1 GCA_026417535.1 Caldilineales bacterium
CTCGAGAATTGGACAACCAGGCCGAACTAGCCCATCTTTTGGGAGCGTTGGGACACAACTTACATCGCCAAGGCTTCCACAAGAAGGCAATTATAGCATTCGAAGAGTCAGCTAGGAGTTATCAAGCGAGTGGGGACTCGTTCGGTGCACTGAAAAGCACCTTCATGACATCGCTGTGTTACCGTGCGCTGAACGACCGTAAGCGTGCACGCGCCATCGTCGAGGATGTTTTGCGGCAAGTAGAACCGAATAATCCTTGGCGTGGTAATCCACTACAAGTATTGGCATGGTTAACTCAAGATGACGGTGACTTACCGACCACGGAAAAATTATTGCGCGAAGCTCTCGCGCTGCACGAAAAGAGCCCTGGCTCGGATATCTTGGTGGCCGGAACTTTAGCAGACTTGGCCGAGGTTGTAGGATTGCAAGGGAGAACGAACGAAGCTACTGAGCTTTTTCAACGTAGCCTAAACCTGCTAAACCTACACAGCGGACAATATGACAGGCAAGAAGCACGCCCCAGACTGAAATATGCTGAGCTTCTAATGAGACAAGGGCAGCATGAAGATGCCTTATCGCTGCTGAATACGGCAGATGATCGCATTAGCGCCTACGGACATTATTACGACTTAATGTGGCGCATTGAGCTGACCCGCACATTTATTTACCTAAAAAAGAGACACGTTAGGCAAGCCTTACAGAAGTATCGACTTGTCTTGCGATATCGGCGTATTCTTCGACTGTCAAATTGGGTATTAGCGAAACAACTAATCAAGCGGCTCTGGATGGGCACAGGACTACCAAGGTAGCATTCACAAATCCACCGTAACAAGTTCGATTTGCTCACGGCCAAGCGAGTATCCTACTCGAAACTCGATGAACTGGAACAAGCCATCCTGGCCCAGGCCTTCCGCGGCGAGCTGTGAGGACGAGCCAAGTCGCAAGCCCTCTTCGCCGCACCAAAGCAAATGACCGCCCATGCGTTTTGCGCACTGTTCCCTATCCGCTATTCGCGGTATAATAGCAGCAGTCTCACTTGCGAGGAGAAGCAAGCGGTCATGATCCTGTATGTGCAAGGCAACCTTTTTCAGTCGCCCGCCCAGACGCTGGTCAACACCGTCAACACGGTCGGCGTAATGGGCAAAGGGGTCGCGCTGGAGTTCAAGCGGCTCTTTCCGGACATGTACGCCCAGTATCGCAACCTCTGCGAGCGCGGCCAGTTCAAGGTAGGACAGCTGTGGCTGTACAAAAGCCCGCAGAAGTGGGTGCTCAACTTCCCCACCAAGGAGCACTGGCACCAGCCCTCGCGAGTGGAGTACGTCGAAGCCGGCTTGCGCAAGTTCGTAGAGGTGTACAGCGAGTGGGGTATCCACAGCATCGCCTTTCCGCCCCTGGGCTGTGGCAACGGCCAACTGGACTTCGAGACGCAGGTCAGGCCGCTGATGGAGCGGTACTTGCGGAACCTGCCGATTGACGTGTTCATCTATCCCCACCTCAAGAAGTCCTTCGTTGAGCACCTGGATGAACGATCGGATCTACCTGCGTTTCTCCCCGGATACGAAGGCGCCGGGACCATTTCATCTCAGGGTCGAAATCAACGCCGGGCGAACTCTCCTGCATGAGCGGTCCGATTTTCGTCTGCCGCCGTACGATTACAGCTTGTCCTTGCCTGGCTCGTTCCTGACTTACACGGTCCGCATCACGTTGGACGACCACCTCGTCTATGCCAACGCGTTCGTTGACGTCGGCCTGCCGTTATAAAGGCGATACTTTGGGCTGCCTTTATCGCCACGTTGGGGAGAGGCGTCGGGCCAAGGTGCAAACGCTCAGTCAGGCGACGAGAATAGGCCTCCCTGGCGTCGGAGCGATAGACAGCACAATCGAAGACGATATGCGCGCCGGGCAGAACTATCCGCCGTGACCTACGTCAACGCTGACCGGCCACAGCATCACTGACGATAACTCGTCCTGCGATGATTGCCGATTTAGCAATTATCGCAGCATAATCTCCATGATCGGTTACGCACAATCGCAAGGCATCCGCCTGCTCGAGGCGGCGGTGCAGGAGCTAGGGCTCCTCTTCACCCACAAGGCCCTGGAGCCATCGTAGAACAGTAGGGGCTGTCCAAGGGACACCTTGTCAAGCTGCTCAGTCGGTTGAACGCTTCGGGGCAGATCGCCATCCTCGAGCGCGGCGTCTATGCCGTGCGGTCGCCGCTCTATGCCGGGGAGATACACCGACGACATGAACCGCTGGGACTTGGCATCTACAAGCCCAGCGATGGGTGTCACGAACGACCCGCACGAGTGGTTCGCCACCGGCGCTGAAGAGGTGGACACCGCCCTCCCAGGCGCCCGGCGCGGCGGGCGGAAGCCCTAACGGACGTAGCACAACTGCCGGCAGTTGTGCTACAACCATGACGACGCCGGAGAAAACGGGCCTTTCACCCGCCCGCGCTGAGGATGTCGAGACAGATGAGCAGGTTCTGGCGCCACTGGCCGGCGGGATCGAGCCGCACCCAGAGGGCCTGGCTCCCCACATAGGCCCGGTCGCCGAGCTGATACTGGAGCCGCGCCCGCGGCAACCGGGCCACGGCCTCGCTGCGGATGACCAGCTGGTCGTTATCGCGGCCGATGCTCGTCACACCGGCGCGCAGGGCCAACACCTTGACCTTGACCTGATAGAGGAGGTCGGCCACCACCTCGGGCAAGGGACCGAAGCGGTCGGTCAGCTCGGCGGCCATGTCGTCAATCTCGCCAGGGGTGCGCAGGCCGGCAATCCGCCGGTACAGCTGCAGCCGCAGGCTTTCGTCGCCCACGTAGCTCGTGGGCAGGCCCGCAGCCAGCGGCAGATCGAGCTGCACCGTGGGCCCCATTGGGTCGAGCAGGGCGCCGAGATCGGCCACACCGGGCGGCAGCCGCCCCTGGGCGCGCAGGTCCTCCACGGCCTGGGCCAGCAGACGGACATACAGGTCAAAGCCGATGGCGGCAATGTGGCCGTGTTGGCGTGCGCCCAGCAGCTCGCCGGCCCCGCGCAGCTCCAGGTCGCGCATGGCGATGCGGAAGCCCGCGCCCAGCTCGCCCGCCTCCTGGAGGATCTCCAAGCGGCGCCGGGCCTCGGTCGAGAGGGGTTTGTGCTTGTCGTAGAGCAGATAGGCATAGGCCCGCACAGCGCCCCACCCGCCCGCGCAGTTGATACAGCTCGGCCAGCCCAAACCAATCGGCGCGGTTCACGATCAACGTGTTGGCGTTGGGAATGTCCAGCCCGCTTTCGATGATGGAGGTGCAGACGAGCACATCGAACTCGCCCTCGGCAAAGGCCAGCATGGTCCGTTCCAGCTCCCGTTCGGGCATCTGGCCGTGGGCCACGGCCACGCGGGCTTCGGGCACCAGCTTGCGCACCCGGTTGGCGACCAGCTCGATGCCCTGAACACGGTTGTGGACGAAAAAGACCTGGCCGTTGCGGTCCAGCTCGCGCAGGATGGCGTTGCGCACCAGCGACTCGTCGTAGAAACCGACAAAGGTCTGAATGGGCAACCGCTCGGCCGGCGGCGTCTCGATGGTGCTGAGGTCGCGCACACCCGTCAGGCTCATGTAGAGGGTGCGGGGGATGGGCGTGGCCGTCAGCGTCAGCACATCCACCTGCGAACGCATCTGCTTGATCCGCTCCTTGTGCGCCACGCCGAAACGCTGCTCTTCGTCAATGATGAGCAGGCCCAGGTTCTTGAAGCTCACATCGGCCGAGAGCAGGCGATGGGTGCCGATGACCACGTCAATGC
>JAOADB010000304.1:0-320 GCA_026417535.1 Caldilineales bacterium
CCCCACGACGGGGCAGGTCGAGGGCCGCGGCGCCGTACAGGGCATTGGCATGGTCGGCCGTGGTTTGGGCCGCAATGAGGAGCTGGGCATCCACGAAGAGCCGCAAGGCCGGCGGCGCCTTGCGCAGATGGACGGCTACCGGTCGCAGGGCATCTCGCCAAAATTCCGGCCGCAGGCGGCCGGCCGGATCGGCCATCAGCCAACGCCAGCCTGTGGCCAGCAGATGGATGAGTTCGGCCCATGTTTGCGGCGGCCAGGCTGGTCGGCGCAAGGCCAGATTCCAAAGGGCATCGGCCATGCGCTCCTGCCAGCGCCAAAAC
>JAOADB010000304.1:330-3750 GCA_026417535.1 Caldilineales bacterium
CCCGCCTCTCCAAAAGCCCGGCGATGGGCCTCGAGGCGGCGGTCATCGCCCCAACGCGGGATGGCCGTTCCGTCGGGAAGGTGGACGACCATGGCCGGTTGCGCCGGCCGCGCTGGCCAGGGGTCGCACCCGGTCGCCGCGGCCAGCAGGTCCATGGGGCCGCCGGGATAGAAACCGCCGGCCAGGGTGGCTCCGGCATCGAAACGGTAGCCCTGATGGTAAAAGGTGCCGGCGCAGCCGCCAGCGTAAACGTGAGCTTCCAACACGGTCACATCGAGACCGGCATGGGCCAAGGCGGCCGCCGCGCTGAGTCCGCCCACGCCGGCGCCGACGACGACGATATGGGGCGAGGAGGGACGACTCATCGGCGCTGCACAGCACGGCTAAGGAGCCGGCGGGTTTGCCGGCGGCGATAGGCGAAAAGGAAGGGCAAACCGAGCCATAGACCGGCGCCGATCAGCCGCGCCGGCCAGCGGTCGGCCAGCTCGAACTCGATGGTATCGTACACCTCGGTGGCATTTTCGCCGACGGGGACAAAACGGTGGGTATGAAGCCAATGGCGAAACGGCCCGGCGACCTGGCGGTCGCGAAAACCGTGGTCGTTGACCTCCTCGATACGGGCGCGCCAACGGATGGGCAGCGGCCCCAACCACAGGGTGAAGTCCATCTCCGAACCTTCACCCAGCTCCGTAGGCGCCTCGTGGATACGGACGAGGACAGGCGGTGGGGTGATGGCTGCCATCCCGGCCGCGCGGCGATGGAAGGCCACCACATCGGCCAGGGGAGCCTCGACCCGAAAACGGGAGCGGAATGTCTTCATGCGCGCAAACGAGTTGGGAACGGTGGAAAGACGTAAAGACGTCTGGACGACCCTCTTTCGTCCTCCGTCTTTCGTCCTCCGTCCGGTCAGCGGCCCACATTCGCGACGAAGGACGAAATTCCATCGTCCTATTTCACCAGATCGCGCAAGGCGTAAAACAGCTCGCTGAAACGGAATTTGAACCCCAAATCGAGCAGTTTTTTCGGAATTGCGCGCTGTCCCTCCAGCACGAGCGTGGCGATCTCACCCAGGGCCAGACGCAGGGCAAAGGCCGGGGCCGGCAACAGCGAAGGACGGCCCATCACCCGGCCCAATACCCGCGAGAACTCGGCCGCGGTGACGGGGTTGGGCGCGGTCAGGTTGAAGGGGCCGGAGGCCTTTTCGTTCGTCAGCAAGAAACGGATGGCCGCCACTTCGTCGTGCAGATGAATCCAGGGCCAGTACTGGCGTCCGCTGCCGAGCCGTCCGCCAGCGAGGAGACGATGCTGGAGCACAAGGAGAGGCAAGGGGCCGCCATCCTGGGCCAGGACAAGCCCCGTGCGGACGATGGCGCGACGCACGCCAAGCTCCTCGACCGGCGCCGTGGATTCCTCCCAGGCGACACAGGTTTCGCCCAGGAAGTCCCGGCCCGGCGGCGAATCCTCGGTCAGGATGACGTCATCGCTGCGCTGACCGTAGTAGCCCACGGCCGAGGCCTGAATGACGACCTTGGGTTTGACCGCGGCCGCCTCGACGGCATCCACAACGGCCAAACCGGCATAAACCCGGCTTTCGTGGATGCGCTTGCGACGTTCGGCCGTCCAGCGGCTGGGAATTTTGCCGGTGCCGGCGATGCTTTCCCCGGCCAGGTTGATGATGGCGTCGGCGCCATCGGCCAGATGCCCCCAGCCCTCGGCCGTGCGGGCATCCCAGCGTTGGGCGCGAGCGCCGGCCGGTAGAACCGCCGTTGCCCGCTGGGGATCGCGAGTCAGGACGATGACCTCATGGCCATCGCGAGTCAGAGAGGCAACCAAAGGCCGGCCGATGAGGCCGGTGCCGCCGGTGATGAGGACACGCATGCTCACACTCCTGAAAGGGTTAATCCGTGATGACCGTTGTTCGTATCGGGATGGGCCAGTTGCCGGAGATAGGCGACAATGACGGCCCCGCGACTGTCCAGGTGTTCGACGGCAGCCTGGTAGTAGGCCTGGATGTACACCCGCAGGGCCTCTTCCGGGAGATGCCGCTCGGCGAGCAGACCCTGAATCCAGCTGATATCGGTGCGCAAAAAGTTCAAATCGCCGAGCCGAAGGGCGGCGTGAATGCTCTGGGCCAGATGGGTGTTGGCAATGAAGAGGTGAAGCGAGGTCAGCGGCCCCTGGTTCACGAGGCCTGCCGCGGTCAAAAGCTGGTTGACCCGCATGTGGATGTGCGGAACTTGGGCCAGGAAGTGGCTGCGGGCCTCCGCATACCCTGGCGGCATGGATACGGGTTTGGGCAGAGGCGGGGGCGCGCTCAGGAGTTTCTCGACCTCCATGGGCGCATCTTCTAGGCGATGCCCTAGGTAGTAACCGGGGATACGCTCGACCAGACCGGGGGTTTGCGTGAAGACGAGGCCACCGAAGGCCAGCGGGACACGCAGCTCCAGCAGCAGGTCGGCCATATCGGCCAGGGTGGCGGCCGTGGTCAGTAATTGGGCGCCCAGGATGACGAGCTGAGGCCGCGCCTGTTCCAAGGCCGTCTCGAAGCGGTTTAGGGGAATATTGGCGCCCAGGTAGAGGGTGTGCCACCCACGACGACGCAACAGGAAGCTCAGGAGCAAGACGGTGAAGGTGTGGACCTCTTCGGGCGGACAGCCAAGGAGGATCCGGCCGGGCCGGGTGGGCTGGGTGGCGGCGATGAGGGCTTCCAGTCGGCGCACGGCCAGCTCCGAGGCGAAATGCTCTTGCTGAACCGTCAGCCGGCCGGCGTGCCAGCCTTCGCCAATCGTGATAAGGCCGCGGCGCAGGATGTCCAGACAAACCGTTTCCGGTGGGTAGAGGGCAAAAGCCTGGGCCAGGAGCTGTTCGGCGCGCGTCTCGTCAAAGGCAACGCAGGCCGCCACCCAATCATCGCGCAAACGATTGAGCATCTCCCCGGCCAGGGATGTGACCGCCGTCGTTCCGGTCTCGGCCGGCAGAGTTTGCAACGGGTCGAGGCCTTCGGCCACCAGCTTGTGCCAGAGGTCAACGGCGCGGCTGATGGTCATGCCCTCTTCCTGACGGGCGATGAGCCATTTGAGGATCTCGATGTCGCGTTGCGAGTAGAGGCGATGCTTGCCGCGGCTGCGCTCCGGCCGGGGCAGGCCATATCGTCGTTCCCAGGCGCGCAGGGTATCCGGCTTGAGACCGGTCTCCTGCACCACGGCTTTGAGGTTGAAGGTGGGAATGTCGTCGGCGGGAACGGCCATGATAGAATGGGATGGAGAAAGCACCGCTGGGAGAACGGATCGGTTAATCGTGCCATTTAGCATATCACACGCATCAGTCACTGTCAAGTATTTGCTGGATAAAATATAGACAAAGGTGTGACGAAGGGGTGAGGAGCTTGGGGAGTTTGAGGAGCTTAGGGGAGCTTAGGGG
>JAOADB010000305.1 GCA_026417535.1 Caldilineales bacterium
GCAAGACCGCGCAGACGGCCTACGAGCAGGCCCTGGCGACCATGCCGGCCAACGTCCAGGCTCTCATGGGCCTGGGCGCGCTGGCCCTGCAAGAGGGTGACCCGGCCGCGGCCCTGGGCTACTTCCAAGAGGCGCGGCAAAAGCAGCCTGAGTACGTCAGGGCTGTGCCGGACGAGGCGGAGAGCACCCTGGTCTCTATCCATCTCAACACGGCGCTGGCCTACGAGCGGTTGGGCCGCCGGGCCGAGGCCGAGAGGGAGCTGGATGCTGCGCGGCAACTGGCCGAGGCGGCCGTGGCCAAGCTGCCCACCCATCCGCAGGCGCGCTATCAGCTGGGGCTGGTGTACCGGCTGGCCGGCGAACTGGAGAAGGCCGAGGCCGCCTTCGCCGAAGCGGCCCGCTGCAACGCCTCGCTGGCCGGGGAGCGGCTGCGCTTCGAGCGCCGCCTGGCGCAGCTGCGGGGGGAAACCCAGCCGTAAGGCGCGACCGCTCGTGGTCACGCCCGATCCTTCCGCGGTCGGGCTATGGGAGGGGGTCCATGCCGCGGACCGACCGCGCGTCTTCCATTCGGCGCCATCTCTTGCCTCGGCGCCGAACGGATGCCGAGGGTCTGGGGCGCACGCCCCCAGGTCGGGGAGTCGCCAACCTCACCCACCTTGCGCCACCTCCGCTTCGGCGCTGCAGCGGCGTAGGTGCCGGCCACGCGCGGCGGCCAAAACCGGAAGGACTGGCCTCGCGTAGAGGTTCCACGCGGCGCGTTGCGGTCAGAAGCGAAGCGGATCGCCACGCGCGGCCAAAAGGGGGCGGCCGGGCGGCTCCGCCGCCCGGCCGCCCCTTTAGTCTCGCCCTCGGCCAAACCCCACCCCTGGACGCCTCCTCCCGCCAGCCCCCGGCCCGCCGCTGCGCCGGGCCCCGGACTTGGGTGATGGGCCCGGACATGTGCATAGACCGGCGCCACCCGACGCACCGAGCGCCACACTCCGGAAATGTCTGCGCCGTTGCGCACCTCGCCCACTCGGCGCCACCCCTCGCTTTGGCGCTGCGGTCATGCCGGGGAACCAGGTGCGGCACACCTCCAAATGCGGGGGGCATCCTGCTGCCTTGTCCTCCGCAACCATCCGACCGCAAGGCAAAAGGCCCTGCGAGCTTGGGCACCAGCCCCGGAGGGCTTCCGGCGCATGGCCGGCAGCCTCACACCACCACGCGTAGACGTCGGGGTAGGATCGAAATCGTCAGCTTCTTCACCTTGATACCGATTTGTTCGCCGTCCGCCTGGGAAGGGAACCCCTCGGCGCTCTCGATCTCGATGCTCGGTGCCCGCGCCATCGTCACCTTGGGATGGTTCAGATGCCGGCCCTTCATGAACTTGGGGATCATCCGCAGCATGTCGAAGCGGCTCGTCTTGCGCACGATGCAAAGGTCGAACAGGCCGTCGTCGTGTGAACACAGGGGCGCCGCCAGAAAACCACCGCCCAGGCGAGGCCCGTTGGCGACAAGCGTCATGAGCATGGGAATTTCGTAGGTCTCCCCGTTGTAACGCAGCGTCGTTACCGGCGTGTGATAGTAAATCAGCAGGGTTTTGAGCACCGCCACGAAGTAAATGGCAAATCCGCGCAGCCGTTTGATCTTGCGGGCCTCGATGTTGACCCGCGAATCGAAGCCGCCGCCGAGCATATTGATGAAGTAGAACGGCGGACCCGCGTCGGGTACGGCATAGCCGACGTCAATGAGACGGGTGAAACCGCGGCGGAGCCGAAACGTGACCTCGTCCAAGCTCTGATTGAGGCCCAACCCGGCCGAAAAGTCGTTGCCGCTGCCCACCGGCAGGATGCCCAGGGTGGTAGGGGCAGGGCCTTCCCGGCCTTCGACAGCGCGCATGATGCCGTTGACGGTTTCGTGCACGGTACCGTCACCGCCGGCAGCGACGATCATGGCTGCGCCCTTGCGGGTGGCCGTTTCGGCCAGCTCAACGGCATGGCCGCGATATTCGGTCAAGTGGAGGTCGAACTCCATGCCGCTGCGGGCCAGGGCCTGCAGGGCGAGGTCAATTTGATGTCGGCTATCGCCACGATTGGCGAACGGATTGACGATAATTTGAACGGGGTGCATGGTGGCAAGCGGACGATGGACGATGGACGATGGAAATCGCCATCGTCCATCAAGAGGCCTGAGCAGCGGATGAGCGGTGGGAGATGTAGCGCAAGATGGCATCTTGCGCTACGTCTTTCGTCCGTCTTCCTGGCAAGCGGCCAATGGCGGGAGGGAAAGACCTATCCGGGGCGCAAGGCAGTGGGCTGAATAGCTGCCCATTGTATAGGCATTGCCGGTCCAAAATGCAAATCGCTCGCGTGGCTGCTCAGACCTCAGTTTTTCCGAGTTCCCTTCGGCTCCTTTTGACCACCTTCGTCGGGTCTTTCCGATGAACGACTCCGGTCGTAGAGCAAATCCCCGTACACGCGGCGGCGGTCGGCTTCGTCATCGAAGCTCAGAAACGCCACGGCGCTCGTCTCACGGCCGTGACGGTCTTGACGACGGCGATAGCGCAATCGCAAGGCAGGGCGACCACGGGCGCCGAAATAGAGCCGACCCGGCTCGACCTGCTGCAGATCAGGCGGGGTGATGAACAGATACCACATCCCCAACACGGCCGGGTCATCCTCCCGACAGAACCGCCCTCGGCGCAGGGTCTTGCGGGCCAGAACCGCGTGTTCGCGGCTGGCGTAGGTGCGGTAGTAGCCCGGCAACTCGGCGAAGACCCGTTCCCGGCCTTNGACGCCGAGCAGGCCCGACACGCGCACCGGTACTTTATCCGCCGGTGCCAGCGCTGAGGACGTCGGCGCTAGGTCCATCTCAGGCCGAAAGGCCACATAACATCGCCGTTGCGCCAGCCACGAACCGAAGCCGAGGACGATGGCCAGCCCCACCAGGCCCAAGGCCACGCCGAAGCCGCCAGGACGGACCCCGAGCCAACCGATTAGGGCCAGCGCGAGCAGGAGAACGGGCAATCCCCGTTGCCACCGAATCCCCAGCACTCGGCAACGGTGCACATCATGCAACAGGCGCAGGCCGATCCCCAGGAGTGCATGCATGCCACGAGAGTCGCCGATTCACAGGACGAAAGAGGAAGGACGGAAGACGAGAGCCTTCCGTCCTTCCTCTCGGATAACCGAGTTCCTTTCTTTACGCTCAAGTCGCCGGCGCGCTCATTAGCTTGAGGAACTCATCGGCGTTGACCGTTTCGATCTCCAGCAAGCGCCGGGCCAGGGCTTCCACCCGGTCGCGGTGTTGCATGAGGATCGTTCGTGCCCGCTCGTGAGCTTCGTTGATCAGCCGGCGCACTTCGTGGTCAATCCGGCGGGCCACTTCTTCGCTGTAATTCCGCTGTTCGCTGATCTCGCGGCCCAGGAAAATCAGCTCATCGCGGCGGCCAAAGGTGAGGGGACCGAGCTCCTCGCTCATGCCCAGGCTCGTCACCATGGCCCGCGCCAGCGCTGTCGCCTGCTCCAGGTCGTTGGCCGCGCCGGTGGTGACCTCGCCGATGAAAATCTCCTCGGCCGAACGACCGCCCAGCAGGAAGGCGAGCATGTCGCGGAAACGGCTGCGTGTCTCCACCACGCTTTCATCGGGCAGCGGCATCACATAGCCGCCCGCCATCCCGCGCGGCACGATGGTGACCTTCTGCACGGGATCGGTATGCTCCAGGAAATGGCTCACCACGGCATGCCCGGCCTCGTG
>JAOADB010000306.1 GCA_026417535.1 Caldilineales bacterium
ACGTGGACGTGGAAGTTCGATTGCTCGAACACGTCCGGGTCAATGCCCAGGGCCTCGGCGTTGGCCTGCACCCAGCTGAAGGCGATCCGCACCGACTCGGCCATGACATCGCCGAGATGCCCGGTGATGGTCAAATTGCCCTTGCCCTTCATGCGGGTGGCCTCGATGAAGAGCACATCGCCGCCGACGGGCGTCCAGGCCAGACCGGTGGCCACGCCGGGCCGTTCGGTGCGCAGGGCCGCATCGAAGAAGAACTTGGGCTTGCCCAGGAACTCGCGCACCAGGGCGGGGGTCACCTCGATGTGGTCTACCTCACCGGCGGCGATCTTCACGGCCGCCTTGCGGCAGATCTGGCCGATCTCCCGTTCCAGGTTGCGCACGCCGGCCTCGCGCGTGTAGTCGCGGATGATGGCGCGCAGCGCTTCCTCGGTGAAGTGAATCTCACCGTTGCGCAGACCGTTGGCCCGTCGCTGCCGCGGCACCAGATACCCCTCGGCGATGCGTACCTTCTCGTACTCGGTATAGCCTTCAAGGGCGATGATCTCCATGCGATCGCGCAGGGGTTCGGGGATGGTGTCGAGGGTGTTGGCCGTGGTGATGAAAATGACATCGCTCAGGTCGAAGTCCACGTCGAGGTAGTGGTCGCGGAAGGCGTGGTTCTGTTGCGGGTCCACCACTTCCAGCAGGGCCGAGCTGGGGTCGCCGCGCCAGTCCACGCCGATCTTGTCCACTTCATCGAGCATGAAGACGGGATTGCGCGTGCCGCAGCGTTTGATGGCCTGGATGATCCGGCCGGGCATGGCGCCGATGTAGGTGCGCCGATGACCGCGAATTTCGGCCTCGTCGCGCATGCCGCCCAGGCTCATGCGGGTGAACTCGCGGCCCAGGGCGCGGGCGATGCTCTTGCCCAGGCTGGTCTTGCCCACGCCGGGCGGTCCGACGAAGCAGAGGATGGCACCCATGGCCTCCTGCACCTCGCCTTCGTGGCCTTCTTCGGCTTCAATCCCGCGCTCCTTGACCAGCTTGCGCACGGCCAGGTATTCGAGGATGCGGTCCTTGACCTTTTGCAGGTCGTAGTGGTCCTCATCCAGCACCTGGCGGGCATGGGCGATGTCGAGATTGTCCTCGCTGAGGGTGTTCCAGGGCAATTCGACCAGCCAGTCGAGATAGGTTTTGATGACGGCGTGTTCGGCTGCCTGGGGCGGCATAGACTCGAGCCGTTTCAGCTCGCGCAAGGCCTCCTTCTCGGCTTCGGGCGGCATCTTCGCCTCGGCGATCTTGCGCCGATACTCCTCGATCTCGGCTGCCTGTTCGTCGCTTTCGCCCAATTCCTTGCGGATGGCCTCGAGCTGCTGGCGCAGGAAGTACTCGCGCTGGGTCTTGTTCATCTCCTCCGAGGCCTCTTCGGCGATCTTGCGCCGCAGGGTGAGGACCTCCTTCTCCCGCGCCAAGATGGTGATGAGCTGGCGCATCTTTTCGTTGACCGAGTCCGCCTCGAGGATGCGCTGTTCCTCCTCGATTTCCATCCGCACGTTGGCCGCGATCAGGTACACGAGCTGGCGGTTATCCTTGATCTGCTCCAGGAAAGCCGCCGCGCCTTCCGGCACGTTGGGCAACAGTTCGGCCACTTCGGCCGCCAGCTGCAACAGGTTCTGGCGCAGGGCCTTGCTTTCTAGATTGTCTTCGGTGTACTCCGGCGCCAGGCGGATACGAGCCTTGAGATATGGCTCGGTCGCCGTCCAGGTCTCGATGCGGAAGCGCTCCAGGCCCTGGACGACCACCTGCAGGTTGCCTTCGTCGGTATGGACGACTTTATGGATCAGGGCTACGGTACCGACCTGATAGACTTCATCGGGTCCGGGTTCCTCGATCTCCGGATTTTTCATCGTCACCAGCCCGATCAGCCGTTGTTTGCTCATCATGGCGTCTTCGATGAGCCGCACCGAACGCGGAATACCGACCGCCAAGGGCACGACGGCCATCGGCAGCGCCACGAGATTGCGCAACGGCAGGATGGGCATCTCCTCCGGCAGGAGCGATGCCAGGTCTTTTTCGGGCGAGTGCGAGCGGGAGTGTCCTAACAAATCTCTGAGCATGGTGACCTCGGTGAAAGAAAGGATGGATAAAGCAGGCCCTCCTCCAGACAAAGCCGTTTTCTTTATAGACCTGCCGTACTCATTCAACGCTATCTGCGTATGTCGAGTATCAGCGTTGGATTAGCGTTTCATTAGCGGCTTGTTTCCCCGTTTCCGGGTACCGTCTCGTGACAACGCCCACACACCCCCCTATCCGCCACAAAGGCATGTCCCGTGATGGCATGACCGCTGATCGCGCTTTCGACCTTGCTCGCCGGTCGCGAGAGATGACAATCCACACAATGCAAGCCCACGGCGATGTGGTTGCGATGGATGGGGTCTTGCGTGCTGTTCGTGTGGCATCCTGCGCAAAGCTCATTCGTGATCACCGCGGCGCGCGTTTTCTGGCTGTGGACTTCGTGACAATCCCCGCAGCGGATGCCCACCTCGCCATGTCGGCTTGTCTTCCACTCCTGGAGTGTGCTGGGGTGACAGGCCCCGCACAGCGTTTCCGAGGCGGCCACCACCATCGTTGCTTCGGGGTGACCGGGCCGATAGGGCCCGTGGCAGGCTTCGCAACTCACACCGGCCAGGGCGAACTGCCCGGTGGTCGTATCGTAACCGGTGGCATGGCAGGCAAAACATTCGCCCGGTCGGCCCGCCGCCTCGAGATAGACCTGAAAAATCGGGTCGAACGAGGCCTGGGCATGGACCGTGCCCGCCCATTCGGCGTATTCCTCAGGATGGCATTCGCGACAACGGTCAGGGCTTTGGTAATTCCCGAAAAAGGAAAAACTGTTACGAGTAGGCAAAAGCGGCTTTTCGGTTTGATGATGGCCGAACAGAAACGTCAGCCCCAGGATAAAAACCAGGATCAAAGCCGCCGCCGCGACCACCAGGCGGTGGATGTGCTGCTCGAGAGGGGTCAGGGCAGGATGCTCCATCGCACGCTCCGTGTAGGCTATCATACCATTTTGACGTCCTGTAGCACAACTCCATAGGAGTTGTGCTACATACAGAACGATATGATCTCGATCATCGTCGGCCCTACCGGGCGGGTGTATGCTGGCATTGTTGCAAATCGCTTGCATCAATCTTGACATTCTGTCGTTGTTCTCTTCTCTCTCCGCCCATGAGCCTGCAAACGCTTTCCTCGCCGACCACACCGTTGACGGCGCCTGCCGCCGAAGAAGCCGTTGCCGGCAGCGCCGTCTGCACCCTGTGCCGCCATTGCCCTTGGGCGCCCGAAAGCGGCGACACGACCACCTGCGCCTGTGAACACGCGGCCCGCGCAGCTCTGTTGCCGCCTGCGGTGCCGGCGTTGCCGGCACCGTTGCCGCTCGGTCGTCCTGGCCGTTTGGAAGCCGTGCTGACCCATCGCTTCGGTGGGTTGTTCATCTTTCTGGGGGTCATGTACCTGGTCTTCAACCTGGTGCAGCGGGTGTCGGCACCCTATCTCGATTGGCTCGACACGGTCATTCACGGGCCGATTCGACACGGCCTGGAGGGCGGTCTGCAAGCGTTGGGCGCGCCGGCCTGGTTGCTCTCCCTGGTCGCCGATGGCATCATCCCCCTGTCTCTTATACACATCT
>JAOADB010000307.1 GCA_026417535.1 Caldilineales bacterium
CGGATTGACTACAGCCGCCCGCCGATTCCGCCGCTGAGTCCCGAAGACGCTGCCTGGGCCGCCGAGCGCATCGCCCAGGCCGGTGGGACGGTGCCCTAGAGGAGAAACGCCGATGCCCAGTCCCTTCCCCGGCATGGACCCCTACCTGGAGCATCCCCAGCTGTGGCCGGATGTCCATCTGGGCCTGATCGCCGCCATGCGGGCCGATCTCGCCCCGCGGCTGAGTCCGCGCTACGTGGTAGCGGTGGAGGAACGGACCTACATCGCCGCGGCCGAACCTGAGACCCTGGTGGGCCGCGCCGATGTGGCTGTCATCGCGCCCCCGCGTACTGCGGCCGAACCGGCGCCGGCCGGCGTCCCGGCATTGCGCGAACCCCTGCCCGTGTACGTCCCCACGCCCGAATACGTCACCGAGCGCTATCTCGAAATCCGCAGCCTGCCCCACGGCGAGGTGGTCACCGTCATCGAGGTGCTCTCGCCGGCCAACAAGCAGCCCGGCAGCCGCGGTTTTGCCGAGTACCAGGCCAAGCGGGAGGCCGTGCTGGCGACGCGCACGAGCCTGGTGGAGATTGACCTGTTACGGGCGGGGAGCCGGCCGCCGGTGGCGGGAGAAGCGCCGACGGGAGCCTATCGGATTCTGGTGGCACGGGGTTGGGAACGTCCGCGGGCGGCGCTGTACGTGTTCGGCGTGCGGGAGCCGATCCCAGCCATTCCGATCCCGTTGCGGCGAGGGGAGGAGGAGCCGTGGCTCGACCTGAACGGGCTGTTGCACCGGCTCTACGATCAGGCGGTGTATCGGCTGCGGATTGACTACAGCCGCCCGCCGATTCCGCCGCTGAGTCCCGAAGACGCTGCCTGGGCCGCCGAGCGCATCGCCCAAATTGGCCGCGAAAGTTGAACGGCACTTTTCTCGTTTCCCATTCGGAGTCGGTATGCTCGATCATAGCTACATCGGCAAAAAATTGCCCACCATCCGTTATCGGGTGGATGCCAGCAAAATTCGCGAGCTGGCCCTGGCCATCGGCGACGACAACCCTATCTTTCACGACAGAGCCGCGGCCCAGGCCGCCGGTTATCCCGACATCGTCGCCCCCCTGACCTTTCCGACGCTGTTCCGTTTTTGGGGCGGTAGCGCCGTCGGCGCCGAAACCCGCAGCCTCCTGCAGCAAATGGGCGCCAACGTGCTCCGTATCCTTCACGGCGAAGAGGAGTACGAGTACTTTCGGCTCCTCCATCCCGGCGACGAGATCACCGGCGAGCTGGAAATCCTCAGCATCGAACGTAAAGAGGGCAGTTCCGGCCCCATGGACATGGTCAAAACCAGGGCAACCTATCGCAATCAGCGCGGGGAGCTGGTCGTCATCGCCCGCGCCACCATGGTCGTAAGGTGGTAAGCATGGCCCCGGATTACGAGCGCATTCAAGTCGGCGACCTCTTGCCGGGTTTGACCAAGCCGCCCATCACCGAAATCCAACTGGTGCGTTACAGCGGCGCTTCCGGCGATTTCAACCCCATCCACACGGTGCATCAGGCCGGTGTGGAGGCAGGCAACAACGGCGTCATCGCCCACGGCATGTTGATCATGGGCTTTGTCGCCCAGATGATCACGAATTGGGTGCGGCCGGAACAGGTGCGGCGCTTCGGCGTGCGCTTCACCGGTATCAGTCGGCCCGGCGATGTCATCACGGTGACGGGCCGGGTGGTGGAGAAGTTCGAGGCCGAGGGCGAACGCCGCGTCCGCTGCGAGGTCGAGGCCGTAGACCAGACCGGCCATCGCAAGTTGAAAGGCGAATTCGTGGCGGCGCTGTAGCACGGAAGCGAGGCCGTGACGTCATGGACATACGGCGGCGATGGGGCAGGCCGGGCCGGGCCGCCCGCGCAGCCCGCTTGGGTATCGGGATTGTCGGCTGCGGTCAGATCGCCCCGGCCTATCTGGAGACCCTGCACCACCATCCAACGCTGGCGGTGGTGGGTCTTGCCGACCTAGTGCCGGCGCGCGCCGAGGCGTGCGCCCGGCGTTACGGCGGCCGCGTCCATCCCGACCTGGAGGCGCTGCTGGCCGACCCGGCAGTGCAGGCGGTCGTCAACCTGCCCCCGCCTCAGGCCCATGCCGAGGTCAACCGTCGTTGTCTGGAGGCGGGCAAACACGTCTTCAGCGAGAAGCCGCTGGCGTTGACCTATGCCGAGGCCGCCGCCCTCGCCGACCTGGCTGCCCGGCAGGGGGTTCATCTCATGGCGGCGCCCATCACCTACATGGGCGAGGCCCAACAGACGGCCGGGCGCTATCTGCGCGAGGGCCGGTTGGGCACAGTGCGCTTGGTCTATGCCGAGAGCAATCACGGCCGCATCGAGACCTGGCACCCCCGGCCTCAGGCCCTCTATCGGATCGGGCCGATCTGGGACATGGCCATCTACGCGCTGACGGTGGTGACGGCCTTTCTGGGGCCGGTGCGGGAAGTGCAGGCCTGGGGTGGTTGGCTCTTGCCCGAACGGGTGGACCGGGACGGGGTGCCTTTCCGGCCGGAAGGACCGGATTGGGGCGTGGTCTTGCTCCGGCTGGCCCAAGGCGCGGTGATGCGGCTTTCGGTCAACTACTACACCCGCGCTTCGGCCCAGGGCGAGGCCATCGAGTTCCACGGCGATACGGCTTCCCTCCATCTGGGCAGCGCCTACCGCTTCGATGCGCCGGTACTGTGGGGACCCCATGACGGCAAGCTGCGGCCGGTGCCGTGGGTGCAGCGGCCTTTTGCCGGGGTGGATTGGAGCCGGGGTGTGGCCGATTTGGCCGAGGCCGTGCTGACGGATCGCTCGCCGTGTGCGTCGCTCGGACACGTGCTCCATGTCATCGAGGTGCTGGAAGCCGTTCATCGTTCCCTGGGAACCGCGGCGCCCGTAGCCGTGACCTCCGATTTCGCACCGCCGCTGCCCATGCCCTGGGCCTGAGCACAGGCGAGGGAAGCTCCCCCAAGCTCCCGCCAGCTCCCCTAAGCTCCCCTAAGCTCCCTCCAGCTCCTCCAGCTCCCCCATTTTCTAACACAATTCTTACGGTAAGGGGCTTGACAGTTATGACGCAATGCGTCATAATGGGTGTGATGACGCGATGCGTTATCGCTCCGATGCCGGTTCAGACCGGCGCCCGAAACACGCAAACATCCCACTGCCAACCCCCTTTTGATAGGAGATCATCAACATGGACGTGAAAGCCCAGGTCACCGACGCCGTCAAGAGCGTCGAGAAATTCGCCCAGGAAAACGTCGTCGTCAAGACTGCCCACACGGGTCTGCGCCTCGGTCTCGGCGCCATTGCGCTGGGCCGCGAGGAACTCGAAGCCATGCTCAAGCGCCTGCAGGAGAAAGGCGAGATCGCCGAGCAGGATAGCCGCAAGATGCTCGATGAGTGGTTCAAGCGCAGCCGCAAGCCCGTTGCCGAGTACGAGGAGCGGGTCGAGAAGCTGCTCGATGAGCGCATCGAAGCCGTGCTGGCGATGATGAATATCCCCAGCAAGAGCGACATCGAGGAATTGGGCAAGAAGATTGCGGCCCTCTCGCGCAAAGTCTCCGAGTTGGACAAGAAGCTCGGCGCCGAGCACAAAGCCGCCTGATTTCCCCTCTTCCACCCCTCAGAACGCCCCGGTCAATCCGGGGCGTTCTTTTTTGTAACGACTCAGCCCACGGCCTTGCGT
>JAOADB010000308.1 GCA_026417535.1 Caldilineales bacterium
AATTTTTCGTTGGTTGTCTTCTGTTTTAGTGATTGGCTCGGTATGGAGACGAAGGACGAAGGACGGAAAAATCTTCGTCATCCGGGTCTTGTCTTCTGTTTTGGTGATTGGCTCGTATCGAGACGAAAGACGAAGGACGAAGGACGGAAAAATCTTCGTCATCCGGGTCTTGTCTTCTGTTTTGGTAGTTGGCTCAGTATCGAGACGAAAGACGAAGAACGAAAAATCTTCGTCATCCGTCCTTCGTCTTTCGTCCTCGCAAACGGCCAAAAAACTCCTAATTACCAGTAACCAGTAACCAGTCACCAATTACCCATCAAATATGAATAAACCGCGTGGTCGGCAGCACAAAAACGGTGGCGCCGTAGGCCGATTCGGTTCCGCTTTCGATGCGCGGGCGGACGTTGGCCCGGATGAGGCCGATGACCTCATCCACCCGACCCGGTTCCACACCCACCAGGAGGGTGACATTGCCGCGACGGAGGAAGCCGCCGGCCGTGTTGATGCGGGTGAGCCGGTAGTTGGCGCTTAGCAGGGCCTGGGTCACGGCGCCGGCGTCGTCGTTGTGAACGATGGCCAGGACGAGATGCATCGGGCTTTCCGAGGGGGAAGGGGCAAAGGCGTTGGGTGCGGCGGGCATGAGCGGTCTCTCATCGGGAAGGTGCAGGGCGCGGAGCAGGGGCAGACAAAAGACGGTGGCGCCGCCGACCTGAGCTTCGAGCGGGGTGAGGGCAGCGCCGAAGGAGGGATGCCCCGGTTCGACCGCCCAGGGCATGGGGTTGACGATGGCGGTTCGGGTGCGACAGCAGGCCCGCACGATGGCCAGAACCTGCTCGATATCCTCTTCGCGCACGGCCATGAGCAGGGTCGTGTTGGCCGTGCGCAAGAAGCCGCCGATCGTATTCAGCCGGGTGAAGGCAAAACCCAGCGCGCTCAGGCGCTTGCAAAGCGGATCGGCGTCTTCTTCCTGGACGATCATGATGAGGAGTTGGGCGGTCATGGCAGTAGAAGGGGGACAAGCGGCCGGTGGGTACGGAAAACCGATTACGCCCTGCTAATACGGGGGAAGACAGGATTTGTCAAGTATGGACGATGGACGATAGACGATGGGATGTCATGGCATCTTGCGCTATGTCTTTTCGTCCGTTGTCCTGGCGAGCGGCCGCTGATGGGAAGGGAAGACCCATCCGGAAAGGGGGGCCGTGGGTCGAGTCGTTTTTTGTCAATCGGACGGACATGGCGCGATTCGGTATCGCGCTACGAGCGGATCAGCCCGGCCAGCCGGTCGAGAAACGCGGCCTCGGCCTCGCTCACCTGTCGGCCGCCGAGGCCGAAGACGGTTCCTTCGCGGGCAGCTTGCGCCACGCCCTCGGCGATGGTCAACAGCCATTGCCCATAAGCCGCTACCTCGGCAGGCGTGGCCTTGCGGCGCAACAACGCCAGGGCCTGCGCGGTCTTCTCCAACGCGGTGGGGACCATCGCCGCCCGCGGCAATCCCTCGAAGGGGTTCATCAAGGCCCGGCCGGCTTTGGGGTCGGAACGGGTGCGCGCTTCCAGGACATCCAGCAAACCGCGGATGAGGGGACCGGCGGCCGGGGGCGTTGCGGGTTCCAAGATGAGGCGTCGCAGGGCGGAGAGTTCGCTCAGGGCGCCGAGGCCGCTTTCGGCGGCCATCATGACGGCCATGCCGACGGCAAAGGGGGTTTCGATGAGGAGCTCGACCTCCTCGGGGCTGTAGTCGGCCGGGATACTCATGGGATGGCTCCGGGGGAACGGCTCAAAGGGTGATGGCAAGGCCGTCATGACGCCGCCACGAGAGCAGGGTCTGACGGCCCTGTTCAACCAGGGCCAGCATGGTCTCCTGCTCGGCCGAGGCCGCGTCTGCCGGCCAGATGGCCCGCAGATGGGCGACGGCCGCGGCCGGGTCGGTAAGGGTTGAGGGATCGAGGACGGCCAGGGCCGCGGCCGCGCCGATGGCGTAGTAACGGGGGACGATGCCCTGGCTCCAGGCCAGGCGCATGGTGCCGATGAGGCGATCATCCCAGCCGAGCTTGCGTTGCGGATCGCGGCCCACGCGGGCCACCGTGTCATGTAGATGGGGATTGGTCATGCGGGCCAGGAGGTCCTCGGCGTAGGCGGCATAGCCCGCCGGGGTGAAGAGGGGATCGCAGCCGGCGTATTTCCGGCAAAGCGCCGCGCCCGATTCGTACAGGAAGGCCCGCCGCAGGACGTCCATGGCTCCTGGCAGGTCCACGAGTTCGGCGATGAAGCGCCGTCCGGCCAGCGCGCCCAGATAGGCGGCTAGGGCATGGGTGGCGTTGTGGCCGTAGAGTTTGGCTTCCTCGAAGGGCAACAGGTCGTCCTTTTCGTCGAAGACCTGCAGGCCCCGCTCGAACCCGGCGCCATCGGCGAAGCGGACCCGCGAGATGAGGATGCGGTTGAAGGCCTCGACAAGAAAGGCGCGGGTCGCCGTCGGTGTGACTGGGGCCAATCCCCAGGCTGCGATCTCGGCCGGGTCGGGATGCCGGCCGCTCATTTTGCCGATGACGGTGTTGAGGAAGCAAACCCGGTTCGACAGGGCCGCCCATTCGTCGGGGGTAAGTTCGGCCGCTACGGCTGCGGCCAGGATTTCGGCGGCGTGATTGTGGTTTTCGGCCGTGTACACGACGGCACGCGGCCCGCCCCGGCCCAGTTTGGCCCGCAGCCCTTCGGCCAGGACCCGATGGAGCGCTTCCGGACCGGGTCCGGTGTAGGCGGTCACGCTGGGTACGGCCGTAGCGATCTCATCGGCCCCGGCAATGGCGCCGATCAGGGCTTGACGGTCGTCCGGGATGGCGGGGTCGAGGATGGTGATGGGCCCGATGACTACCGTTTCGATGCGGTCGGCGTGGGCGATGTTCAGGCGAAAATAGCCGCCGTGGCGGCGGACGTCGGCGACGATGGCCGGGACGACTTCGGCGACCACGAGGCGAGCAAAGGCGCCGCTGCGATAGGCTTCGTAGAGGAATAGCCCGGCCTGGATGGGGCCAAAGCCGAAACCGACGAGGGTGCGGGTGCCGGTGAGGGTCATGGGGGAAGGGGAACGGTTGACTGAAGATTGGTAACTGGTAGCTGGTAGCTGGTAACTGGTAACTGGTAACTGGTAACTGTAATTGGGACGTTTTTGGCCGTTTGCGAGGACGAAAAATGAAGGACGGATGACGAAGATTTTTTCGTCCGTCGTCCTGGGGAGCAGCCAACGGCGGGAGGGGAAGACCCGTCCGGAGCGTAAGGCAGATGGGCTGCATCGTTACGTTGAAGCGTCGAAACGTGCCCACGGATCATAGCACAGTCGTGAGGAAAACCGGAGGAGCTTCAGGAGTTTCAGGAGCTCGAGGGGCTTTCTTCTGCTCCCTTTCCCCCAGCTCCTCCAAACTCCCCCCAGCTCCCCCAAACTCCCTGCGCTCCTCACCTTCCTCTCCCCCGTTTTGACGGCAACGGCGTTGAGATGGTATGCTTGCATGCTAATTCGACTCGGCGGACGACGTGTCCGTTTGGTTTTTTTCACAACACTGTTGCCACACCTCCTCCCATCTAGAGTACGCCCCGGTGGCCGAGACCGATTTATTGCGAGATGCCTTCCCGACC
>JAOADB010000309.1 GCA_026417535.1 Caldilineales bacterium
GATTACAGGGTGGTCAATCTGTGGGAGGTGGAGGCCGACACGGTACTGGCGCAAGATTTGGTCACCTTGTTGCCATTTGCGCCCGTGCTCAAAGGTGGCGATAATCCTCTTGTCATCAAGCGCGCCTTGGCCCGCTTACGCCAAGACGCCGATTTAGCCACCATGGAACCGCTTCTGGCCTTCTTCGCCACGTTCGTGATGACGCCGGAAGAGGTCAGCCAGCTGATGAGGTGGGATATGACCATGCTGCGTGAATCGCCCTGGTATGTCGAAATCGAGAAAGAAGGCCTGCAGAAAGGTCTGGAACAGGGCCGAATTGAGGGCCGGATCGAGATGCTCATCTCGTTGCTCAGCTATCGCTTTGGCGAGACCAGGCCCGAACTGGCCGACCATCTGCGCCGCCTGGGGTCGGACGCCGTGCGTGAGCTGTTGGACGAAGCCATGACGGTGCCGTCTCTGGCCGAATTCGAGCACATCGTCCGCACCATGCTGGCGACCGCCGAGTAACGTCAATTGCGAATCGTTCCGGCCCGATGCCGTGAGGCCATCGTCGTCTGTCCTTCGTCGCAGCCCTTCCACAGCCCATACGTCTCGCTAACCTCCGTGCCCGTCATTGACCACATCGCCGTCCGGCACTATCGGCTGCCCTTGGACCCACCTTTCCCGGCAGCATGGGATCCGCGCCCGCGCACGGTGTTCACGGCCACCCTCGTGCGCGTGTGTGCCGGGGATTACGAAGGGGTGGGCGCCGGCGATGCCATGCTCGGCTTCGCCGGCCATGAAGACCTCTTTCTGGGCCAGGACCCCTTTGCCATCGGGCGCCACGCGCAGGTGCTCGACCATCTCCAGTTCCATTACGGCCGCATGTGGCCGTTAGAAATTGCGTTGTGGGATCTCATGGGCAACATCACAGGGCTGCCGCTGTGGCGGCTGTTGGGCGGGACGAGCGGTCGGGTGCGGTTGTACGCTTCGACCGGGGCGCGGTTGCCGGCCGAGGAACGGGCCGAATCGGCGCGTCGGTTGCGCGCAGCCGGGTTTCCCGCGCTCAAGCTCCGCTTCCATGCGCCCGATCCGCGCGAGGACCTGGCCATCGTCGCCGCCGTGCGCGAAGCCGTCGGCCCCGACATGGCCATCCTGGTGGATGCCAATCAGGCCTGGCGCATGCCGTGGGATGTCTCGCCCAGCTGGGATTTCAAAACCGCCGTTTGGATGGCCGACGCTCTGGCCGAATACGACGTCTTCTGGCTGGAAGAACCGCTCCATCGCCACGATTACGAAGGCCTGGCGGCGCTGCGTCGGCGCAGCCGCATCCGCATCGCGGGCGGCGAGGGCAACCGAGATGTCGCCGAGCTGCGCCGCTATCTGCAATGCGGTTCCCTCGATGTCTATCAACACGATGTCGCCTGGAGCACCGGCATCCTGCGCGGGGTACAGCTGGCTCGCGAGGTGCAGGCGGCCGGTTGCCTCTTCTCGCCCCACACCTGGGGCGACGGTCTGGTGTTGTTGGCCAACCTCCATGTGGCCGCGGCCGTCTCCCAGGCGCCGTTTGTCGAATTCCCCTACGATCCACCCTATTGGACGCCGGAACGCCGGGATTTCATCCTGCCCCAACCCCTCCAACCCGAAGCCGACGGCAGCCTGACCCTGCCCGATAGGCCCGGTTTGGGGGTGACCATTGACTGGCAGGCCCTGGAGGGCCTGGCCGTATCTTGAGGACCGAAGGATTCTCAGGCCGATGTCCGTGATGGCCTATCCCCCTGTCCGGAGGCGAACGAGAGGACGAAAGACGAAAACGTTCTGTCTGTCCTTTGTCCTTTGTCTCGACGGTTAGGCGATGGTGGGAACGGAAGTGCCATCCGGAAAGTGAAAGCCGGGAACCAAGCCGTTATCAGGAGTTAAAGCCATGAAGCTACGTGCGGCCGTCTTGCATCAGGTTGGCGACCCCTTTCGCATCGAGGAGCTCGAGCTGGAAGCCCCCCGCCGCGGAGAAGTCCTGGTGCGGGTGACGGCGGCCGGGGTCTGCCATAGCGACTGGCATCTCGTCACAGGCGCCACCCGCCATCCCTTGCCGGTCGTCCCCGGCCACGAGGGCGCTGGCGTCGTGGCCGCCGTCGGCGAGGGCGTGACCGCGGTCGCACCCGGCGACCATGTCATCCTCAACTGGGCGCCGAGTTGCGGCGGCTGTTTCTACTGCCTTAACGACCGCCCCAGCCTGTGCACGACATACGTGGGGCCGCTGTGGGCCGGCACGATGTTGGACGGTACGACGCGGCTGAGCCAGAACGGTCGGCCGGTTTACCACTTCAGCGCGCTGGCCTGTTTTGCCGACTACACCGTCGTACCCGTCCAGTGCTGCGTGCCCGTTGCGGCAGATGTCCCGGCCACGGTGGCGGCCCTGGTCGGCTGCGCCGTGACCACGGGCGTCGGCGCCGTGCTCAACACGGCGCGGGTACGGCCGGGCAGCAGCGTCGTCGTCTACGGCGCCGGCGGCGTGGGGCTGAGCATCGTCCTGGGCGCCCATCTGGCCGGCGCGGCCGAGATCATCGTTGTGGATAAGGCCGCCGGCAAGGCCGACCTGGCTCGGCAATGCGGCGCCACCCGGTTTCTGACCCCTGGCCCCGAGGTCGTACCCACCATCCGCAGCCTGACCGAGGGCCGCGGGGCCGATTACGTCTTCGAGGCCATCGGCATCCCGGCCGTACAGGAGGAGTGCCTGGAAGCCGTACGGCCCGGCGGCATGGTCGTGCTGGCCGGCGTGGCGCCGATGGGGAGCCGCACCAACCTGCCCGGCGCGGTCATCACCCGTCAGGAAAAGACCGTCACCGGCACCTACTACGGGAGCGCCAACGCCCACCGCGATTTCCCGCGGATCATCGACCTCTATCGCCGTGGCCGTCTCGACCTGGAACGGCTTGTCTCCCGGACCTATCCGCTCGAGGCGATCAATGAGGCCTATGCCGACATGCTGGCCGGCAAGGTGGCTCGCGGCGTGATCCTCTTCGGAGAATAGAGGATGGACAATCGTCTATCGTCCATCGTCTATCGTCCAACGTAACCGCCCTTACCCGGCCCTATCGAACGCAGTTTTGACGGCCTGTTCTTTTCTGATATACTACGCAGCCAACTTCGGATATATCGCCACCCGGTTTCGGCAACGGCGTCGGAACGGGCCAAGGGCCGTAAACGAAAGCGTCCTGACCGCAACGAAACCGGAAAGGCGCCTGTCTCGGCCATCAGGAGGGTACAATCGAGAGGCTATCGAACGGCCATCACCGGGATGTGATGGTCGTTTGTCGGCTACGACCGCACATTCGTCGTTTTCTTCTTCGCTCTCTCCATAGCAAGGAGGTCACCGTGAACAAACCAACCGTTGACAAGAAGCAGATGGAGGCCATCCATCCGGCGATCCCGGCGGCCTACGAACAGCTCGAGCAGGGGCGCATCACCCGTCGTGAGTTCCTGCGCTTTGCCACCCTGTTGGGCATGTCGTTTGCTGCGGCCAGCGTGGCCGCTGCCTGTGCGGGTGGACAACCGGCGCCCACGGCTGCACCGACC
>JAOADB010000310.1:0-3161 GCA_026417535.1 Caldilineales bacterium
GGAGAAGATGGTGCGCGAGGCAACCGGCTCCACCAGCCGGCAGCGTCGGCCCATCGTTCTAGTGGCTACTCAAGCCATCGAGGTCAGCCTCGACATTGACCTGGACACGATTTACTCCGATCCGGCGCCGTTGGAGGCGTTGGTGCAACGTTTTGGCCGAATCAACCGGCGGCGTCGGCAGGCCGATTTGGCTCCGGTGCACGTCTTCCGCCAGCCGAACGATGGTCAGAAGGTGTACGATCCAGCGTTGGTCCAGGCCACTCTGCGGGTTCTGGAACGTGAAAACGGTCGGCCAATTGACGAAAACGCCATCGGCGGTTGGCTGGATGAAATCTACGCCGGTGAGATTGCCGCCCGCTGGCGTGAGGAGTTCCTTCATCACGCGACCGAGTTCGAAATCACCTGTATTCGCCCGCTGCGGGCCTTTCAGGCCGACCGGGATCTCGAGGATCGGTTTTACAAGGCCTTCGACAGCATCGAGGTACTGCCCAACGACCTGTACGACGAGTTCATGCAGCTCAAGGAAGAAGAGCCGATCCGGGCTTACGAGCTGTTGGTTCCCATCTCCTGGGGTCGTTACCACGCCCTCGCCCGCGAGGGACGGGTCCGGCCCGGCGACCGCGACATCCCGCCCGTGGTCCTGACACCCTATAGCCCCGAACGGGGACTCACCTGGGAAGCCCGGTCCGCCGAGGTTGACGACCTCGTCTAGCGGCGCGGCTCTGCACCTTAACAACCAGCTCCCGGCGCCCGCGGCGCCGGTCAAAGCCGTGGGCGCCGGGAGTGACATAGGAGTGTAGACGATGGACGATGGACGCGAGACGATGGATGGAGAGACGGACGGCGAAGGACGGAGGACGACGATTTTCCGTCTTTCGTCGTTCGTCCTTCGTCCCGAAATGCGACCGAGGGCCGGACGAAAGACAAAGGACGGAGGACGAAAAGCTCTCCCCTCAGCTCCCCCAAGCTCCCCCAAGCTCCCCCCAGCTCCTCAAGCTCCCCTCTTCTCACGATACCGTTTCGAGGATCCCCATGTTCGACTTCACCCTTTACCATCTGCGTTTTACCGTCGTGGCCACCACGCCCATCCATCTCGAGCCATTCAAAGGCTCGGCCCTGCGTGGGGCCTGGCATACGTACATGCAAAAGACCTTCTGCTCGGCGCCGCCCCATGCCCGCACCGATCCCCTCCATCAGGAGGGTTGCCCCGTGTGCTATCTGACGAATCGGGATACTGGCCCCGAAACCCGCCGGCCTTTTACCCTGCAGCCACCCCTCTCGCGGCAAACAGGCTATGAACCCGGCGAGATCTTCGCCTTCGGTTTCACCTTGTTCGGCAACGCTCAGACGCTGTTCCCCTACGTGCTCCTGGGCTGGCACGAGGTGGGCGAAACCCTCGGCCTGGGACATTTCATCCCCACCCTGCGGAGTCGTGGTCGCTTTCGGCTCCTTCAGGTCGAAGCGTTCGATCCCCATACCGACCGCCGGCAGATCGTCTACCGCCGTGAGGCCGGCCGCATGGTGGAGATGCCCGCCGTGGCCGTGACGGCCGAGAGCATTACCCACCGGACCGCTCGCCTGGCGGAGGCGTTGGCAGCCGGGGAGGGGCTGCTGACCTTGCGCCTACTGACGCCGCTCCGGCTGATCCATGAGGAGCGTCTGATGCATCGCTTTGCCTTCGTCCCCTTTTTCCAACGTTTGCTCGAGAGACTCTACGCGACGGCTGCCCACTTCAGCGCCGAAGCCGAACGCTTCACCCCCACTGCCCTAAGCGAGGATGTCCGACAGCTGTTGCCGGTGGCCCAGACGGTACGAGTCGTGACTGACCGCAGCCACTGGTGGGATGTGACGGGCTATTCGCAGCGCAAGGGCGGTCCCACCCATTTGGGCGGCCTGGTGGGCGATGTGGTGCTCTGGGCGCCGGATTGGAAGCCGTTACTCCCCTACTTGCTCTGGGGCGAGAGCATCCAGCTGGGCAAGAACGTGGTCAAAGGCTGCGGCTGGTATGGTTTGGTCACGCAAGGCGTTTCTCCATCCGCCCCCGTACGTCTTGATACTGTGACAACCCAGGCCGATGATGGCTCAGGTCCCTCCGTTGCCGACCCAGCCGCCGCTCCCGACGGTGCCTGAGCCGTTACCGTCCTTCGAGAGTACTCATCCAACGCGCTGCCTTACGCTCCGGATGGGTCTTCCCTTCCCGCCCTTGGCCGCTCGCTTGGACGACGGACGCAAAACGTAGCGTCAGATGCCATCTTGCGCCACCTCTTGCGTCTGCCTGGGATGGAACCCTGTCGGAACCGGAGCCATTATCGCCAGAGGGAGTCCTTTCGTCCGTCCTTCGGCTTCCCGCGCGGTTGGCGACCGATCGTGACCGCCGATCCCAATCCAACGGAAGGAGCAAAAGCCCATGGCCATCATCCCTCACCTGATCGTAGAGGAATACGGCACTTTTGTCGGCAAGTATCAGGGCCGTCTGGTCGTGACTCGCGACAAGGAGAAGCTGGTCGAGGCGCCGCTCATGCACCTCGAAACGGTCCTCCTGGACGGTCATGGGGTCAGCATCAGCACCGATGCGCTGTTGGCCTGCGCCGAGCACGGGATTCCAGTGCATATCCTGGACAGTCGGGGCGCGCCCATGGCCTCGTTTTATGCCAGCGCGCTCATCGGAACGATCCAAACCCGACGGGCGCAGCTGCTGGCCTATTACGACGGCCGCGGGGTCGAAGTGGCCCGCAGTCTGGCGTTGGGCAAGATCCGGAATCAGGCGACGTTGTTGAAGTACATAGCCAAGTATCGCAAAGAGCAAGACCCGGCCCTGTACGATGCCCTGCGCGAGGCGGCCATCGAGGTCACGGTACACGAGCGCGAGGTATTGGCGCTGCGGGCCGAACAGGTGGATGCCGTGCGTGAGCAGTTGCTGGGGGTCGAAGGTCGGGCGGCGCAGGTCTACTGGGCCGCGCTGGCGCGGGTGGTGCCGGCAACGCTGGAATGGCCGGGCCGCGAGACACGCGGGGCGACGGACCCGTTCAATATGGCCTTGAACTACGGCTATGGGGTGTTGTACGGTCAGGTCGAACGGGCCTGTGTGCTGGCCGGGCTGGACCCCTACGGCGGTTTTCTGCATACAGACCGTCCCGGCAAGCCCAGCATGGTGCTCGATC
>JAOADB010000310.1:3171-3513 GCA_026417535.1 Caldilineales bacterium
GAGCCATATCGTCCCGCCGTGGTGGATCGGACCGTGTTGGCGATGGTGACCCGCGGAACGGCCTTGAAGCAGGATACGGAAGGCCGGCTGGAAGCCGATGTGCGTCGCGCCATTGCGGCCAAGGTGTACGAGCGCCTGGATGCGCAGGCGCCCTATCAGGGCAAAAAGCTGACGCTGGGCAGCATCCTGCAAACGCAAGCCCGCGAGCTGGCCGTGTTCCTGCGGGGCGAGCGCCCGACCTTCGAGGCCTACGTGGCGGATTGGTGAGACCGGATACACCGGAGGAGATGGGGCCGGTGACGATCTGAAGGTCTGGCGAGGAGTGGCCACAGAGGTCACAGT
>JAOADB010000311.1 GCA_026417535.1 Caldilineales bacterium
GCTTTGGCCAACATGTTGCCCCGCTGCAGAACCTGCACCAACGGGATGAGACTGCTTTGATAGGAGAAAAAAATCCCGAAGAGGAGCAGAGGGAACAGGACTTCCGCGCCCCGAAAGCGCCACTTGGACAGGATGTAGCCGTTGACCGAACCCAGCAGGGCGGAAAACAGGGTGGCCGGAATGGTCAGATAGACGCTGTTGCGGAAGTGCGGTCGCAATTGCTCGAAGGCCCGCCAAAAGCTCTCCAGGCTGGCGGCCGAAGGCAAGTTCCACATCTGCGCCAGGTTGGCCTCGGCGTAGGGCTTGAGACTGGTCACGAGCAGCACGTACACCGGCAACAGGTAAAAGGCGCTGGCCGCCACCAGGGCCGTGTAGATGCCTATCCGGCCAATCCGGCGTAGAAGGATATCGGGTCGGGCTGCCATCAGAGTTCTGCCTCCCTACGGGTGCTGTAGATCAGGTAGGGGATGACGAGCAAACTGACGCTGATCAACAGGAAAATGGCAATCGAGGCCCCTTGGGCATAGTGATCGCCCTGAAATGTGGTCTCGAACATGAAATAGGCCGGCACATCGGTGGCAAAGCCCGGCCCTTTTTTGCTCATGGCCGCCACCAGGTCGAAAATTTTGAGGGAGATATGGCCCAGAATGATGACCACGCTCAGGGTGATGGGCCGCAGCAGGGGAAAAATGATGTACCGATAGACCTGCCATTCGCCGGCCCCATCCACCCGGGCGGCCTCGCGCAGCTCTTCGGGGATGCCGCGCAGACCGGCCAGATACATCGCCATGACGTAACCCGACATCTGCCAGGTGGCGGCGATGACGATGGAGAACATCGCCACGGGAATGCCGAAGTTGGGCGTAGCCAGGAAGCCCAGACCGATGCGGGTCAGGAACTGCCCTAACTCGGTGGTCGGGTGAATGTAAAGCACCGTTGGATCGGTGTACCATTGCGAAAGCGGCAGGTTGAGGCCGCTGAGCAACACGTTGATGCCGGTGAGACGGCCCGTGGCCGGGTCGCCAGGCGCCAACAGCCAACGCCATGTCACGCCGGTGACGATGAACGAGATGGCCATCGGGAACAGGAACAGACTGCGGAAGACGTTTTCCCCGCGCACGCCCTGATCGAGGAGAATGGCCAGCCCCAAGCCCAGGACAATACAGGCCGTCAGGAAGGAAATCGTGAAGACGATGGTGTTACGGATGTCAATCTGGAAGCGCGGATTGGCGAACAGGCGGGCGTAGTTCACGAACCCGGCCCACGAGAGGTCGGGCCGCAAGCCGTCCCAATTGGAAAGGGAAACCCAGCCGCTCCAGGCGATAAACCCATACACGAACACCCCGATCGCCAGGGCCGAGGGGAGGATGACGAGAACCGAGATGATCCGATCCCAGGACAGATGCCGCATGGTGATAGGCTCATGGTACAGACAAGGCAGCCCCAGGCGGGGCTGCCTTGTCTCGTGCGGAGCGGATAAACGACATGACCTTACTTGCAGACCCCGGCGTCCTTGCAGGCCTGGGCCAACCCGGCCTGAGCCTTGGCCACATCCCGGTCGGTGACGAAGACGGTCATGACGTCGTTGATCAGGGTCACCCAGGATTCCGAGGCCGCCGCGCCGTGGGCCAAGCTGGGCACGATGGCATCCTTGGCCCAATCCTGCATGGCCGACTGCAGGTACGGCCCGAACAACTTCGCATCACAGTCGTTGCGGGCGCAGATGGAACCCTTGACCGGGTTGAAGGCTTCCTGACCGGCCTTGGAGCCGACCAGCCGCAGCCACTCGCGCACCTGCTCGGGATGAGGGGCGTTCTTGGGCAGGCCAAAGGTGTCGGAGAGGGCCACAAAGATGCCCTGGGTGCCCGGCGGCGAGGCCCAACCCGAGTCCGCAAACTTCTTCGCCAGGTTGTCGGCGTCCACCCAGTCACCCATGATGGTCATACCGGCCTTGCCCTGGATGACCAGGTCGTTGGCCTGGTCCCACGAGAGGGCGGAGTGGTCCGGGTTGGCGTATTCGAGCATCTTCGCCATGGTTTCCAGGGCCTGTTTGACCTCCGGGCCGTTCCAGTCGGTCTGGCCGGTCCAGAGGCCGTTGTACTTTTCGGCGCCCAGGGTGCCGGCCAGGATGACCTCGAAGAGATGGGTCGAGGCCCAGATGCCCACATCGCCCAGAGCCAGCGGGGTGATGCCCTTGGCTTTCATATCCTCGGCCAGGGCGAAGAACTCGTCGAAGGTGGTCGGCGGTTTCCAGCCGTTGGCCTCGAAGACCTTCTTGTTGTACCACAGCACGTTGGCCCGATGAATGTTCACCGGCACGGACCAGTAGCTGCCGTTGTAGGAGATGATCTCCAAGACACCGGGCGGGAAGACCTTCTCCCAGCCTTCCTCCTTGAAGAGGTCGTCGAGGGGTTCCATGTAACCGGTGACGACCCAGGTGTCAATCAGCTCGCGGCCCATGTGGACTTGGAAGGAATCGGGTGGGTCGCCGCCCAGCATACGGGCCTTGAGGGCCGGTTTGGCCTCGAAGCCGGCGCCGCCGGCCACGGTGGCGTTGATGATCTCCACGTCGGGGAACTTCTGTTTGTACATGTCAAAGAGTTTGAGCAAGCCCGCGGCCTCACCGCCGGTGGTCCACCAGGAGAAAATCTCCAGTTTCTTCTCGGCAGCCGGCGGTGGCGCTGGGGTCGGCGTGGCGGCTGGCGCTGGCGTTGGCGGCGCGCAGGCGCTCAGGAACAGGGCCCCAATGAGCACCAGGCTCAGGAGAGACCAAAACGTGTTGCGAGACATAACTCTCCTCCGTTGGTGAGTGAGGTATAGGGGATGGTGTGTAACGCCCGGTGGTTCCGTGGTCCCGATTCGAGAACCGGGAAAAAACGGCTTTATTGTCCTCTGCCCTGCGTTGCGTGCGTTTTCTTGACCTTTTTGCACACGATTTGAAGACAGTCGTTCCAAACATGAACGATTTGTCACAATGTATACTACAGTCCCGACCGCCTGTCAAATTGCCTTGGAGCGGCTAAGGCCGTGACGAAAGAGGGATCGTGTCCAAGGTTTCACCGGAGGAGCCCTCCGTTTTCTCATCGTAACGGCTCAGTCGCGACCTTTACTCCCCGGTCAGGTCTCCCGTTCCCGCTCTCGGCCGTTGCCGATTTTTAGGGATGCCTCGCTCACCTTGCACGGAATGTGCCCATTCCGAGTGGGCCAGGGCAGCCGGCCCCGTCGGGGCTGTCCCGACATGGACTGGCGATGCCTCGACGACGCCACCCCTCGCCCGGCGCTGCGGCGGCATGGTCGTCGGGCACGCGCTGTGGCCAAAACCGGAAGGACCGGCCCCACGGAGGGGTTCCACGCGGCGCGTCGCGGTCGGAAGCGAAGTTCAGCGCCACGCGCGGCCAAAAAGGGGGGCGGCCGGGCGGCTCCGCCGCCCGGCCGCCCCCTTTCGTTTCGACCTCGGCCCAACTCCGCCCTCATACGCGCCCCTGCGC
>JAOADB010000312.1 GCA_026417535.1 Caldilineales bacterium
GTTCATACCTGGACAATTGGGGAGGGTGATGTGACGGATCAAGCCCGGCACCAGGACGAAGGGCGCACGACGGAACCTCCAAGGTGCCGACGTTTGGCACGGAGGAAGGAGAGACCCATGCCAGAAACCCATGCACGGCCGGTGGCATCGTGCCCTACCCAAACCCCCGAACCGATTACGAACGGTTGTTCTTTTCGTGCTATGATATGTAGTTGCGCCTTTTCTGCTTCACCCCTATCCCCTTGCCTTTGCTATGGCTTCATCCTCTGCCACCGTCCCTTCGGCGCTTGAAACGCCGGAAATCCCCCTGGTTGACCGCGGCTCCGGTTACAAGGAAGGCACGGCCCTTTACCTGATCCGGCACGGCGAATCGCTGAGCAACGTGTACGCCAACATCCGCGCCTTTGACCCCAACCTGACGGCGTTGGGGTGGGCGCAAGCCTTGCGCGTGGCCGAGTGGATGGCCGCCCACGCCCCGCTGGATGTGGTGGTCACTTCGCCGTTGCGCCGCGCCTTCAGCACGGCCCTGGCCGTTGCCCATGCTCAGGGTCTCAGCCCGGTGGAAGTATCGGGCCTGGAGGAGTTCAGCCATCCCTATTGGGAGGAGATGCCCGTGCATCACCCCACCCGGCCCTGGTGGGGCCGCACCGATTGGGAGCCGAGTTTCGAGCAGGCGCCCAGTTTCGTCGCCTTTCGCGACCGGGTCCATCAGGCCTTGGGCGAGATCCTGGACCGCTACCGGGGGCAGCGCATCGGCGTGGTCAGTCACGGCGGCACCATGGGCGTGATCACCGCGGCCATGGTGGGCAGCTCGCACCTGTCGGTCTGGAACCACAACACGGGCATCAGTCTGTTCGTGTGGCCGGAATGGCAACGCTGGCTGACCCACTACATCAACCGCACCGAACACCTGATCGGCCTGGACCCGGAGGCCTATCCCCGCGTGGCCGGCGCCACTCGCGGCGAAAACGGCTTCTGGCTGCTGCCCGATTCCCTGTTTGCCGAAGAACCGGCTCTTGACCCCCGTCTGAGCTATCTGGCCAATCGCCTCCAACGTAGCAATCGCATCCTCTTCCTGTTTCCGCCCGACCCCTACACCCCCGTACGGGTCTCGCTGCGGGCGCGACGGGCCATCATCGTCAGCACCGACCTGCTGGCCTTGGAGGCCGGCGAGGTGCGCCGCGCCCTGATCAACGCCAACCACATCCGCTTCGAGTACCTCTTTCTGCCGCTCCCTTACCCCGACGGCTACTTTCATTACGTCGTTCTCGGCGAAGATGGTCGGGTGCCACCGGAGGAGATCGAACGGGTGCTGGCAGAGGACGGTCAGATCATCCGCGTCGCACCATGAAACGCCCGGCCTGGTTCGGCTCCGGCCTTGCGGCGGCGCTGATCCTGATGGCGCTGGGTCTGCTGGTCGCAACGGCCGCCGCCATCGGCCTGATCGGTCTGCTGGTCGGCCCCCAGCGGCTCACCGATGCGATGGTCCTGGAACGCTACGTGTCCACGAGCCTGCCCGGTTTCGAGCAAGCCCGCGTCCTGGCCCGCGAACCGGGAACGACGGCCACCTATCGCCGTCTCCGCTTCGAGGTAGCCGTGGCCCTGCCCGATGGCAGCCAACGCATCTGCCAGGGCCTGCTCGTTTACCATCAGCGGCCGGCCCCCACGGCCGACCTGGCCTGGGATGACCCCGCCTGCGCCGAAGCCGTCGCCGTGGTGCGGCTGGCCCGCCAGATCCTGGCCGGCGGCTCGTTGCGCCACAGCCCGGCTCTGTACGGCGAGGCGCGTACCCGGCAGGCCGAACGTCTGCTGCGCCACTGGCTGGCCACCGGCCGACTTCGCCTCCAGGACATCCCCGGCGCCGACAACCGCCGCTTGTTGTCAGAATGAATCATCAACTGCCGCTAGATGTAGCGCAAGATGCCATCTTGCACTACATGATGCTATATCCATCGCAACGAGTCGGATATTTTCACATTGCAAGTAATTTGGCGTTTTTGGCATCTTCACATCTTTGTGATGATCAAAGGAAGATAACAAGCAGTACTTTCCAAGCGCCCTCTTAGCGTCTTCGTGATTATAAGACATAAAAATTCGGTCATAAAACCGACCTCCTTATGGCTCAAGAGAAGCTGATCGTTCGCGGCGCACGCGAGCACAACCTCAAAAACATCACCGTCGAAATCCCGCGCGACAAACTGGTCGTCATCACTGGCCTCTCCGGTTCGGGCAAATCGTCCCTGGCCTTCGACACCATCTACGCCGAGGGACAACGCCGTTATGTCGAGTCGCTCTCGGCCTATGCCCGACAGTTCCTCGGTCTGATGGAAAAGCCCGACGTGGACCAGATCGAAGGCTTGTCGCCGGCCATCTCCATTGACCAGAAGGGCGCCAGCCACAACCCGCGCTCGACCGTCGGCACCGTCACCGAGGTTTACGACTACCTGCGGCTGCTCTTCGCCCGCATCGGCCAGCCCCACTGCCCCCGCTGCGGCCAGCCCATCAGCCGCCAGACCACCGAGCAGATCGTGGATGCCATTGCCGAGTATCCACCCCGCAGCCGTCTGCTCATCCTGGCGCCGCTGGTCAAGGACCGCAAGGGCGAACACAAGGCCGTGTTCGAGGACGTGCGCAAAGCCGGCTTCGTGCGCGTGCGGGTGAACGGCCGGGTGCTCGATGTCAACGAGGAGATCGAGCTCGACCGCTACAAGACCCACACCATCGAGGCCGTGGTGGACCGCTTGGTCATCCCGGCCAACGGCGCTCACGACGGTGGGCTCGACCGCACGCGGTTGGCCGATTCGGTGGAGACGGCCCTGCGCCTGGGCGGCGGCGTGATGACCCTGGCCGATGTCACCGACCCCGACCATCCCCAGGACCGGCTCTTTTCGGAGCATATGGCCTGCGCGCAGTGCGGCCTCAGCCTGCCCGAGATCGAGCCGCGCACCTTTTCCTTCAACTCGCCCCATGGCGCTTGTCCCACCTGCACCGGCTTGGGCACCCAAATGGAGTTCGACCCCGAGCTGATCGTGCCCGACCCCGACCTCAGCCTGGCCGACGGCGCCATCCACCCCTGGTCGTCCGACACGAGCACCTACTACCAGGCCCTGCTCGAGGCCGCGGCCCATCATTTCGGTATCCCCTTCCATACGCCCTGGAAACAGCTCAGCCGCAAGCAGCAGGAACTCATCCTCTACGGCGGTCGCCGTGAAGACCCCATCCGGGTACGTTATGTCAACCAACATGGCATGCAGCGGGAATACCAGACGACCTACGAAGGCGTCATCCCCAACCTGCAACGCCGCTATCGGGAGACGACCTCGGACTACATCCGCAGCGAGTACCTGGAACGCTACATGACCAACCGGCCCTGTCCGACCTGTGGCGGCAAGCGCTTGCGGCCGGAGGCGCTGGCCGTGACCATCCAGGGGCTGAACATTGACCAGGTGACGCAGATGTCGGTCAGCGAGGCCC
>JAOADB010000031.1 GCA_026417535.1 Caldilineales bacterium
TCGCTTCACCCTGCCCACGACGCTGCGGCCCGGCGTCCATACGCTGCGGGTGGGGATGTACGACCTAACCACGCTGGCGCGGGTTGCCGCCTATGATGCGTCCGGCCAGCGCTGGCCGGATGACGCGGTGGTGATTGGTGACTGGTGACTGGGGACTGGTGACTAGTGACTGGGGACTGGGAACTGGTACTCGTAACTCACCTTTTCGGCCGATGAACAGGGTGGAAGACGAAAGGGGGACGACGCCCATCGTCCATCGTCCGAACTCCCCAAGCTCCCCTCATGTCTCTCCGGATGGCATCCGGAGCTACAACCTCTCTCACTCCTCCGCGTTCCAGAAGCGGCCGAAGCGGCGTTCCACATCGCCGGGGACATTGAGATCCGCGGCCGGTAGCTCGACGCGGCGGCCTCCGGGCAGCTCGACCGTGGCCCGTTCGAGGAGGACGTTCAGGGCGCGCACGTAGCCCACGCCTTCGGGCGTCTCCACCATCTGGCCCAGCTTGGGCAAGTAACGGCGGCTTTCGGTGTACATGGCATCCTCATAGGCCAGGCTGCACAACAAGCGACCGCAGACGCCGGAGATGTCGGCGGGGTTGAGGGGCAGGTTCTGGTTTTTGGCCATTTTGATGGAGACGGAGTGGAACTCGCGTAGGAAGGAGCTGCAGCAAAGGTCGCGGCCGCATTTGCCAAAGCCGCCGATGATCTTAGCCTGATCGCGCACGCCGATGTGGCGCATTTCGATGCGGGCATTGAAATGCTGGGTCAGCTCCTTGAGCAGCTGGCGGAAGTCCACCCGTTGTTCGCTGACGTATTCGACGACGAGGCGGCGGCCGTTGTAGCTGTAGGTGCAGCGCACCACCTTCATTTTCAGGCCGAGTTCGCGGGCTTTGGCCACGCAGAAGGCTTTGGCCGGGCCTTCCTGGGCCGACCAGTAGGCCCGTTGTTCCAGGTCGCGTGGTTCGGCGCGGCGCAAGACCGGCTTCAGTTCGCCGCTGAGCTCGTGGGGGTCCACCTCTTTGGCGCCATAAACGACTTGAGCCAGCTCGCGGCCGCGGACGGTGTCCACGATCACCCACTCGCCGGGCAGCAGGTCGGTGTAGCCGTTGGGGTCGAAATGGTAGATTTTGGTAACGGGCTGGAATTGGACTCCGACAACCTGGGGCATATAGGCGCTTGCCGAGAAAACGAGGGCTTGAAGTGCCAGATGTCATCCGGCCGTGTGGCGCCGGGTGCCATCCGGCCCTACGAGGATATAAAGCAGTGGTAACTACTCAGCCCATTGCTTTACGTTCCGGACGGGTCTTCCCTGCCCGCGATCGGCCGCTCGCCTAGGACGACGGACGAAAGACGAAGGACGGAAGAAAAGTCGTCATTTGTCTTTCGTCTTTCGTCTGTCCGGGATGGAACCCTGTCGGAACTTGAGCTATCAACGCCATCGGCCTGAGTAGTTACAAGCAACGGAATTATCCCTAGTTTACCCCATCTGAGGCGCTTTGAGCAACAGGGCTTCTAACGCCAGCTGGGCGTTCACCGTCTGGCGAAGATAGGTGGCCGTTTGCAACAGGGCCTGAAGGAAGCGCCGCACCTGAGTCGAGGGGATGCGTCCCGCCACCTCGCGAAGGGTGGGCAGATGATCGCGGTGGAGGATGAGGTTGAGGCAGTTCTGCTGCACCAGGAGCACATCGCGCCACCACAACAGCCAGCTCTGCAGGACCGTCTCGACCTCGGCGTCGCCGGCCAGACGGGCAGCGTACTGCATGCGTTCGAAACCGTTTTGCTGCAGCAGGCTTTCCATATCGGCCAGATAGCGCCGGTATCGCTCCCAGGTTTCGGGTCGGCTGACCGCGGTGATGGCCCAACCCGGCCGGCCGCCGCTGAGTCCGGCCAGCAGCGCGGCCTGTTCCGGCGCCACGCCCCAGTCGTCCTGCAAGGCGGCGGCGATGGTGGCCGTCGGCACCGGACGCAGGTTGAGCACCTGGCAACGGGAGACAATGGTGGGCAGTAACCCGGCCGGCCGGCTCGAGGTGAGCAACAGGCGGGTGGTGGCGCTGGGTTCCTCCAGGGTTTTGAGCAGCGCGTTGGCTGCGGCAGCTGTAGCCCGGTCGAACTCGCAGAGGATGAAGACCTTGTAGGGCGCCTCGACCGGTGACAACTGGGCCTCGCGGATGACATCGCGCACCGCCTCGACCTTGAGCGTGCCGCCGGGTTCGATCAGGTGGTGGTCGGGATGCCCTTCGCCTGCCGCCAGCCGACAGGAGCGACAGCGGCCGCAGGCGCCCACGCCTTCATCCTCCGGCGCTGCACAGGTCAGGGCCTGGGCCAGGCTACGGGCCAGGGTGGTCTTGCCCACCTGTTCCGGCCCGGTGAAAAGGTAGGCATGGCTTGTACGACCGCCGAGGACGGCCGTCCGCAGCAGGTCCTGGGCCCATTCGTGGCCGTAGACGCGCAGGCGTTGGGGGTGGTTCATGTCCCGATTGTACCACCAGTCCTTGGAATCTCTATTTTCCTCTCATCTCCTCCAATTCTTCCAACTCCACCAAGCTTTTCCTCTTGCACTCCGGCGTGCTGACCGTTAAGATGACCTCCTGGCATCGTTCATCTTCCGTCGTTTGTCCTTTGTCTCGATAGAACTCCGTCCGGCCTTGTGAAAGCATCGGTCTGACCCGCCATGCGGATTGACATCTTCACCCTCTTCCCGGAAATGTTCGTCGGACCGTTTGCGGCATCTATCATCAAACGGGCGCAGGAACGCGGGCTGGTGTCCATCCACATCCACAACATTCGCGATTGGGCCACGGACAAGCATCAGATCACCGACGACACGCCCTACGGCGGCGGCGGGGGCATGGTCATGAAACCCGAACCGATCTTCGCCGCGGTCGAGGCCGTCCGCGGGGACGACACTTGTCCCGTCATCCTCCTGACACCCCAGGGGCGGGGGTTCACCCAGGCGGGGGCCCAGGAGCTGGCCGCCCATCCTCGCCTGGCCCTCATCTGCGGCCGCTACGAGGGCGTGGACGAGCGGGTGCGCGAGCATCTGGTGACGGACGAGCTTTCCATCGGCGATTACGTGCTCTCCGGGGGCGAGCCTGCCGCTATCGTGGTGGTGGATGCCGTGGTGCGGTTGTTGCCGGGCGCACTGGGCTATGAGCGCTCGGCCGTCGAGGATTCCCATGCCACCGGCCTGTTAGAAGGGCCCCATTACACCCGACCGGCCGAGTTTCGTGGCTGGAAGGTGCCGGAGATTTTGCTATCGGGTCATCACGCCCGCATCGCGGCTTGGCGACGCCAACAGGCCCTGCTGCGCACGTTGCAACGCCGGCCCGACTTGCTGGCGCGGGCGCCGCTGACGCGACAAGAACGGGTCTGGTTGCGCGAACAGGGTTATACCGGACCGTTTGCCGATGAGGAGGGCACCGAGAGGGGGGAAGAGCCGGCGAGGCAGCCTGCCGATTCCCCCAAGCCGCTCGCGCTTTAGGCAACTCCCGCCTTCTTCCGTATAATCAGCGGACGTGTCAGGGCTTCGGCCCATCTCCGTCCGACCGCTGCGCGCATGCGTACCGACCTCATCCGCAATTTCTGCATCATCGCCCATATTGACCACGGCAAATCCACCCTGGCCGACCGCCTCCTGCAGATCACCCACACCCTCAGCGAGCGCGAAATGCAGGACCAGGTGCTGGATAGCATGGACTTGGAACGAGAAAAGGGCGTCACCATCAAGGCCTCGGCCGTGCGCATGTTCTACGAGGCTGCCGACGGCCAGACCTACGAACTCAACTTGATTGATACGCCCGGCCATGTGGACTTCGGCTACGAGGTCTCGCGGGCGCTCAAGGCCTGCGAGGGCGCCATCCTCGTCGTGGACGCCTCGCAAGGGATCGAAGCGCAGACGCTGGCCAACCTCTACCTGGCCCTGGAAGCCAACCTGCATGTCATTCCCGTCATCAACAAGATTGACCTGCCCGCCGCGCGGCCAGACGACGTGGCCCGCGACCTGGCCGAACTGCTGGGCGTGCCCGCCGAGAGCATCTTGCGCGTCTCGGCGCGCGAGGGGACCAACGTCGAGGCTGTGCTCGAGGCCGTGGTGCGGCAGGTGCCGCCGCCCCAAGGCGACCCCGACGCGCCTCTCCAGGCCCTCATTTTCGACAGCCACTACGACGCCTACAAAGGCGTGGTGGCCTATGTGCGCGTCGTCAACGGTACCATCCGCCGTCGCCAGACCCTACGCCTGATGTCCACCGGGGTCGAAACCGAACCCCTCGAAATCGGCATTTTCGCGCCGACCCTGCGACCGGTGGAGACGCTCGAGGCGGGCGAGGTGGGCTATGTTGCCACCGGTCTCAAGACCATCCGCGAATGCCGGGTGGGTGATACCCTCACCCTGGCCGCCAATCCGGCCTCCGAACCCCTGCCCGGCTTCAAGCCCCTCAAACCGATGGTCTTCGCTGGGGTGTATCCTTCTGAAAGCGACGATTACAACCTCCTGCGGGAAGCCCTGGAGAAACTCCAGCTCAACGACGCCGCCCTCTTCTTCCAGCCGGAAACGTCTCAGGCCCTGGGCTTTGGCTTCCGCTGCGGTTTCCTGGGCCTCTTCCACATGGAAATCGTCCAAGAACGGCTGGAGCGGGAGTACGACCTCGACTTGGTCTTCACCGCGCCTTCGGTCGAGTACCAGATCACCCTCACGAACGGCGAGGAGATCGTCATTGATAGCCCGGCCGAGATGCCCGACCCCAACTTCATCGCCGAAATTCGCGAACCTTGGGTCCGAATTGACATCATCACCCCCACCGATTACATCGGCCCCATCATGGACCTGGTGACCCGCCGCCGCGGGGAGTTCAAACACCAGGAGTACCTGGACCCCACTCGCGTCCAGCTCAGCTACGATATCCCCCTCACGGAAATCCTGGTGGATTTTTACAACGAGCTTAAGGCGCGCACGCGCGGCTATGCTTCTCTCGACTACCACTTTCGCGAGTACCGACCGGCCAACCTGGTCAAACTTGACCTGCTCGTGGCCGGGCAACCCGTGGATGCCCTCTCCATCATCGTCCATGCCGACCAGGCCTATCACAAAGGCCAGCGCCTGGTTTCCAAGATGAAGGAGGTCATCCCGCGACAGCAGTTCGATGTCGCCATCCAGGCCGCCATCGGCAAACGGGTCATCTCCCGCGCCAATGTCAAAGCCTTGCGCAAGGACGTGCTGGCCAAGTGCTACGGCGGCGATGTGACCCGTAAACGCAAGTTGTTGGAGAAGCAAAAGAAAGGCAAAAAACGGCTCAAAATGGTCGGTTCGGTCGAGATTCCCCAGGAAGCATTCATGTCAGTTTTGCAGCTGGAAGAGGAATTTTGAAGTTATCGTCTCGTTTTGTCGTTTTTGCAACGCTTTTAATCGTTATCGTCTTGGCCGCCGTGCTGGCCGGGTTGCGGCTCAACCGTTTCACGGCCGCCTATGACGACGAGGCCCGCTTCCTCATGCTGGCCGAGTCGTTGCGTTTTCAGGGCCGCTACGACCTCTTCGACGGCTCCGAGCGTTTCTTTCCACCCGGCACATCGGCCCTCTTTGCTGTGGTCATGCTTCTCACGGGCACGGGACGGCCTCTGCACACGGCCATCCTGCCGGTCAAGGCGGCGGTGCTTCTGCTCTATCTGCCGGCGTTGGCCCTGCTCTACGGTTTGCTCGCCGGACAGGCCCCGCAGTGGGTGGCCCTGGCGACGGTGGCGGCCACGGCCGTCAACCCGTTGCTGACGGCGCTGGCCGTGGAACCGATGAGCGATGTGCCTTTTGTGGCGGCCTCCATCCTGAGCCTGTGGTTGTTGCAGCGGGCGACCGCCGGCGCGTCGCGAGGCCTGGCGCTGCCTCTGGCTGCCGGGCTGGCCGCGGGCCTGGCCTGGAGCATTCGCCTGCCCGGCGGCGTGCTCGTGGCCTTGGGCGCAATCGGCTTTCTGTTCTGGCGGGGGTCGGCGGGAGCGATTTCCGGGCGGAGACGAGTGGCGCAGGCCGCCGTGTTCGTCTTGGCGGCCCTACTCTGCCTGGCGCCTTGGTGGCTGTATAACCGCTTTGATCCGGTCCAACGGGTGGAGATCCCGGAAATTGGGAGCAGCCACCTGGAGATGCTCACCGCAGTTGACCTGTACTCACCCCAGGCGGCCAGGGCTACCTTGAGCGATATCGGCGGCCGGATCATCTTGAACGGCCATCGTTACGGGCTCGGTCTCAGCCTGTTTCTGTTCGGCCAACCCTGGCGTCGGCTGCCTTTGCCCGGGTTGGTGTCTTGGTTCGGCGAGCTGGACGGCCTGTTCAGCCTGATTCTGGCGGGGTTGATCGGCCTGGGTCTGTGGGAGGGGTGGCGACGCCGTGGGTGGCTGTTGCTACTCTATACGGCTGCAACCCAGGCTGTGCTTGGGCTCTGGCTCTACTATCAGCAGCGCTATATCCTGCCCTTGCTGCCGTTCTACGCCTTTTACCTCTTTCTGGGCCTGGATTGGCTGTACCGCAGGGCAGCCACAGCGGCCCCGCGGCTGAGCCGGGCCGGTTTGGGCTTGTTCTTGGCTGGCATCCTCGCCTTTCCCGCAGCGGCCAACCTGAGCACCGGCCTCCATTTGGCGTCGTTGCGCCGGGCGCCCGATATCGTCGCCTACTACCGCGGGCAGAGCGAGCAATGGGCCAACTACTTCGCCGCCGCTCGCTGGCTGGCCGAGCAAACCGCGGCCGCTCCGACCCCGACCGTTGTGGCCCGCAAGCCCTATTTGCTCTATCTCTACTTCGGTCTGCCCACGCGCGCTTTTCCGGCCACGGCCGATCCCGCCGTCTGGCGCTCGTATCTGAGCGCCCATAACGTCCAGTATGTGATCGAGGATGCCTTCACCTGGTCGGATGTGACCGACCGCTTTTTACGGCCGGTGCTCGACGCCGATTCCAAGGCTTTTGTCCTCGTCTATGAAACCGAACCGCCCACGACGCGCGTGTGGCGCTTCGTGGGCGCTGCTTCCCCTGCCCCTTCGCCATGAACCTTCGTCGCTTTCGCCGCTGGTCGTCCTGGCTACTGCCGGGTTTCATTCTGCTCATCGCCCTGGCCCTGCGCACCTACAACGTGGACTGGGCCGACGGGCAGCTGCCCCATCCCGACGAACGCTCGACCGTCGCCTTCTACGCGCCCACCATCCGGTGGCCGCAGGAACCGGGCACGCTGCTCGACCCGCGGCGCTCGACCCTGAACCCACTGTGGGATGTGGAGACCCAAACCCGGCGCTCCTACACCTACGGCCATTTTCCCCTCTATCTGCTGGTCATCGCCGCCCATCTCACGCAAAAGCTGGCGCCCGTGGCCGATGCCCTGGGGGTGCCGGACCGCTACGTGGATATGATGCGGATCGCGGCCGGGGTGCCGGGTTATGCCTGGGTGGGCCGGGTGCTCATGGCCATTGCGGATACGGTTACTTTGCTCTACATGTTCTTGCTGGGGCGCCGTGTTTACAACCGGCATGTGGGGCTGCTGGCCCTGCTCCTGGGAACGTTTACCGTTCTGCAAATCCAGCTGAGTCATTTCTTCGCCGTTGACCCCATCTCGACGACCTTTACCGTGGCGGCGGTGTATCATGCCTTGCGCATGGTGGAGACGCGCAGCTGGCGTCAGACCGCGCTGACGGGGGTGATGGCAGCGCTGGCCATCGCCTGTAAGTTCAGCGCCGCGCCCATCCTGGCAGCGCCGGGCGTGGCGGGGCTGGTCATCGCCTGGCAGCAGCGTCGCGAGGGTGACGCCTCGCGGGCCGCGCCGGGCATCCTCCTCGGCGCCGCGGCCATCGGCATCGCCGGGGTTGTCTTCTTCCTGGTTTCGCCGTTCGTCCTGCTCGATTGGGAGAATTTCTACAAGGCGGTCATTGACGAACAGGGCGCCATGGTGCGGGGTATCGCCGACTTTCCCTTTACCCGCCAGTACCGGGGCACCACGCCCTACCTCTACTTCATCGAGCAACAGGTGCGTTGGGGCATGGGTTGGTTCCTGGGCCTGGTAGGCTGGACGGCCTTCGGTTGGGCCATCGTCAAGACGGTGCTGGGCCGGGCGAAGGTGGGTGAATGGCTGATCCTCTCGTGGCTGGTGCCCTACTTCCTCATCACGGGCAGTTTTCTGGCCAAGTTCAACCGCTACATGGTGCCGGTGGTGCCGTTCCTAACCGTGCTGGGCGCGGGGATGCTATGGGCGTTGGCCCTGTGGCTGGCGCGGCGTCGTTTGGGCAAGACCGAGGCGCTAGTGGCCGTGGCCGAGACGACGATGGCGGTTGCGGAGACGGCCTTGGGTCCGGCCGTGGCCCATCGTGAAACCGTGGTCACAGGGCGGATCGAGCCGGCAGCCGGCCTGGCGCGGCGCCTGTTCTGGATTTTGGGGTTGATCGTGCTCATCCCGACGGCGCTGTGGGCACTGGCCTTCGTCAACGGCGTCTATAACCGCGAGCACACCTTCATCACCGCCTCGAAGTGGATGTACGAGAACATCCCCGACGGCAGTGTGTGGATCACCGAGCATTGGGAAGAGGGCATGCCGCTCATCCTGCCCATCCCGCGGGGGAACCCGGCCGAGCACGGCTGGCGCAACGTGGTTATGCCCATGTACGAGGAGGATACCCAGGCCAAGTTCGAGATCATCAAGCAGAACATGCGGGAGGGCGATTACTACGTCCTGGCGACGAAGCGGCTCTATGGCGCCTTGCCACGGTTGCCTCAGCGCTATCCCATGAGCATCCGCTTCTATGAGCTGCTCTTCTCCGGGCAACTGGGTTACGAACTGGCCGCCGAGTTCACGGCCTACCCGCAGCTGTTCGGCATCGAAATCCCCGACCAGGACGCGGATGAGAGCTTCTGGGTGTACGACCATCCGCGCGTGCTCATCTACAAGAAGGTGCGCGATCTGAGCGACGCCGAATGGGAGGCCCTGCTGGGCGGCACCTGGGAGACGGCCATCCCCGGTTATACCGGACAACGACCCGCCGACCGCGGTCGTCCGGTTGTCGAAGAAGGGCGTCGCGGTCCCGATCTGCTGCTCGACCAACCGGTGAACACGCTGCCGTCGGTCGGTCAAGTGGCCTGGAATCCCCTCCGGCGCAGCAGCCTGGCGGGGTTGGTGCTGTGGTGGCTCGTGCTGGCCGGCATTCACGTGCTGACCCTGCCGTTGGCGTTCGTGGTGTTCGGACGCCTGCGCGACCGGGGCTACGGCTTCAGCCGGGCGCTGGGTCTGCTGTTGCTGGCTTGGGTGGCCTGGATGTTGCCGTCGCTCCATCTGCTCAAGAATAACCTGGTGCCGGTGCTGTTCGCCCTTCTGGTCCTGGCGGCTACGGCCGTGGGTTTGTGGCGACGGCACGGGGCCGAGATGCGGGCTTTCTGGCAGGCGGAACGGCGGCTCTGGCTCTGGAGCGAAGGGGTTTTCAACGTCGCCTTTTTGCTGTTCGTCTTCATTCGCCTGCTCAATCCCGACCTGTGGCAGCCGTGGCAGGGCGGCGAGAAGTTCATGGAGTTCGCCTTCCTCAACGCCGTCATCCGCACGCCTTACTTCCCACCCTACGACCCCTATTTTGCCCACGGGCACCTGAACTACTACTACTACGGCTATCAAATCCTGGCCGTGCCCATCAAGTTGACGGGCATCAGCCCGACGATCGCTTTCAATCTCGCCATCCCGACCCTGTTTGCCCTGACCGCGGCCGGGGTTTTTAGTCTGGTCTATAGCTTGACGGCGCGAGCTTCGGGCCGGGATGACCGCGCTCTGGCGGCCGGGTTGGGCGGCGTGTTCATCGTCGCCCTCATGGGCAATCTGGAGGGCGGGCTGGTCATCCTGCGCGATCTGGCCGAGCGCAGCGGCAGCGATTTCGTCTCGCGGTTGCCCCTGGTGCAGAGCACGGTGCGGACGTTGGTCGGCTTGGGCGAGGCCCTGGCCGGCCGGCTCGACTTGCCGCCTTATAACTACTGGACGCCCTCGCGGGTGTTGCCGTTTACCATCAATGAGTTTCCCTATTGGTCGTTTCTCTTTGCGGACCTCCATCCCCACATGATGGGGATTCCGTTTACCGTGCTCTTCCTGGCGTTGGCCTACAACCTGGTGGCGGGCTATCGCCGGCCCGACCGGGAACCGAGCGGATGCCTGGCGGTGGTGTTGGGGGTAGCGATGCTGCCCTTCACCCTGGGGGCCATCGGCGCCATCAACACCTGGGACTTGCCGACCTACCTCGGCGTGGGGGTGCTGGCCTGGGGCATCCGCGAGTGGTTGGGGTTCGGCCGTTTGCGGCTCATCCCCACCCTGGTCTACGTCGTGGGGCTGGCGGGGCTGGCCTACGGGCTGTATTTACCTTTCTATCGGAATTACACCACCGTCTTCGAGACGGGTGTGGGGCTGACCTATATCAAGACCCAGCTGGGGCCGTGGCTGCGGATCTGGGGCTTTTTCGTCTTCGTCGCCGTGAGTTCCGTTTGGGTCGAGCTGCGGCGGCGGCCTGGCGATGTGCCGGTCCTGCGCTGGCTGGCCGGGCTGATCCGCCATGCCGATCGTGCGCCCCGTTTTCTCGATGCCGTGGCCGCGCGAGTGCGACCGGCCTGGACCCTGCCCTTCGGTCAGGTCGTGCTGGCCGTGGCCGTGCTCGGCGGAGTGGCGCTGGCCTTTCTGGGTTATCCGGTGGTAGGGCTGTTGCTGCCGTTGGTGACGCTGACGGCGGTTTTCCTGTTCCGGCGCCGCCGGACAGATGCCGCCGCGCAGTTCCGGGCCTTGCTCTTTTTCACCGGCCTGCTCGTGGCCCTGGGTGTCGAGATTTTCTATCTCAAGGATTTCCTCTGCGGCTGCGGGCCGGGGCTGTTCAACCGTCAGCACGGCGACTACTACCGCATGAACACGCTGTTCAAGTTCTACATTCAAGTGTGGGTGTTGCTGGGCCTGGCCGCGGCTGCAGCGTTGCCCGAGCTATGGGCGGCCGTGAACCGCTGGCGGTCGGGCTGGCGGCCGGTCTGGCAGGGCGTGTTCGGCTTCTTGCTGGCCCTGGGGCTGGTCTTCCCCATCGTGGGCACGGCCAGCCGGGTGGATGACCGCTTCCCGCCGCCGGTGCCCCCGCGCAACACCCTCGACGGCATGGCCTTCATGCGCGTGGGGCGCTACACCTGGCCTAACCCGAGCCATGTCATCGAGCTGCGCTATGATTACGAGGCCATCCGTTGGTTGCAGGATCACGTCACCGGCACCCCGGTCCTGGCCGAGGCGCCGGCTTCGTGGTATACCGTGGACGGCGAGCATGTCGGCTACGATTACTACCGCGCCGGCGGATTACGGGCCTCGTCTCTGACCGGTCTGCCCACGTTCCTGGGCCAACACCAGGGTGAGCAGCGCTTCGGCGAGCAGACCGGCCCCCGCGAGGCCCTGGGCCGCGAGTTCTGGGAGACGACGGACCTGGTCCGGCTGCGGCAGATCATCGCCGAGCTCCATGTGGACTACATCTACATCGGCCAACTTGAGCGCATCCTCTTCGACGAAGCCCAACTCGCCAAGTTCGATGCCCTGGTCGAACTCGGCGAGGCCGCCATCGTCTTCCAAAATGACGGCGTGACGATTTTGAGGGTGGAGCGGAGAGGGGTTTGAGGGAGCTTGGAGGAGTTTGAAGGAGCTTCGAGGAGTTCGGAGGAACTCCCCCTCTCCCCGTCCCTCTTCTCTCTTTCCATCGTCTATCGTCCATCGTCCATCGCCCATCGTCCGATCATGCTCGATTTTCTCCGCTTCTGGTTGGTTCTCGAACTCTTTGGCCTGGTGGCCCTGCCCCTGGCCTGGCGTGTCCTGGCCACGCTGCCCGACCGGGGTTACGCCTTTGCCCGCAGCCTGGGCCTGTTGGGCGTGGGCTACATCCTGTGGCTGGCCACGAGTTTCGGCCTGTTGCGCAACACGGTCGGCGGCGTAGTGCTGGCCCTGCTCGCCTTTGCGGGTCTCAGTCTGGGGCTGGGACGGACGGCCTGGCAGCGCGACCCCGACGGCCAACGGCCCCTTCTCGTGTTTCTGCGCCGGGAGCGCGGTTACGTCCTGGCGGCCGAGCTGCTCTTCTTCCTGGCGCTGGCCGGCTGGACCTTTTTCCGCCGTTACAATCCCGAGATCGCCGGCACCGAGAAGCCGATGGAGTTCGCCTTCCTCAACGGTATCCTCAACTCGGCCCGCTTCCCGCCCCAGGATCCCTGGCTGGCCGGCTACGGCATCAGCTACTACTATTTCGGCTATGTCATCCTGGCCATGCTGGTGCAACTGACAGGCGTCGCGCCGGGCGTGGCCTTCAACCTGGGGCTGGCCGCAGTCTTCGCCCTGACCCTGCTGGGTGGGTTCGGCCTGGTCTACAACCTGGTGCGCGGGGACGAGCCGGAGGCGGACGAGCGGATGGCTCACCGCCGCGGGATGGGCTTCGGCCTGCTCGGCGCCCTCTTTCTAGGGCTGATGGGCAACCTGGAGGGCGTGCTCGAGGTCTTGCACGCGCGCGGGCTGATGTCGCCGGCCCTCCACGCCTTTTTCGATGTCAAGGAGCTGGCCAATGCGCCCGTGACCGGGAGCTGGAATCCGGGCAGCGGCTACTGGTGGTGGTGGCGCGCCTCGCGGGTCATCCACGATTACGATTTCAGCCGGCAGTTCGACCAGGAGGTCATCAGCGAGTTCCCCGTCTTCAGCTTCCTGTTGGGCGACATGCATCCCCATGTGCTGGCGCTGCCCTTCGTGCTGCTGGCCCTGGCCCTTGCCCTGGCCCTGTTCCGAAGGCCGGCGGAGGCAGGGGAGACGGCTACCGGTGAGGACCGCGGGGCCCTCTGGAACCGGGTTGTGGCCGCCTTTGGCCTGGAAGGCGGCGGGCTGCTCCTGTGCGGGCTGGCCCTGGGCGCGCTCGGGTTCCTCAACACGTGGGATTTTCCCATCTACGTCTTCCTGACGGCCCTGGCCTATGCCTTGCGGCGGCGACGTTTGGGCGATTGGCCCCTCAAGACCCTGCTCGCAGAGACGGGGTTGGCCTTTGTGGCGCTGATCGCCATCGGTTTCGTCGGTTTTCTGCCCTTCTACCTGGGCTTTCGCTCTCAGGCCGGCGGCATCTGGCCGAATTTCTACAACCCCACCCGCTGGGTGCAATACGTCCTCATGTTCGGGCCGTTCCTGGTGGCCTTGGTGTTCCTGCTGGCAGCGGTCTATCGGCAATGGCGACCCCGTTGGGATGGCCTGGGCCGGTGGGCGGCCGCGGTCTTGCTCATCCCCCTGGCCTTCCTGGTGGTGGTGACCATCCTGGTCGCCGTCATCCCCGGCATCCGCGGGCAGATTGAATCCACCCTGGGCCGGAGCGCGGGCGAGCTCATCCCCCAGCTCGTGCGCATTCGGGCTTCGAGTCCGGGCACCTGGCTGTTCGTGGGCCTGCTCCTGGCCGCAGTCGGCGCTTTCCTGGGCCGCGTCCTCGGCGGCGAGTCCCTGGCGCCACGGCCGACGCCTCACCTCCTGTTCGTGCTCGCCCTCTTTTTCACGGGTTTGCTCCTCACCTACGGCGTCGAGTTCGCCTTCCTGCGCGACACCTTCGGCACGCGCATGAACACGGTCTTCAAGTTCTACTATCAGGCCTGGGTGCTCATGGCTCTGGGTTCGGCCTATGCCCTACACGTCGTGGGCCGTATGGCCGGTCGCGGGTTGCGCCTGGCCGCGGCGGTGGTCATGACCGTGTTCGTGTTGGGCGGGTTGGTCTATCCGGCCTTCGCCATCCCCGCCAAGGCCAACGGCTTCCGGGGCGAGGCGACCCTCGACGGCGCGGCCTTTGTCGCCCGCTACCGACCCGACGAGGCTGCCGTCATCGCCTGGTTGCGGGCCAACGCGGCGCCCGATGCCGTCATCGTCGAGGCGCCCGGCGGCTCCTACAGCGATTACAACACCATCTCGGCCCACACCGGCCGGCCCACCCTGCTGGGATGGGGCGGGCACGAGCTGCAATGGCGGGGCAGCTACGAGGAACCCGGCCGTCGCGAGCCGCTGATCGAAACCCTCTACCGCAATCTCGATGAAGAGGCCATCCGCCGTATCGTCGCCGAGTTCAACATCCGCTATCTCATTGTCGGCCCGCGCGAGGTCGAAAAGTACCGGATTACGCCCGACCGTCGTCGCGGCTTTGTGCGCCTGTGGCAGCCGGTCTTCGAACAGGGCGATTACACCGTGTACCTCTGGCGCGGCGGTTAAACCACAAATTGCGCAGATTACACAGATTTCACGAATTACCAGTTACCAGTTACCAGTTACCAGTTACCAGTTACCAGTTACCAGTTACCAGTTACCCACCCCAACCATGTCGTCTTCTCCCCTTTTGTCCTCAGCAACCGTGGCCCGTCAGGAGCATGCCCTGCCGGCGGCGCTTTCGACCACGACGGGGCTGCTCGCGCGGGTGACGGTCGAGCACCTGGCCTACGGCCTACTGGTCGTGGTCGGCCTGGTGACCCGCAGCATCGGCCTGGGCAGCCGGCCGCTGGCGCCGGCCGAGGCCGAGGGCGCCCTAGCCGCCTGGCAGATGGCGCAGGGGCTGGGCCAGGCGGCCGACGCTGGCGCGCCCCTGCTCGTCAGCCTGCAGACGTTGCTCTTCTTCCTGGCCGGCGGCAGCGATTTCCTGGCGCGGCTGGCGCCGATGCTGGCCGCGGCGGCCTTGCCCCTGGCCGTGGGAACCTGGCGGGCCTGGGTAGGACGCCGCACGGCGTTGCTCGCCGCCCTGCTCCTCACCCTCTCGCCCTTGGTCAACGCCTTCGGGCGCCGGGCCGACGCCGCGGCCTTTGCCCTCCTGGGATTGGCCCTGGCCTTGGGCGGCTGGGGCCGGTTGCACGGCGGCGACCGGGCCGGTTGGCGCCGGTTGTTCCTGGGCAGCGGCCTCATCCTGGTATCGGGATCGGCCGGGCCGGCGGCGTTGCTCGGCCTGTTCCTGGCGGTCTTGCTGACCCATCGTGCCATGCCTGCCGACCGGCCGCGACCGACCTGGGCCGATGCCGTGTCCGGTCTCGTTTTGGCTTTCGTCGGCGGCACGGTTTTTCTGACCCACATCCCGGCCCTGGGACTGATGGCCCTCAACTGGAGCGAGTGGCTGAGCCTGTTCACGGTGGCGCCTGCGGCCTGGCTGTGGGGGGCGGTGCGGCTGCTGAGCGATGAACCGTTGCTCGTCCTGATGGGCACGGCCGCCACCCTGTGGCTGTGGCGGCGGCCGGGGTCGGCTGCGGCCCGCGGCCTGGGTCAGGCGGGACTGGCGCTGCTGCTCGTGGCCGTGCTGCAAGGGCCGTTGGCCGCAGGCACGCGGGCGGTGGCCGCCGTGTTGCTGGCCGCGCCGGCGGCAGCCGCGTTGCGACGGTTTTGGCGCCGCGGCCGTCACCTGGCCGCATCCGGGACGTTGCCGGCGGAATGGCCGGTTTTCGTCGGCGTGCTGAGCATCCTGCTCGTCGTGGCTGCGCTGGCCTTGTTCGGCTATGCCTACACCCAGCTGCGCGTGCAGCTTCTCCTCTTCGGCCTCACCGTGCTGGTGGCTGCGCTGTTCGTGGCCCTTTTCACCTACCTGGCTGGACGCTGGTCGGCGTTGCTCTTGGGCGGGGCCGTGTGCCTGGTCTTTCTGACGGCCTACAACCTGGCTGCGGCCTGGGGGCTGGCCTTCGACGCAACGCCCCCGCGCTATGCCGCGCTCTACGCCGTTGAGAGTCGGCCGGCCGTGCGCGACCTGGCCGTGACCGTGGGCGTTCTCGGCCAGCGGCGACAGGGCGAGCGCTGGTCTCTGCCTGTGACGCTGGTGAGCGGTTCGGCATCCGATGCGACCCTGCAATGGTACCTGCGCCGGGCGCCGTCGGTGCGGGTGGTACCGGCCGTGGGCGGCGCCGAGGCGGGTCCGCTGGTGGTGGCGCCCGCCGCGGCCGAGGCGCCCCTGAGCGAGGCCTACACCGGTCAACGTTTCACCGTGTTCAGCGATTGGCAGCCGCAGGCCGGCACCCCCCAACAGCAATTGGCCTGGATGCTCTACCGCATCGCGCCTTGGGACCTGCCTACCGTGGATGTGGTGCTCTGGGCCGATGCCCGGCTCGTCACGTTGGAAGAGGGTTTTTGAAATGGAAGGAATGCAGAGGAGGTTGGAGGAGCTTCCAGGAGTTTTGAGGAGCTTGGAGGAGCTTGATTTCCTGTCCTATTGTTCGCTTTTTCTCTTTCATCGTCGCCATGACTACCCCGAAACCGTCTGCTAAGACCCCCATTCCATCCCCATCCTCGCCGCGTTCCCGGCTGGAGCAATCGGCCTGGGCGCTGTTGCGCCTCGATTGGGAGAAACTGGCCTGGATTGTGCTGCTCGTCGTGGCTTTTGGCCTGCGTTTGTACGACGTGGGCGCCCGCACGATGAGCCACGATGAAAGCCTGCACACGACCTACAGCTACAACCTCTACAAGGGCATCGGTTATCAGCACGACCCGCTCATGCACGGGCCGTTGCTGTTCGAGCTGACCGCGCTGAGCTATTTCCTTTTCGGCCCCAGCGATGCCTCGGCGCGGTTGCCGGTCGTGTTCCTGGGCACGGGCATCGTCTGGCTGATGTGGTGGACACGACGCTGGTTGGGTCGGTCGGGGGCGTTTCTGGCCGGGGTGTTGCTGACCTTTTCGCCGGCTCTGCTCTATCACAGCCGCTACATCCGCCACGATGTCTATCTCATCTTCTTCGTCGTGTTGCTGGTCATCCTGGCCTTCCGCTATCGCGAGACGGGCGAGGGCAAATGGCTGACCTGGCTGGCCGTGACCCTGGGCCTGAGCTTTACGACGATGGAGGCGTCCTTCATCTACACCATCATCTTCGTGGTCTTTTTCCTCCTGTGGGGACTCGTCCGGGTTCTGAGCGATGGCTGGCAGGTGCCGGGTTACCGTTGGCCGTTCCTGGGCGTGCTGGCCGTGGGCGCGGTGTTGGCCATCTATCCCCTGTTTGAGGCCATCAAGGCGCCGGTCGGCACGCCTGTGACCAGCGCCCGTCTGGGCGGGCTGGTCATGTGGCCGGTGTTTTTGGTCGGGTTGGCCGTGCTGACCGGGGCGTTGTGGTTGCTCTTCCGCGGCTATGGCGAGGCGCGGCTACGGACCCTGCGCGAGTTTGACCTCATGGTCTGGTTGATGACCCTGGCGGCGCCGCTCTACGCGGCTTTTCCCATCAAACTCGTGGGTGGGAATCCGGAATCGATCAAAATCCTGCCCAACATGCTCCAGCCCGACGTGCTGCGTGCGGCCGCAGTCTTCCTGGCCATGGTGGTCCTCTTCAGCGTGCTCGGCGCGCTGTGGGGTGGGCGGCGCTATCTCGTAGCCCTGGCCCTCTACTACGGCGTCATGGTCGTCCTGTTCACGACCTTTTTCACCAACGGCAACGGCGTCGGCACCGGCCTGGTGGGCAGCGTAGGCTACTGGCTGGCCCAGCAGGAGGTCCGTCGCGGGGGCCAGCCCTGGTACTACTACCTCCTCATCGTTCCCCTGTATGAGTTCGTGCCCCTCGTCCTCAGCGTGGCGGGGATGGTGGCCCTGGCCTGGCGCGGGCTGCGCGGGCAGCCGCTGGATCCCACCGGCGACGCTGCGGACGCGGCTGCGCCGGCCCTGCGCGGCCAATGGTTGCTCTTCCTGGCCTTTTATGTGCTGGGCGTGTGGGGCGCCTTCACTTGGGCCGGCGAGAAAATGCCCTGGCTTTCGACCCACATCACCACGCCCATGTGCATCCTGGGCGGCTGGTATCTGGCCGAACGGCTCAAGCTCATCTCCTGGGAGCGGGTGCGCCAGACGCGGGGCTGGTGGTGGCCGGTGGGGGTTTTGCTGTGGCTGTTGGCCCTGCTCGTCTTCCTGCGCCTGCTTGCGGCCGGACGGGCCTTCCGCGGCACCGATCTGGCCAGCCTGGGCGATACCATCGGCCTGGTGGCCAACCTGCTCGTGCTCGTGGGCCTGGGGTGGGTGCTGGTGCGCAAGGGCCTTGAGCTAGGCGGCGATCTGGCCCGGCGGCTGGTGGGCCTGGCCCTGGTGGGTCTGCTGGGCCTCTTGTCGCTGCGCACCGCGTTTCTTTTCACCTATGTCAACTACGATTACGCCATCGAGCCGATGGTCTATGCCCACGGCACGCCCGACATCAAGATCGTCGTCGAGGAGTTGAAGGACATCTCCCGTCGGACCGTGGGCGAAAACCAGCTCGTGTTTGCCTACGATGACGAATCCACCTGGCCCTTCGAGTGGTACTTCCGCGACTTCCCCAACAAGAAATTTTTCCGCGGCTCGCCCTCGCGGGAGGTGCTCCGGGATGTGCCGGTGGTCATCGTCGGCGTCGAGAACGAGGGCAAGGTCAAGCCCTTCCTGGGCAATCAGTACTACCGCACCGTTTACCGGCAGATCTGGTGGCCCAAGGAGACCTACAAGGACCTGACCTGGCAGCGGATCTGGGATGGCCTGCGGGATCCGGTCATCCGCCGCAACGTCCTCGATGTCATCTTCTACCGGCGCTATCAGCAGCCGCTGGCCGAGTGGGACCCGGCCGACCGTTTCATCCTCTTCGTGCGCAAGGACATCGGCGCCCAGGTCTGGCAGCTCGGCGCAGCCCCGGCCGTGGCGCCCGAGGTGACGACCGACCCCTTCGAGGGCAAGTACCGGCTGGAGCCGGCCGTGCAGCTCATCGGCGGCGTCGGTGGCACTGCGCCGGGCCAGTTCCAGCAGCCGCGCGGCTTGGCCATCGCGCCGAAAGGCTCGCCCTTCGAGGGCCGGATTTACGTGGCCGATACGGGCAATCATCGCATCCAGGTCTTCGAGCCGGACGGCACGTTTGCCTTCGGCTGGGGCAGCTTCGGTGAGGCCGCAGGCCAGTTCAACGAACCCTGGGGCGTCGGCGTGGCCGCGGACGGCCGGGTCTATGTGGTGGATACCTGGAACCACCGCATCCAGGTCTTCACGGCCGACGGTCAGTTCCTCAAGCAATGGGGCGCGTTCGTCTCCACCGATGGTCAGCTCGGTCAGATGGGCGTGTTCTGGGGGCCGCGTGCCATTGCCTTTACGGCCGAGGGGAACCTGCTCGTCACCGACACGGGCAACAAGCGCGTTCAGGTCTTTGACCCCGAAGGGAACCCCATCACCCAGTTCGGCGGCGGCGGCATCGAAAGCGGCTATTTCGACGAGCCGGTGGGCATCGCCGTGGGGCCGGACGGCAGCGTCTACGTGGCCGATACCTGGAACCGCCGCGTGCAGAAGTTCGATGCGGCTTTCCGCTTCCTCAAGGAGTGGCCGGTGCCCGGCTGGGAGGACCAGAACATCTTCACCAAGCCCTACATCGCCGTGGACAGCGCGGGCACGGTCTACGCCTCGGACCCGACGGGTTGGCGCATCCTGGTCTGGGATGCCGAGGGCAATCCGCTGGCCGTGCTGGGCCAGTACGGCGCTGGCAGCACCGATTTCGGTTGGGTCAACGGCGTGGCCATCGGCCCGGACGACAGCCTGTGGGTGGCCGACGCCGATAACCACCGCATCATGCGCTTCAACCCGGTGCGCTAATGACGACCCGTCTGCTCACCCTGGCCGCCGTTGCCCTGGCCCTGGCCGGAACGTGGCTCTTGCCCGACCCGGCGCGGCGTCTGCCGGCCGCGCTCGTCCTGGCCGCGGGGGTGGTGCTGGCGGTGGCGGCCTTCGCCCGCGTCGAACGAGAGGAGGCGCAGGCGTCGGCCGCAGAAGCCGCGGGGCCGACGTCGCGGCGGTTGTACCTGGGTCTGGCCGTTCTCGTCGTGGGGCTGGCCCTGACCGGCTGGGCGCTGGTCGCACTCTGGCGCGGGCCGTTTGCCTGGGGACCGACAGCGCGCTGGGCCGGGGGCGTGCTGTTGACGCTGGTGGGCTTTTTCCTCGTCTCGCGTCCGGCGACTGCGACCGTCGCGACCACCGCGCTCACCCTACCGGGTCTACGTCCGGCGGCTTACAAACTCCAGGCCATCGGCATGAGCGAAGCCGAATGGGAGGCGGCCTATCGGGCCGAGTTGACCCGCGCGGTTGGCCCGACCGCCCAGACCCGCCCCTGGCCGGTCTGGGCCGAGGCGTTGGGGGTCCTCCTCATCCTGCTGACGGCCGCCTTTTTCCGGCTTTATCGTATCGAGACGATGCCGCCCGGCATCTTCATCGACGAGACGAACACGGCCCTCGACGCCCTGCGTATCCTCGAAGGTCGGCCCGACAGCCTCTTCGGCACAGGCTGGTTCGAGACGCCCAACGGTTTCATCTACTTGCAAAGCGTGATTTTCCGTCTGTTGGGCACGACGTTCGCTGCGCTCAAGGTGCAATCCGTGGTGCCGGGATTGCTGACGGTGCTGGCCTTGTGGGCGCTGGCGCGGGAACTGTTCGGGCCGTGGCCGGCGTTGCTGGCGGGCTTCGTGCTGGCGGCCAACCGCTGGCATTTCCACATGAGCCGGTGGGGCTGGAACGAGGTCTATCCGCCCCTGTTTCAGGTACTGGCGGTGCTGTTCATCGTGCGTGGGGCACGACGCCGACATTGGGGCGATTGGGCGCTGGCCGGGTTGTGGCTGGGGCTGGGAATGTACACGTATCTGGCCATCCGTCTGGCCGTGCTGGCCGTCGTGGCCTATCTGGTCTATCGGCTGGTGGTCGAGCGCGGCTTCGGCCGACGGCAATGGCCGGGACTGGCCGCGTTTGTCGTCGTCTATGCCCTCGTCCTGGCGCCGCTGGCCTTCACCTACATCAAAGACCCCTTTACGTTCCTCAACCGCAGCCGTCAGGTGAGTATTGCCAACGATATCACGGCTGCGGGCGGCAGCCTGCAACCGCTGGCCGAGTCGCTGGAGCGGCATCTCCTTATGTTCCATGTGGCCGGCGACCGCAACGGTCGCCACAATTTGCCCGGTGCGCCCATGCTCGATCCGATCACCGGTGCTTTCTTCGTGCTGGGCGCGGGATGGGCCGTATGGCGCTGGCGCGACCATCGCCGCGTGCTCTCGCTCCTCTGGATCGGCTTGACCCTCCTGGGCGGTATCCTCTCGCAGCTCAACGAGGCGCCGCAGGCCTATCGCACCCTGGCCGTGACGCCGGCCATCGCCCTGCTGACGGCCGATGCCCTGGCCCTGAGCCTGCGGGGGCTGTTCGATCACGCCCGCGACCGCTTCAGGCCGCCGTGGCCCGCCGTCGGATTGGCCGTGGTGGGGCTGGCGGCTCTGGCCTGGCTGAACGGCGAGTTCTACTTTCGCCGCCAGGCCACGGATCCGGCGGTTTATATCGCCTTCTCGCCCCTGGAAACGGCCGTGGCCCATGAGGTCCTGGCCGCCCGCGATGCGAATCGCCTCTATCTCAGCCCGCGGTTGTACTACTTCGCGCCGTTGCGTTTCCTGGCCTACGAGCCGCCGCAGCCCTACGGGTTCCGCCTGGGGCCTTGGCGCTATTCGCCCTTCCGGCGGTTGGGCGGCGGCCTGGAGAATCCCGGCTATCGGTTGGCCGACCCGGCCCTCGACCTGCCGCTGCCCGACCTGGGCGGCGATGGCGCCGTCTTCCTCCTCGACCTCCATTTCGAGTACGTGCTCGACCTGTTCCGTTACTACTATCCCGCCATCACGGCCGAGGTGGTCAATGACCGGCTGGGCGCGCCGCTCTACCTGCGGGTGCGCATCCCCGGCCCGGACATCACGGCCCTGCAGGCGCGCAACCGGGCCGATGAGGCGGCTGCTATCCGCGGGGTGTATCTGCCGGCCAGCGGCGAGTACAGCCTGAGCTCGCCGGGGCGGCTCTTGTTCGATGGTCGGTCCCTGGAACCCGGTCCGCGTTTCCTGGGCAAGGGGCTGCACAGCCTGACCATCACCGACCTCCCCGCCGATGGGCCCGCCGACGCGCCCGTCCTGTTCTGGGAGGGGCCGGGCGGGACCGGACCGGTGCCCGATGCGGCCCTGTTTCGGAAAGGGCCAAGCGGCCAGGGCCTGCTGGGGACGTACTACGTCGGCAGCGAGTGGTCGGGGCCGGTGTTGATGGAGCGGGTGGACCCGCTCATCCTCACCTCGTGGCCCGACCCGGAACCCATTTTCGGCCCCTTCAGCGTCACGTGGACGGGCGAGCTGCTGGCGCCGACCGATGGTGTGTATGCGTTCACGCTCCATGCCGATGACGGCGTGCGTTTCTGGCTGGACGGTCGGGTATTGGGCGAAAGCCTCAATCCCGACACGGTCAACAGCGTCCAGACCGCCCTCGAGCTGGCAGCCGGGCCGCATTCCGTGCGGATTGACTACTTCCAGCGTGGGGGTGGCAAGGCGCTGGAGTTTTTCTGGCAGCCGCCCGGCGAACCCCTGCAGCCCGTAGCCCCGCGTTTTCTGCGACCCTGAAACGACGTTGGAACGTTCCAACGTTTGAACGTTGAAGGTTGGCGAGGGAAGCGGCTGCGGGTAAACTAGTTCCTCAAGCTC
>JAOADB010000313.1 GCA_026417535.1 Caldilineales bacterium
TTGGCCAAGGCCCTGGGCGCCGGCTGGCGAGAGGGCTGGCGCGACGTGTGGGGCGAGATAGACCTGGTGCTATGGACCCAGGAGGCCCTGGGCGACGACGCCTTTGACGTGGCTGCCGGCTGGGATGGCTCGCAGTACGTGTTCCTGAGCAACGCCGCCGGCCGCGGGCTGTTCGCCGTCGAGATCGTCTGGGATAGCGCCGACGAGGCCAAAGAGGGAAGCGACGGCCTGGCTCGCTGGCTGAAGGCCAACGGCTTCAGCGGCTCCGGCGCCAACTGGACCGCTGCAGACGGCCGAGCGGGCTTCCTGCGCGCCGCTGGCGACCGGGTCTACTTCGCCCTGGGCAACACCGCTAACGACGTGAAGGCGCTGGTGGGCGCGTTGGGGTGGTAGTCAGGTGACCCTGGGTTTCGAGAGCTCGTCGGGAGTTCCCCGGCAACGCCGAAGTTTCCGGGGAACTCCCCACCAACGACTCTCCCATCAGCGGGAGAAAAAGCCATGTCTTGGCCCTTCGCTCCCCGGCCGCCGACCGATGGTAGTGGGGGATCAGGGTGGTGAGGGATTCAAACCGGGCCATCGGAAGCACACGGTCGAAACCGGGATGAGCGCTTTTGCGTAAGGTGTGTTATAGTCCCAAACATCCACCGTCCTCGTTCGCTCCTCATTGGGATGACCGCGCTCCTCATCATCGCCCAGCTCGTTTTCCTGGAGGGCATTTTATCCCTCGACAATGCCGCCGTCCTCGGCGCCATGGTGGCGGTCTTGCCCGCCCATGACCCCGTTCCCTGGCCCCGGCCGTTGCGGTTCCTGGGCCGTCGGCTCGACCGTATCTTGGGCGGTCAGCAGGCGGCGGCGCTGAAAGTGGGCCTGTTGGGGGCCTATCTGGGCCGCGGCCTCATGCTCCTCTTCGCCGCCACCATCATCCGCCAGCCCTGGTTGCGGCTCCTGGGCGCGGCCTACCTGCTGCGGTTGGCCGTTGCCCATCTCGCCCAGGACGGGGACGAACATCCCGCCGACGACCCGGCTGCCCGCACGGCCGGTAAACGCTTTTGGGAGGTCGTCCTGGCGATCGAGCTGGCCGATCTGGCCTTCAGTCTCGATAACGTCGTGGCCGCCGTGGCCCTGAGCAGCGAATTCTGGGTGGTGATGACGGGCGTGGCCCTGGGCATCCTGATCATGCGGTTTGCCGCCCAGGTCTTCACGACCCTGATCGCCCGCGAACCCATCCTGGCGCCCACGGCCTATGTCCTTGTCCTCGCCATCGGCCTGGAAATCGTCATCACCGAAGGCGCCCGCTTCCTTGGCTTCACCTTCGCAGTCACCAACCTGACCCAATTTCTCGTTTCGATGACCATCATCGGCCTGGCGCTGCTCTATGCCCATGTTCCGGGGCTGTCGCAGCGCCTGCAGCGGCCGCTTCGGCGTGTTCGGCTGGGCCTGGCCGCCCTCCACGAGGGGGTGGAATGGGCGTTGACCCCTGTGCGGCTCATGGGAATAGGCCTGGTTGTGATGGGACGTTTCCTGCTCGGCGGTTGGGAGGGATGAGAGAAGGGCTTCGTCGGTCTTCGCCTTCCGTCGTTCCTCCCTCGTCTTCGCCCTCGGTCCTCCGTCGAGGGCGAACGACGACCGGTTATCGCTTTCCTTCCGCTTCCCACTGTTTGGGCGTGTAGCACTTTTGCGCGCCCAGGCGGCGCCATAGCGTTGGCCAAAACCCGCGGCCCGGATAGGGCACGCAGCGGGTCTGGTCTTCCGGATAGAACAGGTCGGTGGGCAGACCCTCGGCCTGCCAGCGTTCTTGTAGGGCGGCGAATGCCTCGGCGGAGAGGTTGAGAACCCAGGAACTCGTGTGGTCGTGATGATCGAAGCGGGCGACACCGTCTCGCCGCGGCAGGGGTCTATCGTCCAAAAGCAGACAAAACGGGTCCTCGAATCGCGAGTGTTCGAACAGCCAACCGACCAGATCGGCCACAAAGGCCTCCTTTGCTCGCGGGTCTGCGGGCAGAACGCCGCTCCGCGTCTTCGTCGGCAGCGATGGCGTGCGCGGCGCCAGAATGCGGGCGTAGCAATGACGGCACCCCTGCGCTACGGCTATTGCTGTGACCAACACGGCCTTGCGCACGGGGAAATCGGCCTGTTCGAAGTAGTGCAACTCGGCAAGATAGCGCATGGACAACGCCTTGGTCGGATACCCTCCTGATCGGGGCTTACGATGTGTTGCCTGCGCTGGCGCCGTCCCGGGCCAGCACCTGGCGCAGGAAACGGCCCGTGTAGGAGTGGGGATGCTGGGCCACCTCTTCAGGCGTACCCTCGGCAATGACCCGGCCGCCGGCGTCGCCGCCTTCCGGGCCCATGTCAATGACCCAGTCGGCCGTCTTGATCACATCGAGATTGTGCTCGATGACCAGCACCGTGTTGCCGCGGTCTACCAGGTCGTGCAACACGTCGAGCAGTTTCTCCACATCGGCGAAGTGCAGGCCGGTGGTCGGCTCGTCCAGGATGTAGAGGGTACGGCCGGTGGCCCGTCGCGACAGCTCCTTGGCCAGCTTCACCCGCTGCGCCTCGCCGCCGGACAGCGTCGTGGCCGGCTGACCGAGCTTGATGTAGCCCAGGCCCACCCGGTAGAGGGTTTCCAGCTTGCTGCGGATGGCCGAGATGGGCGCAAAGAACTCCATCGCTTCCTCGACGGTCATGTCCAACACATCGGCGATGCTCTTGCCCCTGTACTTGATCTCGAGCGCTTCGCGATTGTAGCGCCGGCCGTGGCACACCTCGCAGGGCACATAGACATCGGGCAGGAATTGCATCTCGATGCGGATGATGCCGTCACCCTGACAGGCCTCGCAGCGCCCGCCTTTGACGTTGAAGGAGAACCGGCCGGGACGGTAGCCCCGCAGCTTCGATTCGGGCAATTCGGCGAAAAGGGTGCGGATGGGCGTGAACACCTCGGTATAGGTGGCCGGGTTCGAGCGCGGGGTGCGGCCGATGGGCGACTGGTCAATGTCAATGACCTTGTCCACCCGGTCGAGTCCCTCGATGGCATCGTGCGCGCCGGGCTTTTCGTGCGCGCCGTAGAGCCGCCGCGCCACCGCCCGGTAGAGCGTATCAATCACCAGGGTGGATTTGCCCGAACCGCTGACGCCGGTGACGACGATGAACTTGCCCAAGGGGAAACGCACGTCAATGTGCTTCAGGTTGTTGGCCCTGGCCCCGCGCACGATGAGATACTCGCCGTTGCCGGGTCGGCGCCGGGCGGGCACCGGGATGCGACGGCGGCCGGCCAGATAGGCGCCGGTCAGGCTATCGGGATGGGCCATGATGGCCTCGACCGGGCCTTCGGCCACAACGCGGCCGCCGTGTTCGCCCGCGCCTGGCCCCAGGTCAATGATCTGTCTCTTATACACATCT
>JAOADB010000314.1 GCA_026417535.1 Caldilineales bacterium
GGGCACCACCACCTCGTAGCGTGCGACGGCATCGGCGTCGGCGCCCTCGGCCTTTGCCTGCTCCGCCACCCAGTCGCTGTAGGCCGCAATCATCGCCTCGACCGACTCCCCCGCCTGCCAACGCCGATAGACGAACTCGGCCACGGCCTGCAACCGCTCGCCTACGGCCTCGAGATGACGCCGAGGCTCGGACGTGACCGGACCGTAATGGGTCAGGAGCAGCGCATCGGGCCGCAGGTCGTGCAGCCGTTTCAGGCTGGCGTGCCAGGCCGGCAGGTCAATATCGGGCGGCGGTGTGGGCAGGCGGATGTGACGCTGGCGGGGCAGGCGGGCGCCGGCGATATCCCCGGTGAAGCACAGACCGTCGAGCAGATAGGCATGGTGATGGCGGGCATGACCGGGCGTTTCTACGGCCCGAAAGCGCCGTCCGGCCGCCGGAATGGTCTCGCCGTCCTCGACCACGTGCAAGCGATCGCCCGGCACGGACAGGAACTCGCCCCATAGCGCCTCCATCTGCTCGCCGTAGAGCCGCCGGGCCGAGGCCAGCAACCGCGACGGGTCGAGCAGATGGGGCGCGCCCACCGGATGGACATAGACCCGCGCACGGCTGGCGCGGGCCACATGGCCGACCGCGCCGGCGTGGTCCAGGTGAATGTGCGTCACCAACACATCGGTGATGTCGCGCCAGCGTAGACCGAGCTGCGCCAATCCGGCTTCGAGTTGGGCCACGGTCGAACCAGGCCCCGTTTCCACCAGCGCCACCCCAGCCGGACCAGGCACCACATAGGCGGCGATGATTTCGGGTCGGTCTTGAAAACGGAGATCGATCACGGAGTACACGGACAAAACCTCGTTGAGGGATGGACGATGGATGAGTCCATCGTCCGGTTACGTGACAAGAGCGAAAGGGCCTGTTAGAATGCCGTTGTAGCGGTTCGGCCTGCTGCTGGGCCTTCCGTCTTCGTCCGGCGGTCCAAGGACAAGACGAAGGACGAACGACGGAAGACGACCATGAACCATCGCAGGCAGCGGCCGCAACGGCTACGCTTACTGTATTCCCAACGTCCTGCTTCCGTCAACTGCCGGTTACCGAGCCGCGCCTATGTCCTCCTCGATCACCCTTGGCGGCATCCTGCCCGCCTGTATCACACCCTTCGACAACGGTCGCATCGCTCCCGGAGCCATGGCCGAGAACATCGGGCGCTGGTTGGAGAGCGGTCTCGATGGCGTCCTCGTTTTCGGCAGCACCGGCGAGTACGTCTATCTCACCGACGACGAGCGCCGGCCGTTGCTGGCCGCGGCGCGGCGGGCCGTGCCATCGGACCGGCTTTTCCTGGTCGGATGCGGCGCCGAGAGCACGGCCACGGCCTTGCGCTATCTCCGCGAGGCGGCCGATGAGGGCGCCGATGCGGCTCTGGTCGTCACGCCGGTCTATTACACCCGCGGGGACACGGCCGCGCAACGCCGTCACTACACCCATCTGGCCGACCACAGCCCCATCCCGGTCCTCCTCTACAGCGTGGCCCCTACCCGGCCTACGACCTGCCCGTTGACCTCATCCTCGAGTTGGCCGAGCATCCCAACATCGTCGGCATCAAGGACTCCTCCAGCGATTTCAACCGGCTGGCCCTGCAGGTCCGGGCGCACATCCCCCATTTCGCCGTTTTCGCGGGCAGCCCAACCCTCATCTTCCCGGCGTTGAGTCTGGGCGCGGCCGGCAGCATCACCGCTCTGGCCAACATCATCCCCGAAATCATGGTCGGCATCGGTCGGGCCGTGCGGGCCGGCGACCTGAATCGGGCGGCGGAGCTGCAAGGCCTGGTCATCGGTTTTGCCCACGCCATGCGCAGCTTCGGCATCCCCGGCATCAAAGCCGTAGCCACCCATCGTGGCCTGCACGGGGGCGAGCCGCGGCTGCCGTTGGCTCCCCTCTCGCCGGCGCAAACCGCCACGGCCATCGCCGCCTGGGAACAGGTCATGGCCCAGGCCGGTCTGCCGCTGGCGTTTTGAGCGGAAGCGCGTAGGAGCCGGGTTTTCCATTCGTTTGGAGCTTTTCCCATGAAACGAACGCTTTGCCTGCTCTTGCTGGTAACGGCCCTCGTGACCGCCTGCGCTGGCCGCACGCCCACCCCTGCCGGCGACAGGGCCACGCCCATCCCCGTCGGGCCGGCTCCGGTGGATGCCGTGGATATCCTCTTGCTCGAATCGTTTCCGGTGCAGGTGCGCGTGCAGGTGCGCGGCAACTTGCCCGATCGCTGCACCGTGCTGGCGGAACCCGTGATCGCCCGCGAGGGGAATGCCTTTATCGTCACTCTCGACATGCTGCGGGACGAAACGACCGACTGCGCCCAAGTGATCGTCCCTTACGAACAGAGCATCCCTCTCGATGTCGTCGGACTGCCTGCGGGCGTATACACCGTTCTCGTCAACGGCATCGGCAAGCGTTTCGAGCTGACCGTGGACAATGTCCTTCTGACCCCGGCGCCGACGAACACGCCGACACCGATGGTCGTCGCGCCGGTCGCGGCCATCCCACCGGCGGCTGCCGGGGCCGTCGCTGCGGCCCAAACCGCCCTGGCCGAGCGCTTGCAGGTGACCGTCGCACAGGTCACCGTGGTGGCGGTGGAAGAGGCCGAATGGCCGGATGCCTGTTTGGGTCTGGCTGGACCGGATGAAGTATGCGCCCAGGTCATCGTGCCCGGCTATCGCATCGAGCTGCAGGTGGGTGGGGAATCCTACTTCTACCGCACCGACCGCGCCGGCACGGCCGTGCGCGCCGACACCCGACCGGCCGTCGCTCCCGCGACGACGCCGGCCGCCGCCTGCGTCCATCGCGCCGGTTTCGTGCGGGATGTCACCGTGCCCGACAGGACCCGCATCCAGCCGGGCGCGAGCTTCACCAAAACCTGGCGTCTGCGCAACGACGGCACATGCCCATGGGGACCCGGTTACGCCCTCGTCTTCGAGAGCGGCGAAGCCATGCAGGGGCCTGACCTGGTACCCCTGACGGATACGGTGCCGCCCGGCGCCACCGTGGACCTGTCCGTCACCCTGGTGGCGCCCTTGACCCGCGGAACCTACCAGGGCTTTTGGAAGCTGCAGGCGCCCGACGGCACCCGTTTTGGCCTCGGCCGCCAGGGAACCGAGGCGTTTTGGGTGCTGATCACGGTGCCCACGAGCGTGACCCCTACGCCCACGGCGGCCGAAGGTTCGACCATCAGCGGCCGGGTCTGGCATGACATGTGCTCGCCCGGCCGCGCGGCCGCGACGCCGCCGGCCACGCCGCCCGGCTGTGTCCTCACGGCCGAGGGCGCCTATCAGGCCAACGGTCGCTACGATCCCGGCGAACCCGCCATCGCCGGCATGGAGGTCAGCCTCGGCGCCGGGCCCTGTCCGGCCATCGGTTTACAGACCACCTTGGCCGACGCCGAAGGGGTCTATAC
>JAOADB010000315.1 GCA_026417535.1 Caldilineales bacterium
CAGCACCAACGTCGCCGCCGAAGCCCAGGCCGAGGCTCGCGCCTACATCCGGGAAACGTTCGGCGCCGATTATTTGCCCGAAAGCCCGCCTGTCTATCGCACCCGCACCCGTTCGGCCCAGGAAGCCCACGAGGCCATCCGGCCGACCTCGGTGCGCCGCACGCCCGAGCAGGTGCGTCCCTATCTCGATAACGACCAGTATCGCCTCTATCGGCTGATCTGGCAGCGTTTCGTGGCCAGTCAGATGGCCAACGCCGTGTACGACACCCTGACGGTCGAGGTCGAAGCCGGTCCTGCCATCGGCCCTCGGCCTTACCTGTTCCGGGCGACGGGTTCGTCCATCCGTTTCCCCGGTTTTCTGGCCGTGTACGAGGAAACCCGAAGTGAGGACGACAAGACCGAGGACGACCTGGGCATTCAGATCCCGCCTCTGACCGTCGGCGAGCTGCTCGACCTGCTGCAATTGCTGCCGCAACAGCATTTCACCGAGCCGCCCCCGCGCTACACCGAGGCCACGCTGGTCAAGGCCCTGGAGGAGTACGGCATCGGCCGGCCCTCGACCTATGCCACCATCATCTCGACGCTGCTCGAACGGGGCTATGTCGAGCGGCAAGCGAAACGCCTGCATCCCACCCAGCTTGGCTTCGTGGTGAACGACCTGCTCATCGCCCATTTCGATAGCCTCTTCGAGGTCGGTTTTACGGCCCGGATGGAAGAGGTCCTCGATCGCATTGCCAACGGCGAAGAGGATTGGGTTCAGGTTCTGCGGGATTTCTACGGCCCCTTCTCGAAGTTGGTGGCCGCCGCCGACGTCTCCATGGAGCGCCAGGCGCTGCCGGTCGAGACGTTGGATGAGGTCTGCCCCGAATGTGGGAAGCCGCTGGTCATCCGCGAAGGGCGTTATGGCCGGTTCATCGGGTGCTCGAACTACCCGCAATGCCGTTACACCCGGCCGTTGGTTGCCGATACGGGTGTGCGCTGTCCCAAGGACGGGGGCAGGCTTGTGCAAAAGCGCAGCCGTAAGGGTAAACTATTCTACGGCTGCGAAAACTGGCCTTCTTGCGACTTTGTCACCTGGAATGAGCCCATTGACCGGCGTTGCCCGCGATGTAACAGCATTCTCACGAAAGTTGGCAAGGGCAACCGGGCCATCGCTCGTTGCGCCGAATGCGATTACAGCACGCCGTTGAAGGAGTAGTTGGTTGGACGATGGACGATGGACGATAGACGATGGTAGTCGTCGTTCCGTCGTTTGTCCGTGGTCTTGTGCTTTGGCCGATTGCTGGACGAAAGACGAAGGACGGAAGACGAAGGGTTTTTCGTCCTTCGTCGTTCGTCCTTCGTCCCGGATTCAGGCCGATGAGCGAGACGGAAGACGAACGACGGAAGACGAAGGGTTTTTTTCGTCCTTCGTCCTTCGTCCCGGATTCAGGCCGAGGAACGAGACGGAAGACGAACGACGGAAGACGAAGGATTTTCGTCCTTCGTCGTTCGTCCTTCGTCCCGGATTCAGGCCGAGGAACGGGACGGAAGACGAACGACGGAAGACGAAGGTTTCTTCGTCCTTCGTCGTTCGTCCTTCGTCCCGGATTCAGGCCGAGGAACGAGACGGAAGACGAACGACGGAAGACGAAGGGTTTTTCGTCCTTCGTCCTCTCCTTTAGCCAATTCCCGGTAAGAATCACCGGTTACCGACATGGACACGGAATTGCGGCGTTTTTTGCTCTATCTCGAGGTCGAGCGCGGGGCTTCGCCGTACACCCTGCGCAATTACGGCGCCGAGATCGGTGAGTTCATCGCCTTTGCCCAAACGCGCGGCGTGCACACGTGGGCTCAGACCGATATCGCGCTCATCCGCAGCTGGCTGGCTTCGCTCCATCGCCAGGGCTACGAGGCGGCCTCGGTGGCGCGGCGGTTGTACGAGCTGCGTTCGTGCTACCGCTTTTTGCAGCGCCGGGGCGTGGTGGCCGACAATCCGGCCGCACATGTCCATGTCCCGTCCGTCCCGCGGCGGTTGCCCGACTATCTCACCGTCGAGCAGGTTTTCGAGCTGCTCGAAGCGCCCGATCCCGAAGAACCCTTGGGCATGCGCGATCGGGCCATCCTCGAGCTCTTCTATAGCGGCGGTTTGCGCCGCGGTGAAGTCCTGAACCTAAAGGTGCAGGATGTGGACTTGGCTGCCCGGCAGCTCCGCGTTTGGGGTAAGGGCGACAAACAACGCATTGCCCTCATCGGTCGGCCGGCGGCGCAGGCCTTGCAGCGCTATCTCGAGGTGGGGCGGCCACAGCTTTTGGCCGCCAATCCCGAGGCGGTCTCCCGGCCACCCGCGGCCTTGCTCCTGAACCGATTGGGTCGCCCCATCGCCTCGGCCCGCACTCTGAACCACATCCTCGACCAGTATGCCCGCCAGGTAGGGCTGCCGCCATCGGTCACACCTCACACCCTGCGCCACTCGTTTGCCACCCATCTGCTCGAAGGCGGCGCCGATCTGCGGGTGGTGCAGGAGCTGCTGGGCCACGAGAGCCTGCAAACGACCACGCTCTATACCCAAGTCACCCTCAACCATTTGCGCAACGTCGTCGCCAACGCTCACCCTTACGGCAATCACACGTAACCCCATCAGGCGCCTATGCGGACTTCTCTCGTTTCTCAACGTCTGCGTTCGTTGACCGATACCCTCGGCGATTTTGGCCCCACCCTGACCTATGTGCTGGTGTTCGTCGTCGGTCTGCTGATCGGCTTGGTCGTTTTGGGCTGGGTGGTGTTTCCGGTGCGTTGGACCCAGGCTCTGCCTGCCGATCTCCGGGCCGAGTATCGCAACGATTATCTACGCCTGGTGGCCGAGAGCTATGCCCTGACGGGCGATCTCGACGCAGCCGTGCGACGACTGGAGTTCTGGCCGCCGGCCGATATGGTCACCCTGTTGGGACGCCTGAGCCTGGAAGCCGAGGCGCAAGGCGATATGACCACCGCGTTGCGCCTGCGGCGTCTGGCTGAGGACGCCTATGCCGTTCGTACCCAGCGGGTGCAACCGACCGTTTCGTCTCCGACCGCAGAGGAGGCGGCCCCGGCGACGACGCCCACGCTCACGCTGACCCTGCTGCTCTTGGTGCTGGCGGCGCTGGTCGTCCTCGGTTTTCTCCTGCTCATCGCCCGCGCCATTGGCGTATGGCCGCGGCCGGTGCCGGCGGCGGTTACCACCCCAGTCGAAACAGAACCGGAAGAGGCAGAGGTCGTTTGGGAAGACGAGGAGACGCCGGTTCCTCCGGCCTCCGACGTTGAGGCCGAGGAGGAGGAAGTCGCCCTTGCCGACGAGGAGGAGGTCGAGGAGGCGACGCTACCGCCTTGGACTACGCCTGCGGAGGCGAGGCCGACGGTCCGAGCGGAGCCGGGTCCGTCACCTTCACCGGCGGTTGCCCCGGTGTTTACCCCGCCTGCGGC
>JAOADB010000316.1 GCA_026417535.1 Caldilineales bacterium
ATGCTGGCTTCGGGTTTCGATAGGGTTCGATTCCGGGCAGACGGAAGACGCAGGGCGACTTTTCTTCGTCCTTCCTCTCCCCCGCTCCATCAGCTCCCATCCGGGGCGGAGGCCAAACTGGGGCCATCCTGGACGAGGGGCTAAACGATTCCTCATCGTTTTTTAATCCGAATTATGAGCTTGCGCATAGAAGGCAAGCGACGGAGTGGTATAATTCGGGGCACATTCGCGAGATCGTTCCGGATTTTCGGCCTATGTTACGCCGTTTGCTTCCCCTTCTTTTGCTTCTGGCCATCGCTACGCCCGTCCTGGCCCAGGGCGGCGACCCCAAAGAACAGCTCCTCAAGGAGCTGTGGTGCCCCATCTGCAACGGCATCCGGCTGGATGTGTGCGAGCAGAAGGTGTGCGAGCAGATGCGCGAGATGATTGACCAGGAACTGGCCGCCGGCAAGACGCCCGAGCAGATCAAGGCCCAGTTCATTGACCTGTACGGCCCGGTCGTCCTGGGCGAACCCCCGCGTGAGGGGTTCAACCTGATCGCCTGGATCATGCCCATCCTCTTCCTGATCGGCGGTATCACCGCCGCGGTGCTCATCACACGACGCCGTAGCCCCCAGCCGGCCCCGGCGTCGGCCGCGTCGGCCACTACCGCCGACCCCTATCTTGCCCGTGTGGAGCGCGAGGTCGCCGATGAATGAGTCTGCCGTGCCCCGCGAAACCGCGCCGGTCCGTCGTCTGCGACCGGGCGGGCTGCTTTTGGTGCTCAGCATCGCCGTCATCGGCCTGATCCTGCTGGCCGTGTTCTACTATGGCGTCCTCAACCCCTCCAGCCGCCGGGTCGGGTCGGGCGCGGCGCCCGACTTCACCTTCACCACCTACAACTTCGGCCTCAGCGCCTACGACGGCCAGACCTTCCGCCTGTCCGATTTCCGGGGGCAGCCCGTCGTGCTCAACTTCTGGGCCAGCTGGTGCGCGCCGTGCCGGGATGAACAGCCCCATCTCGAGGCGGCCTGGCGCCGCTACCAGGGTCGGGTCATGTTCATCGGCCTGGACTATCTCGACCAGGAACCCAACGCCCGCGCCTATCTGACCGAGTTCGGCGTGACCTATCCCAACGGCCCCGACAGGGGCAGCCGCGCCTACACGGCCTATCACGTCCAGGGCGTGCCCGAAACCTTCTTCATTGACGCTCAGGGCTTCGTCCAGGGCTACTACGTCGGCCCCATCCCCGCGGCCGAACTCGAACAACGCATCCAAGCCCTTTTGCAGAGCTCCACGCCATAACGCGCGCCTCTTTGTCCGGCCCTCGGCCCAAACCCGTGAACCGGCAACAAACAACGCCCATCCATCTACCACCCAGTTACCAGTCACCCCTCAACCATCATCCCCATGATTGACATCGGCTACATTGCCCTCCTCCTGGCTTTGCTCACGGCGGCCTACGGGATTGCAGCCAGCTTTGTCGGCGGCATCCGTCGGGACCTCACCCTGGCCACCAGCGGCCGCAACGCCCTCTACGCCACGGCCGGCCTGGTAATGGTCGCCTCGGTGGCCCTGTGGTACCTGTTGCTGACCAACGACATGTCGGTCGAGTACGTGGCCAGCCACAGCGAACGCAACCTACCGGTCTTCTACCGCTTTTCGGCCATGTGGGGCGGTCAGGCCGGTTCGCTCCTGTTCTGGGGACTCATCCTGGCCATTTACAACGTCGTGTTCGTCGCCGTCGAATGGAAACGGCAACCACGGCGGGGGCCTTACATCGTTGGGACGCTGCTCATCGTCCAGCTCTTCTTCCTGTTGATCACGGTTTTTGCCGCCAATCCCTTCAACCGGCTGTGGCTCATGCCCGACGGCACCACCCAGGGCGCCGTCTTCCGGCCGCAAGGCGCCTCGCTCTTCATCCCGGCCGACGGCAACGGCCTGAACCCGCTGCTGCAAAACTACTGGATGGTCGTCCATCCCGTCTTTCTGTACCTGGGCTATGTGGGCCTCACGCTGCCGATGGCCCTGGCCGTGGCCGGCCTCATGTCGGGCCATCTCGACAATCAGTGGGTCAAACAGGTGCGACCCTGGATCCTCATCCCCTGGATTTTCCTGGGCACGGGCATCCTCATGGGCAGCCAATGGGCCTACATCGAGCTCGGTTGGGGCGGTTTTTGGGCCTGGGACCCGGTTGAAAACGCCTCGTTCATCCCCTGGCTGACGGCCACGGCCTTTCTCCACAGCATCATGATCCAGCAGCAGCGGGGCATGCTCAAAGTGTGGAACGTCGTCCTGGCCTTTCTCAGCTTCTGGCTGGTCATCATCGGCACCTTCATCACCCGCAGCGGCATCATTGACTCGGTCCATGCCTTTGCCCTGTCCAACATCGGCCCCCTTTTCCTGAGCTTCATCGTCTTCACCTTTGCCGGCTTCCTGGCGCTGCTCTGGTGGCGCTTGCCCCTGCTGCAATCCGAGGCCGAGCTCGATTCGTTCCTCAGCCGCGAATCGGCCTTTCTGTACGTCAACGTCCTTTTCGTCGTGGCGGCCTTCGCCACCCTGTTCGGCACCATCTTCCCCATCATCTCCGAGGGGATCACCAAGACGAAAATCGCGGTCAGCGCGCCCTACTTCAACAAGGTGGATGGCCCCATCTTCCTGGCCATCCTGGCCCTGATGGGCATCGGGCCGTTGCTGGGCTGGCGGCGCACTTCCCCGGAGATGCTGCGTCGCAATCTGACGGTGCCCATCGCCTTTGCCATCGCCGTGGTCGTCCTCCTGGCGATGATGGTGACCCGCCGCTGGGTGCCGCTCCTGAGCTGGGGTGTGAGCGCGCTGGCCCTGGGCGCGGTGCTTTGGGAGTATTACCGGGGCGCCCGGGCCCGTCGCAAAGCCACCGGCGAAGCCTGGCCCGTGGCCCTGTGGCAGGTCATGGTGCGCAATCAGCGCCGCTACGGCGGGTACATCGTCCATCTGGGCGTCATTTTCATCGCCGTGGCCGTCACGGGCGCGACGAACTTCCAGTTCAACCTCAAACAGAGTCTGCGCCTGAACGAGACTGCGACCCTGGCCGGTTACACCTTCACCTTCACCGGGCTGGAGGAGGAACGGGCCTCGAACCATAGCTCGATGATCGCCCACGTGCTCATCGAAAAAGACGGCCAGGTCATCGGCACCCTGCGGCCGCGCATGAACTTCTACGACGCCGTCAGGGGTCGCGAGATGGGCCCGACCACCGAAGTCGGCCTGCACACGAATCTGCGCGAGGACGTGTACGTCGTCTTCAACGGCTGGGAGGAAAACGGCGAGCTTGCCGCTTTCGAGTTTTTCGTCAACCCGCTCATGCTGTGGATGTGGATCGGCGGGATCGTCATGATCCTGGGCACCGTTTTCGCCCTCTGGCCTGTGAGCGTTCAGGCCACGCGGCGCCTGCCCGTCCCCGCTACCC
>JAOADB010000317.1 GCA_026417535.1 Caldilineales bacterium
AGGATGCGCTGGTCGTTCGTGTAGGCGTGGATGGTGGTCATCAGACCGCGCACGATGCGGAACTTATCGTGGACGACTTTGGCTGCGGGTGCCAGACAGTTCGTCGTGCACGAGGCGTTGGAAACGACATGGTGATTGGCGGGGTCGTACATGTGCTCATTGACCCCCATGACGATGGTGATATCCTCGCCCTCGGCCGGAGCCGAGATGATCACCTTCTTGGCGCCCCCGCGGGTGATGTGATTTTCCGCCCCTTGCACCAGTTTACCCTTCTTGGTAACGCCATCCTTCTTGACCGTGAACAGACCCGTACTCTCGATGACGATCTCGACCCCCAGGTCGCCCCAGGGGATTTTGCTGGGTTCGGTTTCCTTGAAGACCTTGAGCGGTTTACCGTCCACAACCAGGGTGTCTTCCCCTTCGACGGTCACCGTGCCGTTGAAGCGACCGTAGTTCGAGTCGTACTTGAGCAGATGGGCCATCGTCTTCAGGTCGCCAATGTCGTTGAAGGCGACGACCTCGAGCTGGCCGGGATAGTAGTCCCGAATGGCCTTGAAGACCTGGCGACCGATCCGCCCGAAACCGTTGATGCCAACGCGTGTGGTCATGATCGAAACACTCCTTTTTGAGGAAAATGGGGAGAAGGCAAAACCTGAACAGGCCGGTTGGCCGGCCGCTGCGCGCTCGTTGTGCACGAGCCGGCCACTAACCGACCAACGCGATTGTTGCAATTGGTACAAGCATAGTCGCTTGTGTCCAAACAGGCAAATTCGTTGCAGGCTGTCGGTGTCATGATGACACGAACCCCGCCCACTTTGTATGATGCTCGTCACATATGGCACAATTCGGAAGGGGCCGGGTTTGACACTCCCATCGCTTTGTGGTATAAAGGGGCCAACGTCCGCACCGTTGCGGTCTCGCGTGGAGGATCGGTATCGAAACATTGACCCAGCCAAACGGGCGAAAAGGTCTGGCAATCGCCCTCTGTTGTGCGGCCCTTTTGTGGGTTTTTGACGGTTACTCAAGCGCTATGTCGAACTGACATAGCGCTTTTTGTTTTATCCTTCCGTTGTTTCCTCCCCGGCCTTCGCCGACGAAGGTCACCCACAACTTCAAAGGAGTTAGGAGTATGGCTATCAAAGGTTACAACAACCGGGTTGCCCGCATTGACCTTACGACTGAGACGGTCAGCTACGAGCCGCTCAACGAGGAGGATGTCCGCAAGTACATCGGCGCTCGCGGCCTGGGCGTCAAGTACGTGTTGGACAACGGTCCGCAGGTCGAACCGTTCTCGCCCGACAACCTGCTGTGCGTGATGACCGGCCCCTTGAGCGGGACCGAAGTCAAGATGAGCGGCCGGCTGTGCGTCGTCACGAAGTCGCCGCTGACGGGCACCGTCACCGACAGCCACATGGGCGGTTGGACGGCGGCCAAGCTGAAGTGGGCCGGGCTGGATGCCCTGCTCTTCAAGGGCAAGGCCAACTCGCCGGTCTATGCCTATGTGGAAAACGGCGAAGTGAGCCTGTTCGATGCCAGCGAGTTCTGGGGCATGACCACCAGCGAGACGATCCGGGCCTTGCGCGATGTGCACGGCGAAGATTGCAGCGTCATGGCCATCGGTCCGGCCGGCGAGCATCTCGTGCGCTACGCCAACTGGATGAACGAGAACCAGCGGGCGGCCGGTCGGGGCGGCACCGGCGCCGTGGCCGGCTCCAAGAACCTCAAGGCCATCGTCATCAAGGGCGACAAGCGCAATCAGCCCAAACCGGCCGATCGGGCCGCTTTCAAGGAGGCCGACCGCAAGGCTCTGGCCGCCATCATGAACGAAGCCGTGGTCACGGCCCCGCGCAAGGGCGGTCTTTCGGTCTACGGCACGAACGTGCTGATGAACATCGTCAACGTCATCGGCGCCCTGCCGACCCGGAACTCGAAGAGCACGTCCTTTGCCCAGGCCGAGACCATCTCGGGCGAGTACGTGCGCGAGCACATTCTGATTGACGACCCCACCTGCCATGCCTGCCCGGTCGCCTGCAAGAAGGAATTCGAGATCAAAGAGGGCAAGTACAAGGTCAAGGGCGAGAGCTACGAGTACGAATCGGCCTGGGCCCTGGGCGCCAACTGCGGTCTGGGCGATACGGCGGCCGTCGGTTACCTGATCATCCTGTGCAACGAGATGGGCGTGGACACCATCGAGATGGGCAACGTCTTCTCGATGTACATGGAGGCCACCGAGAAGGGGCTGACCAACGGCCGCGGTCTGGCCTGGGGCGACGCCGATGGCATGATCGAGCTGATGAAGGAGATCGCCCATCGCAGCTCGCCTGTGGGCGATATGCTGGCCGAAGGCACCTATCGTGCCGCCGTGGCCTTGGGCGACCCCGACATCGCCATGACGGTCAAGGGCCAGGCCATCCCCGCTTATGACCCGCGCGGCATCAAGGGCATGGGCATTGCCTACGCCACCAGCAACCGCGGGGCCTGCCATCTGCGCGGCTACACCCCCGCCGCCGAAGTCGTCGGCAACGTCCTCGGTCCGGCCGACGTGGTGGATCGTCTGGCCTGGGAGGGCAAGGGCAAGCTCACGGCCATCTTCCAGAATGTGCACGCCATGACCGACTGCCTCGATGTGTGCAAGTTCTCCACCTTCGCCGAGAGCCTGGAGAACTTCGCCGAGCAGTTCAGCACCTTCACCGGTCTCCACATGACGGCGGATGACCTGGTCAAGGCCGGCGAGCGCGTGTACAACCTGGAGCGCTACTACAACAACCTGGCCGGTTTCCGCGAGGGCAGCGACTCCCTGCCCAAGCGCTTCCTGGTAGAACCCGCCGACGGCCAGGGCTCCCTTGGCAGCGTCTCCGAGCTGGACAAGATGCTCGAGGAGTACTACGCCTTCCGGGGCTGGGTCAACGGCGTCGTACCCGAAAGCAAGCTGCGCGAGTTGGGCATCCTCGCCTGAGCCTCTCTTTCGCCCATTCCCACCGACAAACGGCGGCGCTCCGACACGGACGCCGCCGTTTCCTTTTTCATCTCAGCGTTCGTACCCCACCCCGATCCAGGCCGATGACCGCACGAAGGATGGAGAAAGTTTCGTCCTCCGTCCCCAAGGCGCATGCCTCAACCGCCGCCCACGGGCGGGAAAATGTCAACGGTGGCCCCTTCGGGGATGATCGTCTCAATCCCCTCGAGATGGACGATATCCTTGCCGTTGACGAACAGACGGATCCGTTTTTGCAAACGGCCCTCACCATCAACTAGCTCCGGCCGGAGACCGGGCCAGCGGGTGATCAGCTCGTCCACCAATGCCTTGACCGGCGCGCCGGGCGGGGTTTGGACGGGAACAACGGCGCTGCCGACGATGGGACGCAGTGTGGCATAGACCTTGACGCGCATGGGC
>JAOADB010000318.1 GCA_026417535.1 Caldilineales bacterium
GCTGTCGGCACCGCCGTGCGTTCGGCCTCTGGTACCACCATAAGCGCCTCTGCCGGGGCATAAAAGCGGCCCACGGCAAGGATGGTGACGACGGCATCGCCGACGGTCAGGCGTTGCGACATCGGTAGGAAAGACGATGGACGACGGACCCCACCAATCATCTCTCACAGGCCAGCGCCTGGGCCACCGCTTTGGCCAGGATGGGGTCTACGGTCAGGGCTGCGGCTGCGGGCGCGTCGGTTGCCGGTCGTTCGTCCAGGGCCTTGGCGGCCTGCACGATCCAGGCCGTGGCCATTTCGACGCTGATTTTGCCCGTGTCGATCACCAGGTCGAAGGCATCGGCGTCGTCCCAACGCGTCTCGTAGAACGAGCGGATGAACCGATCGCGCACTCGGTCGGATTCGACCACCAGGGCCTCGGCTTCGGCCGGACTCAGACCCTGCCAGGCCGCCACGCGAGCCACGCGCGTGGCCATCGGCGCCTGCACCCGGACATTGAGGACATCGGCAAAGGGGCGCAGGACGGCAAAACCGCTGCGGCCCAGGATGACGGTATGGCCATGCCAGGCCAGCGTTTGCATGACCCGGTTGAGGAGATCGGTCATTTGCTGGCGCTGGCGTTCGCGTTGGGCATCGAAGCGTTCCCAAAAGGTGGGAATGACCTCGTACTCACGGTCGAATTCGACCAAGCCGTACTCGGCGAGTAACTGACCGATGAGTGCTTTGTCCACTAAATGATAGCCCAGGGCCTGCGCCACCTGGGCGGCGATCCAATCCCCTTCACTGCCGTATTGGCGAGAAATGGTGATAACGGACATGATGCGCCTCCCTGGACCGGGTGCAACACGAACGAAAAAAACCCAAAGACAACGAGGACACGCCGTTATGACGCCACTCGTCTCTCGTATTGTACTCCTGCTCACTCCGAAAAGGCAACGCCTGTTAGGGTGTTTTTTTTAGCGCAGCTAAGCCTGCTCCCGCTATCGTCCCAAGACCAGGACGACGGACGAAAGACGTAGCGCAAGATGCCATCTTGCGCTACACCTGCGATGACAAACGCCGTAGAGCAAGATGCCATCTTGCGCTACATTGTTCCTCTGCAGGCATGGCGGTTATGGCCGCTTTGTCAGCACCACGTAGGCGCTGAAGCCGTTGCGGACAATGGCAAGGAGACGACCGCCCACGGCCGTGAACAGGGAAGCCAGGGCTTCGGGCGCGTGGAAACGGCTCTGCATGAGCAGGAGTTTTTCGGCCAAGGCAACCCCCTTGACCGGCCAACGGCGCAGGTCCGGCTCGGCGATGAGTAGCCGTCCGTCCGGTTTGAGCACACGAACCATTTCGGCCGCAGCTAGGGGCTGATCGGCAAAGTGGTGAAAAGCATCCACGACGAGGATACGGTCGAAGCTAGCCGTGGCAAAAGGCAGGGCTTCGGCCTGCGCACGCACGGCCGTCATCCCTTTGGCGCGCGCCTGCGCCAGCATCCCTGGCGCCGGATCGGCGACCAGGACGATCGCTTCACCCGTATCCAGAGCGGCCGTGACCCGTCCCGTTCCCCCGCCTAGGTCCAGCAGGCGCATCCCCGGTCCCATCGCCAGATGGGTGAACAACGCCTCGGAATCCAGGCCGGCAAACAGCCGGTCGTAGAAGGGCGCAATCCAGTTGAAATGCCCGTAACGGGCTCGCGCAGGCATGGAGACCTGAAGATGAGATTCGTCCTTCGGACTTTCGTCTTCCGACTCGGCAAAGGGCCTAGAACCCAGACGAAGGACGAATGACGGAAGACAAAGGCATGACCAGTTACCAGTTACTAGTTACCAGTTACTGGTTACCGAACATACCCCTGGAGGGATTCGACCCCCCAACCTACGGTTCCGAAGACCGCCGCTCTGGCCATTGAGCTACAGGGGCTCCGACGAACAGTATAGAATCCGCCGGGTGTTGCTGTCAAACCTACCCTGCGCGCTCGGTGCTATTCCGTTTGGCCCGCCGTCGGGTTTACGGATACAATGAAAGGAGCGCTCCGCCGCATGGCGGTGCGCATCGTTTTCTGGCTCCGTTGCCTGTTTCTATGCATTCCCACGACAATCTCAGCGGCACTACCGTCCTCCGTCGCCCAGCCAAATCCGGCCCGCCCGTCTCTTGGCGCACATGGCTGATCGGTCGGCCTTTGCCCACGGCCGATGCCCCCCATCAGACCATCAGCAAACGGATCGGTCTGGCCGTTTTTGCCTCCGATGCGCTGTCCTCTACCGCCTATGCCACCCAGGAGATCATGGTCATCCTGGCGGCGGCCGGTACCATCGCCCTGGGCTACGTGTTCCCCATTTCGCTGGCCATCGTCGTCCCGCTGGCCATCGTCACTCTCTCCTATCTGCAGACGGTCAATGCCTATCCGAACGGCGGCGGCGCCTACATCGTCGCCCGGGACAATTTGGGCCAGTTCCCGGCCTTGGTGGCGGGTGCGGCCTTGCTCACCGATTACATCCTGACCGTCGCCGTATCGGTCTCATCGGGGGTGGCGCAGATCGTCTCGGCCGCGCCGGAGTTGGCCCCTTACCGTGTCATCCTGGCCGTGGCCCTTGTCGGCCTGATCATGGTGGTCAACCTGCGCGGGGTCAAGGAATCGGGCACGATTTTCGCCATCCCGACCTATTTCTTCGTCGTCATGATGTTCCTGACGGTAGGGACGGGCATCGTTCGCTATTTCACCGGCACATTGCACACCGTGACCGACCCACCCGAAATGCACACCCACGGCCTGGTGACGGCCATCACGCCGTTCTTGATCCTCCATGCCTTTTCCAGCGGCACGGCGGCGCTGACCGGCATCGAGGCCATTTCCGACGGCATCACGGCCTTTCGTCAGCCGCGTGGGCGCAACGCCAGCATCACCCTGGTGGTCATGGCCTTGATCCTCGGTTCCCTCTTCCTGGGGATCAGCTTCCTGGTCAATCCCATCGCGGCCGTGCCCTCGGAAGATGAGACGGTCATCTCGCAGCTCGCGCGCACGGTGTACGAGAGCCGGGGGCTGCTCTACTTGCTGACCATCAGCGCCACGACTGTCATCTTGATCATGGCGGCCAACACCTCCTTTGCCGATTTCCCCCGGCTCAGCGCCATCCTGGCCGGCGATGGCTTCCTCCCGCGGCAGATGGCCTTCCGGGGGAGCCGGCTCGTCTTCTCGACGGGCATCGTCGCCCTGGCCGTTTTTGCCTCGTTGCTCATCATCGTGTTCCGCGCCAGTGTGACCGCGCTGATCCCGCTCTATGCCATCGGCGTTTTTCTCTCCTTCACGATTTCCCAGAGCGGCATGGCCCCTGTCTCTTATACACATCT
>JAOADB010000319.1 GCA_026417535.1 Caldilineales bacterium
CGCCGGTGGGGCGTTCGGTCGTCATACGCAGGCCTCCTGCGGGATGTCGCGCATCTCCTCGATGAGCGGATGGCCGACCACCTCGGCGCCCAGGCCGAGCCAGCCGTCCTCGCGCCAGAGGATGTCCAGGCCGTGGGCGTGATGCAGGCAGCCCAGGATGCCGGCCTGCAGGTGCCCCGCGACCTTTCCGTCATCGGCTACGACGACATCTACCTCGCCGAGTACCTGCATCTCACGACCATCCATCAGCCTCTGTTCACGTCCGGCGTGGAAGGGGTCGAGCTGTTGTTGGAGGTCATCCGCCAGCCCGATGCTCCCCCGCGGTGTGTGCAACTCGATGTCCGCCTGGTGTTGCGCCAGACCACGGCGCCCCTTGTCTGATTGACGCTCCGATTCGATTAAGGAGGTGATGGCCGTCCGGTTACGCTTTTCGTCCTTTTCCTACATCCTGCTGTGACCCACCGCAGCGATGCTCGTTTTTCCCCTTTTTTTTCCTTTCCGAAACTTCTGATGAGGAGAAGTCAACCATGAAAAAGCTGATGTTGCTCATGACGGTGGCGCTGGTCGCCCTTGCCCTGGCGGCCTGTGCGCGCGCCACCCCTGCCCCTACACCGACGACCGCACCGACGCCGACGCCGGCACCGGCGGCGACCACGCCTCCGAGCGCGCCCATGCCCTCCGTGCCCTTTGCCGTGATGCCGGGTGGGTTTTTGGAGAAGGCCTTGGCGGGTGAGTACCGTGGGAAGACGGTGACGGTGGACGGGCCGTTCGCCGATGCGGATGCGGTGAAGTTCAACAAGTCCATGGAGGCGTTCACGCAGCTGACCGGGATCACGGTGAACTACATTGGCAACAAGGAGTTCGAGGGTTCGATTTCGATCCGGGTGGATGCGGGGAATGCGCCGGACATAGCGGACTTTCCGCAGCCGGGGTTGCTGGCGAACTTTGTGCGGCAGGGGAAGGTGGTGGATCCGACGACGTGGATACCGTTGAACTACATCCAGCAGCAGTACAACCAGAGCTGGATAGACATGACGACGATGGCAGGCCCGGACGGGAAGGCGATGATCGGCGGGGTGTTCCATCGGGTCAACGGGAAGAGGCTGGTGTGGGATCCGAAGGACGACTTTGACGAGGCGGGGTACCAGATACCGCAGACGTGGGAAGAGTTGATGGCGTTGATGGACGAGATCGTGGCGGATGGGGACACGCCATGGTGCATCGGCATCGAGTCGGGAGCGGCGACGGGATGGCCGGCGACGGACTGGATGGAAGAGATCATGCTGCGGACGACGTCGTTGGAGAACTACGACAAGTGGACGCGTGGCGAGTTGCCGTTCAGTTCGCCGGAGGTGAAGCGAGCGGCGGAGGTGTTGGCGAGCATTTGGTTTGAGGACAAGTACGTGTACGGGGGGCGGAGTCGGATTGTGAGCACGAACTTTGGCGACAGTCCGGCGCCGATGTTCGAGGAGCCGCCGAAGTGCTGGCTGCACAAGCAGGGGAACTTCATCACGGCGTTCTTCCCGGCGGGTGCGGAGGCGGGCAAGGACTACAGCTTCTTCTATCTGCCGCCGATTGACGAGGCGTATGGGAAGCCGTTCCTGGTGGCCGGGGACATCATGGCGATGTTCAACGACCGGCCGGAGGTGCGGGCGTTGATGGAGTACTTCATGACGCCGCAGTCGGCGAGCGGGTGGTTGGAGACGGGTGGTGCGCTGGCGGCGCACAAGACGGCGACGCCGGACATGTACGGTGTGCCGCTGGAGCGCGGGATTGCGGAGTTGGTGGCGCAGGCGACGAGCTTCCGCTTCGACGGTTCGGACTTGATGCCGGGTGAGGTGGGAGCCGGGTCGTTCTGGAAGGGGATGACCGATTGGGTTTCCGGCGCTGCCGACCTCGACACCGTCCTCCGCGAAATTGACGCCTCCTGGCCGCGACGCTGATGCGAGAGACCGACGATGGGGCTGCCGTCGCAGCGGCAGCCCCATCGCTCTTCCCTTCTGTCTTTCCTTTTCCGTCTTCCGTAGGCCCCAATTCACAACCAACGCCAAACGGTCGCCGGTTACCAACTCAGCAGGTGACGACTCAGGCCGATGACGATGATCGGTTCCGGTTTCTGCCTTGCCCCACGCCGTGCAAGCGGAAGACGAATGACGAAGGTAACGACTCAGAGGTAGCGCAGGATGCCATCTTGCTCTGCGTCTCTCGTCCATCGTCCATGCGAGCGGCCAATGGGGGAAGGGCTCCATCCGAAGCGCGAGGCCGTGGGCTGAATCGTTACGTTACCAGCTACAATCTCCAGTTATCACACAGAGGAGGGTGACCCGTGGAACTCCTGCTCAGACCGGCGGAAGGCCCGCGCAGTTTGGGTGCACGCATCCTGACGTTCATTTTGCGCCTCATCGTTGTCGTGGCCATTCCGCTCCTTGCCTTCGCCGTGCTTTATGCCGGCTTTGTCTTTCTCCGGGCTGGCGACGCTCCCAAGTGGGTGATTACGGTGGTGGCCATCATCTGGGGCGTGGGGGGTGTGGCCCTGTTGTTCTGGCTGTTCAACTGGCTGGTGGAACACCTGAGCGATGCCTGGCGGGCGCGGCTGTTGCCGTTCGTCTTCGTCGGGCCGGCCATGGCCATCCTCACCTGGTACCTGGCCTTGCCCACCATCCGCACCTTCTGGATCAGCCTCTTCGGCCGGGACGGACCGCCCGCTGTGTCCTGGCTCAAGCTCATCACGGCGCCGGGCGAATTTTTTGCCACCCTGGCGCCGAACTGGGTGGGTTTGGCCAACTACGTCGCCATTTTCACCGACCGGTTGATGCGCGAGGCCTTCCGCAACAACCTCTTCTTCTGGATTCTCTTCGGCGTGCCGCTGACCGTGATCTTTGGCTTGGTGGTGGCGGTGCTGGCCGACCGCAGTCGCTTCGAGCGGGTGGCCAAATCGTTCATCTTCTTGCCGATGGCCATCTCCTTCGTCGGCGCCGGCGTGATCTGGAACTTCATCTACGAGGTCAGACCGCCGACGGCGCCGCAGATCGGGTTGCTCAACGCCATCGTCGTGGCCTTGGGCGGTCAGCCGCAGGCCTGGCCGGCCCATACCGGCATCGCGCCCTGGAACAACCTGTTCCTCGTCATCATTGTCGTCTGGTTGCAGGCCGGCTTTGCGATGGTCCTGTTCTCGGCCGCGCTCAAGGGCATCCCCGATGAGCTGTTGGAGGCTGCGCGGGTGGACGGCGCCAACGAGCTCCAGGTCTTTTTCCGCATCATGCTGCCCTACATCAGCGGCACCATCATCACCGTCACTACGACCATCGTCATCTTCACCCTCAAGATTTTCGATGTCGTGTGGGTGATGACGGGCGGGCAGTTCGGCACCGAGGTAATCGC
>JAOADB010000320.1 GCA_026417535.1 Caldilineales bacterium
AGATGTGTATAAGAGACAGGGCCTACCGCTGCCTGGTCGTCCCAGAGACGGTGCGAATTACGTCACCGGTACCGGTGTGGCTGTAACGGTCGTTGTTGGCCTTCGTCCTGCGTTTTGGGGCCATGGCCAGGACGACGGACGAACGACGGAGGACGGAGACCATCCATCGTCTATCGTCTATCGTCCATCGTCCTATTCCAAGGTCAGGCGTTTTTCGGCGTAGACCAGGCCGCGTTCGGGCTGTTCGATGAGGGTGAAGCTGAGCTTGCGGCAAATGCGGGCCATGGCGGCGTTTTCGGGCAGGAAGGTGGCGCTGACACAGGCGATACCCTCCTGGCGGGCGATTTCCAGCAGCCGCGTGAGCAGCGCCGTGCCCATACCGCTGCCCTGGTATTCATCCCGGACGAGCAAACCAAAAATGGCCTCGTCGCCGACAACGGTCTTGCGCAGCCGGGCCACGCCCAACAGCTCGCGCGCACCGGTTGCCGGATCGGTCCGTTCGGCTACCAATGCCATCTGGCGGTCATAGTCAATGAAGCAAATCTGAGCCAGGCGCTCGTGAGCCACCCGTTCCTCGAAACGCAACGGCCGCTCGTACCGCAGATAAACCGTTTTTTCGGACAAATGCCGATGGAATTCGACCATCAGCGGTTCATCCTCGGCCCGGATCGGTCGGAAGACCAGGGTTTCACCCGTGGTCGGCAAGGTCCAAGTGGAGATGTAATGGGTGGGATAGGGCCGGATAGCCGGCTTGGGCAGGTGCTCCTCAGCCAGTTCGGGCGGATGGAGCACGATGCGCGCATCGAGGGCCAGCAGACGCTCGGGCGAGGCCAGAAGCGGGTTGATGTCAATTTCGGCGATGAGGGGCTGTTCGACGACCAGCTGACTGAAACGCACTAGGAGCTTCTCCAGTTCGATCTGGTCAATCGGCGCCCGGCCGCGCACGCCTTTGAGGGCCGTGGCAATCCGGGTACGTTCGATCATCCGCCGCGCCAGCGTCGTCGTCAGCGGCGGTAACCCCAGCGCACTGTCCTTGAACACCTCGACCAATTGCCCGCCAGCGCCGAACAGCAAGACGGGGCCGAATTGGGCGTCTATGCTGCTGCCCAGGATCAGCTCGTAACCGTCCAATTTGACCATCGGCTGCACCGTCACACCCTGGAAAGCCTCCGGAGGCACGGCCGCGGCGATGGCGGCAAAGGCCGCGCGCACGGCGTCGGCATCGGCCAGATTGAGCCGCACCCCGCCTACATCCGTCTTGTGGGTGATGGTAAAGGAGTGCAACTTGACCACCACCGGATACCCGATAGCCTCGGCCGCCGCCACCGCTTCATCGGCCGTGGTGGCGATACGGGTTTCGACCGTGGGGATGCCGTAAAGGGCCAAAATCTGCTTCGACTCGGCCTCGGTGAGCAGGGTGCGGCCCTGTTCCCGCGCCGCCCGCAGCAGGGCCGCCGCCTCGATCTGCTTGTCGGCATAGCGGGCCGGGTCGGTCGAGGCCACGGGGGTCTCGTAGAGGGCGCGCAGGTTCTCGGCAAATTGCCACATGTAGTTGAACACCTGGGCTGCCGTATCGGGGAAGGGATAAGTGGGAATGTCGGCGCGGTTGAGAATGAGCTCCCCCTCGGCCACCTTGTCGCCCCCCATCCAGCTGGCCAACAGCGGCTTGGGTTCGTGATCGCCGCTCATCAGACGGGCATAACCGACGAGCTGCCGGGCCGTCTCCGTGGGGTCGGTCATCGCCTGGGGAGTCAAAATCACGAGCAGGCCGTCGGTGTTGGGGTCACGGGCCAGGACATCGAGGGCCTTGGCGTAGCGTTGCGGGTCGGCGTCGCCCAACACATCCACAGGATTGTTGTGGCTCCAGGCCGCCGGCAAAAACGCGTCGAGGGCGGCCATCGTCTCGGCGCCGAGTTCGGCCAGCTCGCCGCCCCCGCGGATGAGCGCATCGGTGGCCAACACGCCCGGTCCGCCGGCATTCGTCAACAGCGTCAGCCGGCGGCCTTTGGGCCGCGGTTGCTTGGCCAACACCTCGGCCATGTCGAACAGCTCGGCGATGGTATCCACCCGCAGCACGCCCACACGCCGAAAGGCGGCATCGAGCACGGCGTCACTGCCGGCCAGCGAACCGGTGTGCGAAGCCGCGGCCTTGGCTGCCGCCGCCGTGCGACCGGCCTTGATGACGATGATGGGCTTGTTGAGGGCCACCTCACGCGCGGCCGAGAGAAAGGCGCGGGCATTGCCCACCGTCTCCATGTAGATGACGATGGCGTGAGTCTCCGGATCATCGCCCAAATAGGCGATCAGGTCGCCCCAACCCACATCGAGCATCGAGCCGATGGAGACGAAGTGGCTGAACCCGACATGCTCCCGGTAGCTCCAATCGAGCACGGCCGTGCACAGGGCGCCGCTCTGACTGATGAAGGCGATATGGCCACGGTCGGCCATACTGGCGGCAAAGGTCGCATTCAGTCCTGTGACCGGGCTCATCACGCCCAGACAGTTCGGGCCGATGATACGCATGCGCCCCCGACGGGCTTGGGCCAGGATCTCCTCTTCCAGGCGGGCGCCTTCGGGGCCGGTCTCTTTGAAACCGGCCGAGATGATGATGGCGCCCGGCACTCCGGCCTCCACACACTCGCCGATGATGCCGGGAACGGTAGGCGCCGGCGTGACGATGATGGCCAAATCCACCGGATCGGGCACTTCGGCAATGCTGGGATAGGTCTTGATGCCCAGGATGTTGGGTCGTTTGGGGTTGATGGGAAAGATGGTGCCGCCGAAGGGATTGCTCAACAGATTCCAGAGGATGGTGCGACCCACGCTGCCCTCCCGCTCGGTGGCCCCGATGAGGGCCACAGTACGGGGCGCAAAAATGGCATCGAGGGGATTACGCTCTTTGCGTAAGAAATCGCCGGTAATACCGGAAATGTGAGCCGTTTGCATATTCATAGCACAATCCACTTTGTGTGAGATTTGAAATGTAGCGCAAGATGGTAGCTCGCTCTCCATCTTCCGTCCATTGTCCTAGCGAGAGGGCGATGGCGGGAAAGGAAGACCGATCCGGAACGTAAGGCCATGGGCTGAGTCGTTACGAAGAAAGGTAACTTTTGACGCCATAGTGTCGCACCGACGTCTGTCTCTGCGCAAATGGCGCGCTGGCGAAAAACCGGCCCGGTCGCAGGCGGCGCGGGCGGTCGGAACCGAGTGCGGACGTTTGCGAAAAGGGTATCGGGCCGAAAGGTGTGCAATGGCGTTGTCGGCGTTGGCGTTATCCGGCGTCGGAGGCGGCGGTTGGCGCCACGCGTCGCGCGAGGGGCGGCC
>JAOADB010000321.1 GCA_026417535.1 Caldilineales bacterium
AGATGTGTATAAGAGACAGCCATGCGCCAGGTCTTTGTCGAACGTTACGGCCTGCGGGTGACCAATGCCTACGGCACGGCCGAGCTCGGCTTTCTGGCCTACAACACCGAAGGGGGTCTGGCCATGCGGCTGCTGGAGACGGGCATCGTCCAGGTGGTCAATCCCGAGACGGGGCAGTCGGTGGCGCCGGGCGAGACGGGCGAGGTCGTGGGGACCACCTTCGATGAGACCTATCCGCTCATCCGCCTGGGCACGGGTGACCTGGCCATGCTGATAGACCCGGCGCCGGGCCAAAGTCGGCAGGGCGACCGCTCGATCATCCTGGTGGGCCGCGTGGGCGATGCCGTCAAGGTGCGCGGGATGTTCGTGCACCCGAATCAGCTGCGCTTTGCCGTGGGCCAGGTGCCGGGCGTGACCCGGTTTCAGGGTGTCGTCACCCGGCCCGAATACCGGGACGAGTTCACCCTGCGGGTCGCGGCCGGGGAGGAGGCCGACCGCCCGGCGCTGGAACAGGCCCTGCGCCAGGCCGTGCAGGCGGCCTGCCGGGTACGGCTCGACCACATCGAATGGGTGGCGGCCGACGCCATTGACGACAAGGCCGGTCTCATCGTGGACCGGCGCACGTGGACCTGAGCGGGCGCGGGTAAATCGCCCCCGGTCCTCGACCACAACCCAGGACGAAAGACGAAAGCGCCATCGTCTATCGTCCAATTCGTGGTTTCGTATCGCGGCCGTTGACGGAGTACAATCGCGACCATGACACGAACCGCGGTGGTACGCCTGCTACCGTTACTGGGCTTGGCCTGGCTGGTCGCGCTGCTGACGGCGCCGCCCGAACGCACCTTGGGCGGGGTCGTTCGTTGGGTTTATGCCCATGCGGCGCTTACCCAGGCGGCGCTGCTGCTGTTTCTGGTCACGGCCGTGGTCGCCGGGCTGTTTCTGGCCGGCTATCGACGCCTGTATCCGTGGGTGAGCGTCATGGGCGGAGCGGCGCTGGTCCTGTGGCTGCTGGGTTTTCTGCTCTCGCTACCGCCGGCGCGACTGACCTGGGGCGTTTGGGTGGATTGGGCCGAACCCCGCACCCAGCTCACCCTGCGGGTTCTCGGCGTTGGTCTGGTCGTGACGGCGCTGACGCATTGGGTGCGTTCTCCGCGGCTGACCGCCGTCACCCAGCTGCTCTTTAGCCTCACCGTGCTCTTCCTCAACCGGCAGGCGGCGCTCGTGCGCCATCCTCTCAACCCCATCGGTCAGGCCGCCGGCACCGGCATCCCCCTCAGTTACGGCCTGATCGTGTTGCTGACTGTGCTTCTCGTCGGGTTCGGCCTGGCCTTATGGTCCCTTCGGCACAGGGAGGCGAGGCCAAACGGGAGGAGCTAATGGAGCTTGGGGAGATGGCGCGTTTCGTCATCCGTCCGTCCTTCGTCCCGTTCTCGGTCCACTGGCCGGTAGAAGACCCGTTTGGAATCGAAAGCGCTGAGTCAAACAGGTTCGCTCGTCCCATGAAAATCGTGACGGTTGCCGAGATGGTCGCCATGGAGAGGGCGACCGCTGCGTCCGGATTCGGTTATGACCAGATGATGGCCGCGGCCGGAGGCGCGCTGGCCGCAGTCGTGGCCGAACACGCACCTGCAGGAGGGCTTATCCTGGCCCTGATCGGCCCTGGCAACAACGGCGGCGATGGCCTGGTGGCCTGCGCCCGCCTGCAGGAGGCCGGCCACCGCGTGGCGGCCTACATCTGGAAACGAAAAGAGGCGGACGATCCCCTCGTGGCGGCCGTGCGCGAACCGCTGTGGGCCGAGGCCGACCCCGGCCATGAGCGCCTGCAGGCCCTGACGAGCGAAGCGGCCGTCATCGTGGACGCCCTCCTGGGCACCGGCAACGTGCGGCCCATCGGCGGGTCACTGGCAACCCTGCTCGAAGCCGTCCATGCGAGCCTGAAGCGCCGCCGGGAGCAGCTGCCCCTGCGGCTGGACCCGACCCGGCCGCAGCCCGCCGACCGGCCGCTCATCGTGGCCTGCGATTGTCCCAGCGGGCTGAACTGCGACACCGGCGCCATTGACCCGCTGGCGCTGCCGGCCGACCTGACCGTGACCTTTGCCCTGCCCAAGGTCGGTCATTTCCTGGCGCCGGGGGCCGCCTTTTGCGGCCGCCTCATCGTGGCCGAGATCGGCATTGACCGCCGCCTGGCGCCCGACTCGGCGCCCGACCTGCTCACCGGCGCCGAGCTGGCGGGGTGGTTGCCGGCCCGTTCGCCCCTGGCCCATAAGGGCACCTTTGGTCGGGCGCTCATCGTGGCCGGCAGCGGCCGTTTCCCCGGCGCGGCGGCCATCGCCTGTCAGGCAGCCTACGCGGCCGGCGCCGGCCTCGTCCACCTTGCAGCCATTCCTCTCGTGGGTCACACCGTGGCGGCGCGACTCGCAGAGCCGGTACACACGGCCCTGCCGGGCACCCCGCCGGATGCGGCCACGGCCCTGGCGCCGGCCGCCGCAAAGGTGCTGGAGGACATCCTGCCCGGCCACGATGCGCTGCTGGTGGGGCCGGGGCTGAGCACTGACCCCGAAACGGTGGCCTTCGTGCGTGCTTTTCTGACCGGCCGGACGAGTCCCTTGCCGCCCTTGGTGGTGGATGCCGATGCCCTCAATGCCCTGGCTCAGCTCGGCCTGAGTCCGGCTGCTCTGCCCCCCTTGAGCATCCTCACCCCCCATCCCGGCGAGATGGCCCGGCTGACCGGGCTGAGCACGGCGGCAGTCAACGCCGACCGTTGGGCCGTTGCCCGCCGTTTTGCCGGGTCGTGGGGGCAGATCGTGGTGCTCAAGGGTGCGCACACGGTCATCGCCCACCCTGACGGCCGGCTGGCCATCAGTCCTTTTGCCAATGCCGCCCTAGCCACGGCCGGTTCGGGCGATGTGCTGGCGGGCATCCTGGTGGCGTTGCTGGCCCAGGGGTTGGAGCCGTGGGCCGCGGCGCAGGTGGGGGTGTATCTCCACGCCTTGGCCGGCCGGCTGGCTGCGCAGAGCCGGGGTCCAACGTTGCTGGCCGGGGACATCGCCCGCTTCGTGCCCCAGGCCCTGGCGCAGTGGCGATGAGCTGTAGCTCCGGATGCCATCCGGAAGGACGTGCTGGGGGAGCTTGGGGGAGCTGTAGCTCCGGATGCCATCCGGAAGGACGTGCTGGGGGAGCTCGGGGGAGCTGTCAATCCGGGGGTTGCGAACGGCGAGGCCATTGCGCTGCAACCCGAACGCTGCGCTGGAGGCCGCTCTCGTCCGGGTGATGACGTCGCATCTCGCC
>JAOADB010000322.1 GCA_026417535.1 Caldilineales bacterium
GCGTATCACGGGCCGTCTCCGCCAGGATGAGATGGCCCAGGTGGATGGGGTCGAAGGTGCCACCTAACAGGCCGATACGGTGTGTCATGGGATGCTCGTTGCAAGGGATGGGGACCCGGAGGAGTCAAAAAGCATAATCCTGGCGCCATTCGAGTTCCACAGGGCCGATGATGACCGTATCGCCCTCCTGAACGCCGGCTGCCTCCAGGGCCTGCCGGATGCCCATCGCCTCCAGGATGCGTTGAAACCGGGCAACGGCCTCGTAGTAGTTCCAGTTCGTCATGGCCGCCACGCGCTCGATGCGCCGGCCGCGCACGAGCCACCCGTCCGGCGTCCGCTCGATGGTGAAGGCGTCCTCGTCCACCGGTTGCAGGACCGGCAGCGGATGCGGCAGAGGCTCCGGCGGCGGCAACTCGGCCAGCCGCGCGGCCACGCGTTCGAGCAAGGCGCGGGTATTCTCGCCTGTAGCCGCGCTGATGGGCATGACCTCGATATCCCGTTGGGCAAAGGCACGGCGCACTTCCGGCCAACGGGCGCGCACTTCGGGCAGGTCCATTTTGTTGAAGGCGACGATCTGAGGCTTGGCGGCCAGGTAGGGCTTGAACAGCTCCAGCTCCTGGTTGATGACCTCGTAATCGCCCAGCGGGTCGGGGCTGAGGCCGTTGAGCAGATGGATGAGCAGCCGTGTGCGTTCGATGTGGCGCAGGAAGTTCAGGCCCAGGCCGGCGCCGGCGTGAGCGCCCTCGATCAGGCCGGGAATGTCGGCCAGGACGATGTCGCGGTCACCGACGACGGCCACGCCCAGGTTGGGTTCCAGGGTGGTGAAGGGATAATCGGCAATCTTGGGCCGGGCGCGTGTGACCGCCGCCAGGAGGGTGCTCTTGCCGGCGTTGGGCACGCCGACGATGCCCACGTCGGCGATGAGTTTGAGTTCCAGCCGCAACCGCCGCTCTTCGCCGGGCTCGCCCTTTTCGGCAAAACGCGGGGTCTGATAGGTCGGCGAGCGGAAGGCCGCGTTCCCACGACCGCCGCGGCCCCCGCGGGCCACGAGCAACCGGTCGCCGGGCTGCAACAGCTCGCCCAGATACGTGCCGGTATCGGCATCGTAGACCACGGTGCCTGGCGGCACGGGGATCTCGCAGTCTTCGCCCTGGGCGCCTTGCTTGTTGAATCCGCCCCCGTGTTCGCCCCGACCGGCCTTGAAGTGCATGGCCTGTCGGAAGTGGTACAGGGTGTTGTGATGGGGGCTGGCCACGAGATAGACATCCCCGCCCTTGCCCCCGTTGCCGCCGGCTGGGCCGCCTCGCGGCACGTACTTCTCGCGACGAAAGGCCACGGCGCCGTTGCCGCCGTCACCAGCCTTGACCCAGATCGTCGCCTCGTCGGCAAACATGAGCCTGTTCAACCGCCGGTACGCAGACCGGCCACCCGGGCGATGAAGGCCATGCTGACAGCCTTGATCTCGGCCAGCACGGCGTAGGTTTTCGGATCGAGGAAAATCTGCAGCTGGTCCACGCCCTCATCGGCCCATAACGCCTCCAACCGCTCGTGTACGGTTTGGGCTTCGGCCACCAGGCTATCGAGGTCGAGAACAGGGGAATGGGTTACGGTCATGAGTGGGGCTCCGGGAAAGGGTAACTGATAACTGGTGATTGGTAACTGGTAATCGGGGTTGGACGATGGCCAGGACAAAGGACGAACGACGAAGCAACTGTGATTCAAGTCAAGGGGTGCTAGTATGAAGAGCCGTATTCCAGGGGGTATCGTGTTTGAGGATGGCGTGAAGGATGGTAAGCAATTTGCGCATGGCGGCGACAAGGGCCACCTTGGCGGGTTTGCCGGCCTGGCGGAGGCGCTGATAGAAGGTGCGGATGACGGGATTGAAGCGGGTAGCGTTCAAGGTGGCCATGTAGAGGATGTTGCGGACCTCCTGGCAACCGCCAATGATGTGGCGTTTTTTGTCCTTGGTGCCACTTTGGCGGGGGTGAGGGGCCAGACCGACAAAACTGGCCAATTGTTTGGCGGAGTAGGCGGTGGGAGCAGGGATATGGCTGAGGAAGGCGATGGCGGTGAGGGGGCCGATACCGGGGACACTGAGGAGGAGTTGATACTGGCGCCACAACGAGGTCTGTTCGCGGAGCACGGACTCCATCTCCGCTTCGAGGTTTTTGATTTCCTCCTCCAGCCACTTCAGGTGGCGCTGGATGTGGTTGCGGACGTGAGGGCTGGCGGTGCCCAGCCGATTGCGTTCGGCGGTGCGGATGTCCTCCAACTGCTGGCGGCGGCGGAGCAAGTCCTTGAGCTTTTGCTGTTGGGGGGTGGGAGTGGGGGAGGGTTGGGAGCACACGAGGCGGCCGTAGTGGGCCAACAGCCGGGCATCGCTGCGGTCGGTCTTGGCTCGCCGGCCTTCGGCCATGGCCAGGGCGCGCACCTTGGCCGGCTGCACTTGCAGGATGGGCAGCTTGGCCCACCGGCACGCCTCCACCAGCCGCCGTTCCAGGCCGCCCGTGGCCTCCACCACAATCTGCTGGGGCTGCAGGCTTTGCAGGCGGTGTACCAACGCCGTGACGTCCGCCTCCGTGTAGGGGACGTGTTCGACCACCGCATCTTTGCCGTCGCCGTAGGCGACCTCCAACGCTTGCTTGCTGACATCAATACCCACGATCATACGAACCTCCTGACACAGGCAACGAAGGGACCAAGGGCTAACAATCCGGCGAAGACGGCCGACTCACACCTTCCTAGCACAGGATACGAGCTCGCAGGCTCTCGCAACTGTTCGGTCTCCATCGGGTCTCCGTCGGCTTGCTCACGGTACGGCTACCTCCACAACGAACTTCGTCTCGGTCTCCAACGACCTGGGACGACCAAGCACGGTATACCGCACCGACCTTTATCCGAGCGAGCGGGGGCAGCGGGCCAGCCTTGGCCCTTAGGCCCTGACAAGGCAAGCGTCCCCCTCGCCTCCCTGCGAGGTTTCGCCGCTGGCCGGGCGAAACCCACGGGGTCAGAGGAGGGTCGCCGCCGAAGCCCTATGGGATGCCGGCTTCTTGCCCTCCGGGCGAGAACGATTGGAATCCCGCCAGAGAACGGGAAAGCCAAATCGAGGCCGGTGGCATTGGCTAACGAACCGGCATGGCTACCTTGTCCTTCGTCACGGTCTTGGCAGACCTCGTACGGATACGGTATACCATGCCGGTGTATCTATCATACTAGGACGGAGGACGACTTTTCTTCGTCCTCCGTCTTTCGTCCGTCGTCCTGGCGAGCGGCCAATGGCGGGAAGGGAAG
>JAOADB010000032.1 GCA_026417535.1 Caldilineales bacterium
GGGTAGGGGGCTTCAACGCTCATGTTCGGAGAAGCGGGTGAGAAAAAGGGATGGTTTTGAAGACAGTGTAGCACAGGTTCCGGCGTAGGGACTTCCGTTTCCGCTCTCGGCCCAAGAACGGGACGAACGCCGAAAGCCGAATTTTTGTCCTTCGTCCTGGAAAAGGCCGAAAGCCGAGACGAAAAACGAACGACGGAAACGGGCCAAACGAAACCGGGCGCCCTCTGACGAGAGCGCCCGGCCGGAGTGCCTTTGGACGAAGCGGGGTGGTTACGGTCGCACCATGCCCGTGGTGTCGATGGCGACCGCCTGCTTCAGGTCGAAGATGCTGTCGTAGAGCGCCTGCAGGAGGTACTTGGGATTGTGGGCGAAGCCACCCGGATCCTTCTTCCAGTACTGGTAGTTGTAGGCCGCCCGCAGCAACCGCGGCGTCCAGGCATTGAAGGCGGTGGTTTCGTCGGGATCCTTCACGCCGTTGCAGTTCGCATCCAGGAAGTAGTACGGGAAGGCGTTGGCGTCGTAGACGATGCAGCGACCGGCGACTTGCTGGGCATAGAGCCGGATGCCGTCATACAGCTTGGCGGCCATCGTCTCGCCTTCGTAGTAGATGCCCTCGGTCGTGTTGCCGTCGCCGTCGTAGTCAGAGGGACTGGTGGGGAAGCGGATGTTGCGCAGGTCGGCCGGCGAATTGACGTTGGGATGGCAGGTCCGGCACTCGCGGAACTCCACCTCCAGCGCGTGGGTGCTGTGGCACTCGACGCAGGAGTCATAAGTCGGTACGTGGGTGAAGCGGCCGCGATAGGTCAGACCCTCGTACTGGTAGATGCCCCTGACCTCGCTGCCGAACAGCGTGGCCCCGGCCGAGAAGTAGTGGATGTTCAGGAAGCGCAGGGCGGCGCTCACCCCATCCACCGGCAGGCCGGCAATCGCCGTGTTGACCTGCACTGTCGAGGAGCGGCCCTGGTGGCACAGCAGACACAGGTTGTTGTCGCGGTCGGCCAGCGAGACCGTGGCGCCGCTGGGGAAGGTGACCTGGTTGACCGTGTAGCGGGCCCAGGTGCGCAGGTCGCTGTGGCAGGTCGAGCACATCAGCCCGTTCGACGGCTTGGCGGAGATGTTGACCCCTTCCCGCAGGAAGAAGGGCACGCCCTCGGCCGTGTGGCAGCGGCTGCAGGCGCCGGGTACCGTCCCGGTGCTATCCCAATAGCGGAAGGCCGTCATCGAGCCGGCGAAGTGACCGGGGTCGTCCCGGCGGGCATTGGCCATGTTCACCGGCGGGTTGATGCGGGTGTTCAGGTCGGCGATGGAGTCGTGGAGCAGCTGGATGATGTACTTGCCGCCATGGACAAAGGTGCCCGGATCCTTCTTCGAGACCTGATAGTTGAAGGCGGCCTTTAGCAACCGGGCCGTAAAGGCGTTGTAGCGGTTGGCTGCCGTGTTCTCGCCCGGATCGACCTGGCCGTTGTTGTTCGTGTCATTGAAGAAGTAGGGATGGGTCTCGGGGTCATAGACGATGGGCTTTCCGCTGACCTGCTCGGCATAGCGCCGGATGGCCGTATAGAGCAACGACTGCAGCCCGGCGATCTCCTCGCCGATGCCCTCGGTCGTATTGCCGTCGCCGTCGTAGTCGGCCAGCGACCCCGCCATGCGGATGCGGGCCACATCGGCGCTGCTGTTCACGCCGGGATGGCAGGTAGCGCATTCGGCGAAGTTGATCCGCAGGGTATGCATGTCGTGGCAGCTATAGCAGGTGTTATAGCCCTCGACATGGGCATAGCGGGAGTCGTAGCGCTTGCCGGGATACTCATAACCACCCTTGACCATCGTGCCGTACTGGGTGGCCGCCGCCGCGTAGTAGTGGATGTTCAGGAAGGTCACGGCGGGATCCACCCGATCGGGCTCGTTCGTCAGACCCCGGCCGGCCAGATAGGTTTCCACCTGCGGCCCCGACTGGCGCCCCTGATGGCACTCCATGCAGCGGGACTCATCGCCCAGGTCGGCAATGGTGATGCCGGAGGGGAAGGTCACGCTCGTCTTGGTCAGGGTGACGTGGTTGTGGCAGGCCACACAGTCCACCGTTGTGCCCAAGGGCGAAGGACGATCCACGACGCCCGGTGCGCTGCCGTCGGCGCCCAGGAAGTCCAGGTAGCCAATGGAGCTATGGCACTTGGCGCAGGCCACGGGGATCGAGCCGGCGGCATCCCAGTAGCGGAACGATCGGGACATCACATCGTTATGCCCCGAAAACGCCCAGGCATCCTGGAACGGTATCGCCCGCACCACCGGATTGCCGCAGACCGAGACCTGGCGCGGCATGTACAGGGTGTGGGCATCGAGCGGCTCGACTGGCCCTTGCGCCTCGCAGCGCAGCAGGGGTGGGATAGTGGATGCTGCTGCCTGACCGCCGGTCGCCAGAAGCCCCACGGCGACTAACAAGAGTAAGAGAGGCACAAAGTAACGGGTTCTCATCTGCTCGGGTTCCTCCTTCATGCAATGAAAAAGCGGCGGACGACGATGATGTCGGGAGGACTCGGCCGCAACCGGAGCGAAGGCGCACTCCATTCCCGCGCACCCGGTCTTAGCCTGATTTTCAGGAAGGCATTCAGGATTATAGCATGATGAGAATCGGCGTTATATGATCTTCATCACTTAGTTGGAGATTAAATTTGGTAACTGTTCAGGCCGATGGCGATGATGAGCCAGCTTCCGACAGGGGTCCATCCCAGGACGAAGGACGAATGACGGAGGACGAAGGGCCATCGGCTATCGTCCATCGTCTATCGTCCGAATCTCGGCCGATGACCGGACGAAGGACGAACGACGGAAGACGTATTAAGCTCCCCCCAGCTCCCCCCAGCTCCCCTAAACTCCCCTAAACTCCCCCTAAACTCCCCTCAGATCACCATCTTCTCGCCCTCTTCGTGCTCCGGAAACGCCCGGTCGGGCGCAAAGGGATTATCGGCGAGGGGACGCCTGCCGGCCATCAGGTCGGCCAGCAGCTGTGCGCCTGCCGGCGTGGCCATAACGCCGTGCCCGCTATAGCCGCTGTTGATCCACAACCCTTCGACCCCCNGTACCGGCCCGATGAGCGGGTTGTGGTCGGGCGTCAGCGTGTACTGACCGGCATGGAGGAAGACCTGGCGTCGCGGCAAGGTGGCAGCCACCTCCTCCCAGAAGGGGCACAATCGGCTGACTCCCTCCAGCACCCGGAAGGGGAAGTTCGGGTCGGGCGTCACCTCGAAGCTCGGCGGCGACGGCGGTTCCGGTTCGGCCCAGGCCAGCGCCGCGCCGGGGCCTTCGGGCCGCCAGTGCGCGCCCGTATCCTGGTCAATGGTCATCGGCGCCCAGCCGGGGATGAGGGGATGCTCGCCGATGACCAGGCGATGTCGGCGCACCGTCGTCAGCGGCAGCTGAACCCCGGCCCATTCGGCCACGACGCCGCTGAAAGGCCCAGCGGCAATGACGACGGCATCGGCCCCCAGGGGCTCCTCACCCAACTGCACGCCCACGACGCGCTCTCCCTGGCGGAGGAAACCCGTCACCTCGGCCCGCAGGCGGAACTCGGCGCCCCGACGCCGCGCGGCCTGGCGGAAGCCCAGCAGCGCCTCGTGGGCCGAGAGCCAGCCGTCGCCTTGCCGGAACGTCGCCGCCAGCGCCGTCGGCGCCAAATAGGGGAAACGGCGGTGCAGCTCCTCGCCGGCCAGGAACTCGACATCGGTGAGACCGTGGCGGTGTTGAAAGGCTACGCGGGCCTGAAGGGCGGGCACGGCCGTCTCGTCGGCGGTGACGAAGAGATAGCCCTGTTGGTGAAAGCCGATATCGTGATCGGGCAGCTCCAGCCGTTGGGCAAATTCGGCATAGAAGGCCAGGCTGGCCTTCATGAAGGCGATGTTGACCGGGTCATGGAACTGGGCACGCACGGCCTGCAACGAGGCCGCCGTGGTCAGGCCGCCCAGGGTCGGCCCCCGTTCCAGCACCACCACCGCAAAGCCGGCCTCGGCCAGGAAGTAGGCGCTGGCGACGCCGATGATGCCGCCGCCGATGATGAGCACGCGTGTCATGGTCACTCC
>JAOADB010000033.1 GCA_026417535.1 Caldilineales bacterium
CAGATGTGTATAAGAGACAGAGATAGGACACGGCCGCCACGACTTCTTCCGGTTCAAAATACCAGTCGAACTCGCACACCCGCAGCGCCGTAGCCGGCAGATGGGCGGTCAGCAAGGCGAAATCCACGTCGCCGCCCGGCCGCGGGAGTAGATGGTCGCGCAATCCGCGCACATCGTGCAGATGGGTGGCCACGATGCGCGGTCCCAGGCTCTCCAGCCACGCGGCTGGCGCATCCAGACCGAGGTTGGCCTGCACCTGGACATGGCCGCAATCGTACCACAGCCCCACCACGGCCGGGTCGTGTTCGGCCAGCAGTCGTTCGGCCTCCTCCCGATTGGGGATTTCGTACACATGCAGCCGGGTTTCGATCCCCAGACGCACGCCGACGGCCTCGGCATGACGGGCCAGCTCGGCCAGCGAACGCCGCGCCGCGGTAAAATGGGGTTCGGCCGCCTCCTGACGGGCGGCCAGCAAGCGGTCCAAGGCTTGCCGATAGGCCGGTGTACCCCGGTAACCGCCGGCATGGCGCTGATACACCACCCATTCGAGATGCCGGAGGACGTGCACCTGGCCGAGATGGACACACATGGCCTGCGCACCCAGCTCAGCAGCCAGGTCCAGGGTACGCCGACCTTCCTCCACGGCCCAACGGCGCAGGTCCTCATTCGGACTGCTCAGCAACTCATCGGGGCTGCGCCGGGCTTCGAGATGCTTCACGGCGGGGACCGGGAAATGGATGCTGCTGACAGGCGGATCGCCGGGTCGCACCCCTTCCATCATGTCCACCGTGAGGATGGAGCTGAGTTCGATGCGGGTGAAGCCCAGCTGGCGAACCGTTTCCCACCAGGCGAGGACCCGGTCGCTGCGATGTTGCATCCACATGGTGGAGAGGGCAGGAGGCATGTTTCGGTAACGGGTAACCGGTAACGAAAGCGTCAAGGCGAAGTTTTTGTAGCACGAAGGACGAACGCGGCTTCGTCATCCGTCGTTCGTCCTTCGTCCGGTTTTCGGCCAATTGGCGAGAGGGAAGACGAAGGACGAACGCGGCTTCGTCATCCGTCGTTCGTCCTTCGTTCCCATGGTGTCAGGGCTGGTTGATATAACGGATGCGACCCTCGCCGCCTTCGGGGTATTGGGCCGCCGTGATCTGACCGCCCAGACCGATGCGGATGTAGTCGCGCAGGGCCTGCTGGTAGGTCGCACCCAGCCGGTGGTAGGTGGACGGCCAGAAGATGTACTGGTCTCCGCGCTGGGCCACCAGGAAGTCAATCGTCGCCAGATGGACGTTGCGCGCCGTCGGCGCGATCTGGCCGTCCTCGATGATGACGGTGCCGTCGTCCAGCACCACCCGACGTACCCGCTCGCCCGGCGTCACCAGGTTGCCCTGGGCGTCAATGACCATGCCCTGGCGGTTCAAGTCCACCTCGACCCGCATGCCGGCGATGTGGGCAAAGCGCCCGTCGGCAAAGACCACGCGCGAGTAGCCGTTTTCGAGGGTGTCCTTAAGCTGCTGGGGCGTCATGGACTCGACGATGGTGACGAAGTTGAGGAAGGCGGCGATCTGGAAGGTGTTCAGCTCGGTGATGGGACCGGGCGGGATGAGGCTGTTGTTGCGGATCCCGCCGCCGTTCTGCAGGGCCACGTCGGGCATGGGCGCACCGAACTGGGCCGCCTGTTGCCGCGCCTGCCAGAGGATGGCATCGGCGAACAGGTTGCCCAGGTTCGTCTCCTGGTTGCGGATCTGCGGCCGCCGGCCCTCCAGCGCCACCTCGCTCTGACCGATGACGGTTTGGGCCAGGCCGGCCACGTAGGCCGCCACCGGGTCGGTCACGTTCTGCTGGATGAAGGGGTCGGGCGCTACGGCGTCGGGTTGGGCGCCGCCGGCCACGCGCACCATCCTCGAGGCGGCATCGTCCACCTCGACCAGCACCCCGCGGTTATCGAAACCGGCCACCAGCCGACCGACGTACTTGTAATCGCCCGCAGTCGTCACCACCGGAACCAGGGCGCCGTTACGGGCCATGGCGTAAAGTGGGTAAGGGCCGAAGATGTTGTTCTGATCGCCGGGCACGTAGAGGTCGCCGGGATCGCCCAACACCTCGTCACCGCCGCCGGAGACGACGATATCGAGGCCCGACACCTGCCGCACCAGGGCCAGGTCGTTGCGGATGCTCTGGAGCTGGGTGGCCAGGATGATGATGTTCACGCCTTGCGCCAGCAACCGATCCACCTCGGCCTGGACGACGCGGGCCGTGTTCGTGTCGGTGATGCGGACGTTGCGTGGGGTCGAGATGAAGGGCAATTCGGGCGGCACGACGCCGATGACACCAATGCGCCGACCGCCTTTCTCGAGGACGACGCTGGCCGCCAGGCGGCCGGCATCCACGAGGGCCTGCAGCCGCGGCTCGTCGCTGAAATCGAGATTGGCCGCCAGGAAGACCTCATCGCCGGGCTGGAAGCTCTCGATGAAGTTGGCGGTCACGTCAGGACCGAAGTCGAAATCGTGATTGCCCAGGCTGATGACGTCGTAGGCGATGGCATCCTGGCCGATGGCGTCGTAGTAGGGTACGCCCTTGTCCAGGCTGGCATTCCACTCGGCTCCGGCCAGGAAGTTATCGCCGGCTTGCACCTTGAGCACCGGACCGGAGGCCGCCTGTTCGAGCTGGCGCATCAGCGTGGCGAAGCGGGCGATGCCGCCGAAGTCCTGCAGACCGGTGCCGGCGTTGAGGAGCTTTGATTCGGCGTCGTTGTTATGGAGCACTGTCAGCCGATAGGTGGCGACAGGGTCAATGAGGATGCGGCCGGCGCCGCCTTCGGGATACTGGCTGCGGGTAATGCGCCCGCCCAGGCCGGTGACGATGTAGTTGCGCAGGGCCTGCTGGTAGGTCGCGCCCAGGCGGATGAAGTTCAACGGCCGCGGGAAGGGATACTGGTCGCCTCCGCGGGCCAGGAAGTCAATGGTGGCGATGTTGACCGGCCGCGCCGTCGGCGCAATTTGGCCGTCTGCGACCATGACCGTGCCATCGGCCAGAATGACCGAACGCACCCGTTCGCCCGGCGTGACGATATTGCCGTTGAGGTCAATCACCATCGGCTGCCGGCTCGTGTCCACCACGACCCGCATACCGGCCACATGGGCAAAGCGGCCGTCGGCCGCGGCAATGCGCGAATAGGCGTTTTCGAGCAGGTTCTTCAGGTCCTGCGGGCTGACGTTGGGCACAATGGCCGTGAAGTTGAGGAAGGGCGCGATGTCGAAGGTCGTCAGCTCGGTGATGTTGCCGGCAGGGATGATGTTGTTGTTGCGGATGCCGCCGCCGTTCTGCAGGGCGATGTCGGGCAACGGTGCGCCGAAGGCGGGCGCCTCCCGTGCGGTTTGCCACAGGAGCGCGTCGGCCATCAGGTCGCCCAGATTCGTCTCCCGCTGGCGGATGCCGGGGCGGGCGCCATCGAGCGGTACTTCGCTCTGGCCGATGACGGTTTGAGCCAAACCGGCGACATACGCCGCCACCGGGTCCACCACATTCGCCTGGATAAAGGGGTCGGGCGTCACGGCGTCGGGTTGGGTGCCGCCGGCCACGCGCACCATCTTCGAGGCGGCATCGTCAATCCGGGTCAGGCGACCCTGGGCGTCGAAGCCGGCCACGAGCCGACCGACGTACTTGTAATCGCCCGCCGTGGTGACGACCGGCACCAGCGCGCCGTCGGCGGCCGTGGCCCACAGCGGATAGGGGCCGAAGATGCGGGTTTCATCGCCGGGCACATAGAGGTCGCCGGGGTCGCCCAACACCTCGTCGCCGCCGCCGGAGATGACAATGTCCACACCGCGCAGCCGCGGCACCAACGCCAGGTCGTTGCGGATGCTCTGGAGCTGGGTGGCCAAGATGATGATAGAGACCCCTTGGGCCTGCAGGCGGTCAATCTCGGCTTGGGTTACGGCCACGGTGTTGGGGTCCACCCGGACGTTGCGCAGCGAGGTGATGAAGGCCGATTCGGGCGGGGCCAGGCCGATAACGCCGATGCGGAAGCCGCCCTTTTCGACCACGGCGCTGGGCGCCAGACGACCGGCATCCACCAGGGCTTGCAGCCGCGGCTCGTCGCTGAAATCGAGATTGGCCGCCACGAAGGTCTCGCCGCCGGGCTGGAAGCTCTCGATGAAGTTGGCGGTCACATCGGGACCGAAATCGAAATCGTGATTGCCCAGGCTGATGACGTCGTAGCCGATGGCGTCCTGGCCGATGGCGTCGTAGTAGGGCACACCCCTATCCAGGCTGGCGTTCCATTCGGGTCCGGCCAGGAAGTTATCGCCGGCTTGCACCTTGAGCACCGGGCCGGAGGCCGCTTGTTCGAGCTGGCGCATCAGCGTGGCGAAGCGGGCGATGCCGCCGTAGTTCTCCAACCCGCGGCCGGCATGCAACAGCTGCGATTCAGCGTCGTTGTTGTGGAGGATGGTCAGCTCCAGCACGGTGGGATCCGTCGGCCGTGCCGTGCGCAGGATGAGCGGCAGATAGAGCGGATAGGGCGTCGGCGTCGGGGTGGGCGTCCAAGTTGGTGTGGGCGTTTCCGTGGGAGTATCCGTCGGCGTGGGCGTCTCCGTCGGCGTCGGCGTATCGGTGGGGAGTGGCGTCTCCGTCGGGGTCGGCGTGTCGGTGGGTGTGGGCGTCATCGTCGGCGTCGCCGTTGCCGTCGGTGTATGAGTGCGTGTCGGCGTCGGCGTGGGCACGTCGAAATAGAGGATGTTCTCGTGCACATTCGGCCGAGGATTCCGCCATTCGATCGTGCCCGGCCCCACAACACGCCCATCCTCGGTCCAGATGCCCGTTTGCACCATGCCCGGCGGGATTTCGGCTACCATGCGCACGAGGCCGCGCATCTCGGTGACCGGCACGAAATCCTCCCGCACATAGAAGTTGAAGAAACCGGCGGTATCGGTGCGGGTGGTCAGGATGAGCCGGCCCGGCGGCTCGGCGCCGAGAGGCCGCACATAGAGACGCAGCGTCACATCGGGGATGCCGCCGACGACGTTGTTGGGACGTCCGCGATAGACATAGCCGCGGAACCGCCAGACGCGAAGCCTGGGGGTCGGTGTGGGCCTGGGCGTGGGCGTCCTGTTCACCTGGGCGGGCGCCTCGACCGTGAACCCAGCGGCCGTGCCTTCGGCTGCGGGCGTGTTCGTCTCGGTTGCACCTGGACTTTGCGCTATCACCATACCCGTGAGAAGGAGCAGCAGGATAACTCCCCAAATGAGGGCACGGGGGCGGAAAGAAAACGGGGACAGATTCATGGCATATGCCTCCTAGGGAGCGAGGAGCCGTTCAACCGAACGGAGACCCTGCCATCCTCTTCATCCGGCTCCGGCGACGAAGAGAACGGGCCGAGGTACAAAGGATACTCGTTTTGCGTGCTCTACGCAACCGACGTGAGAAGGAAACCGGGGAGTTAGGGGAGCTTGAGGGATTTGCGTTCTGCGCCCAGTTATCCGTCACCGGTTACCAACCCTCCCCACGCCGCAGCAGAGGGAGCCACAGGCTTGTGACGGGGGGCGTAGCAGGCGGGTTGGGTGTTTCTGTGGGCGTGGCGGTGGGTGTCATCGTAGCAGTGGGCATCTCCGTGAGGGTGGCAGTCGGCGTCGGGGCCATGACCATGGCCTCCAGACGGCGCAAGGCGGCGTCAATCTGGATGAGACCGTGGCCGAAGTTCGTGTCGAAGCCGGACGGACCGAGGTCGCGGGCCGTTTCCTGCAGGGCCGCCCGGATTTGGCCCCGCGTGGCGCCGGGCACGTAGCCCCGCAGCAGTGCCACCGCACCCGAAACGTGGGCCGCCGCCATCGAGGTGCCCTGTTTATGCTGGTATTGCCAGCTGCTACCGACGATGGTCTGTTGGAGGATAGCGATGTGGTCGGGATGGCCATCGCCGTCGCCGTCCCGTTGCAAGTTGCCGCCGGGGGCGCTGAGGTCGAGGGCCTGGCCGCGATTCGAATAGGGCGCCCGGGCCAGGTCCTGGTCCACGGCGCCCACGCCGATCACCTCAGGGTGATTGCCGGGGAAGGCCAGAACACCCTGGTTGAAATTGCCGGCGGCGGCGACGATGACGATATCGGCGGCGGCGGCAGCGGCCAGGGCTTCGTTGAGGATGCTGCTGGAGCACTGCGGCCAGGTTTGGGTGGAGCAGGCCATACCCAGAGACAGGTTGATCACGGCGGCGCCGTGGTTGCGCGCCCACTCGACCCCCTGAGCTACGGCGGCAAAGCTCCCGAACCCGGCGGCATCGAGCACCCGAATGGGCATCAGGTGGACGGCCGGGGCCACTCCGGCCACGCCGATGCCGTTGTTCGTGCACTGGGCGATGGTGCCAGCGACATGGGTGCCGTGTCCATTCTCGTCGCGGGCCGCGCCGGGGCCGCTCCGGCCGGTGAGGGCATTGAACTCATCCACGAAGGTCACGCAGGCCAGGTCATCCCCCGGCGAAACGCCCGAATCTACCACGGCGACGGTCACACCGGCGCCGTTGGCCTGCTCCCAGGCTTCCGGCGCTCGGATCAGGGGCAGATTCCACTGCTCGCCGTAGAGCGGGTCGTTGGGCACAAAGGCCGCACGGGTCATCCCGGATTGAGGCGCTGCGGCCGCAACGGACTCCGTCGGCTCGATCCCGACCCGGTAATCGAGCTCGACCAGGGCTACATCGGGCCGCGCGGCCCAACGCGTCAGCGCCGTTACTGGCGTCTCGTCGGCTCCCACAGCCACGGCATACCAAGCGCCGAAGAGATGCTTTTGCGCCCCCGCCGGCGCGCCCGCGCCTGGCCGCATTTTGACCAGGATGTGGTCGGTGGCATGGGGAACCAGGGGATCCACGGCAAAACCACGCCTTGACCCTCCGAGGACGTTTCCGGGTGGGATCAGGGCCGTCAAAAGCAGGCCCAGGAGGAAGAGCATCAGCCAATACGAGCGCATGAAGAACACTCCGGAGGCGCGCCGACGACGACCGGGATTCATCTGAGGCCATTGTACACCGGCGCCGTTGTCGCCGCCACGCACGCTTTTGTCTTATGACGCCGCTCCCATCCCGAATCGGCTTGGGAACACTACCCCTTCAACGCCCCGGCCAGGATACCCTGGATGAAATAGCGGCCCAAGAGGATGAAAATGACCAGGGGCACGGCTACGGCCATCAAAGCCGCCGCCATTTGCAGGTTATAGAGCACCAGCGTCGTGCCTTTCGCCTCGGCCATGACCACCTGCACGGTTTGGGTTCGGGGACTGGAGAGGGTCAACGCCAGGAAGAACTCGTTCCAGACCTGGGTGAAGATGATGATGGCCACCGAGGCGTAGGCCGGCAACGAGACGGGGGTGACGATACGGAAGAAAATTTGGGCCTTGGAGGCGCCATCCACTTCGGCGGCTTCCTCCAACTCGCGCGGAAACGAGAGGAAAAACGTGCCCATGAGAACGGCGGCCAGCGGGATGTTCAAAATCAGATAACTCAGGATCATGCCCCAATAGGTCAAGGCCAGTTTGGCCTTGGCAATGACGATGACGAGGGGGATGATAACGGCCTGATAGGGCAGATACAGCGCGATACCGACCAAAACAAATAAAATTCTGGCTAAAGTTGATTTGTTACGACTCAGATAATAACCACCTAAAGCGCCAAAAAAGACCGAAAGAGCGGTTGATGAAATCGAAATGATCGAAGAATTGATTAAGCGTGAGATCATATTACTTCGGAAGCGATTACTTCCGAATAATACTTCGGCATAATTGATAAATTGTGGATTAGTGCTTGGTACTAAATAGTTACCGCGAGTTATTTCATCTACCGATTTGAGTGATGTCACTATCATGACATAAATCGGTAGAAGATATATAAAAGAAAGTAATAAAAGTGTAATAAACACCAATATTTTGGTCGTTCTGCTTTTGCTTTTCATTCAAACCATCTCTTAAAAGCGTAAATGGTATAGGGAATGACGATGATGAAAGCCAAAGCGAAAATAATAATGCCAAGCCCTGCTCCCGCCGAAACCAGACGTTGTTGGAAAAATGTGATCCACATATTCAAAGCCAACACATCCGTGGCGATCCCCGGTCCACCAAATGTTACAATATAGACAATATCGAATACTTTCAGTGTAGATATAAGCAAAAGTGAAACTAAAACCAAAATACCAGCTCTGATGTTAGGAACGATAACAGATATCAAAATTCTAAGTTTTGAAGCTCCATCAACTGTGGCCGCTTCGATCATTTCCTGTAATTCTGATGTTCTAAAAGACGATTGTGTGATAATAACGGCAAAACCCAGATATTGCCAAATAAAAATCAAAATAAGCCAATATGTTGCGGTTTCTGGGTTATTGACATATCGAAATGGTGGATCAATACCGATGCTACGCAAAATTGTATTGAAAACACCTCTATTTGGCTCATACATCCAAGACCATATCGTTCCAGTGACAATAAAGGACATTGCCACCGGATAGAGAATCAATGTTCGTGCATAGGATTCGATTTTGGGAAAAGGCGATAATTCCAGCAAATAAGCTAATAAAATAGCCAAAACTACTGTCGGAAATACACCTAATATCATCCATTTTAGATTATTTTCTATATCAACCCAAAAACGTGGTTGATCGAATAAAAAACGATACCATTTCAGTCCTGTAAATTGATAATTTGCCGTAACGGTTTTCCAATCCGCCATTGAAACATAAAGAGTCCAAAACAAAGTTCCATACAAAATTGTTACAAATACGATCAAAGGAACCAAAAAGATAAAAGCGTCAATGATTTTTTGTTTTGTTATGCGTCTTTTGCGAACATGAATGATGGTCATGTTTCGGTCGTAAGGCGGAAGGCAAGCGGGTCAAAAAAAATCAGGTAGGGATACTACTAACAGCATCCCTACCTGATTGTCAAACCATTCCCAACCCAGTGCAGCGCACGGCCGGTAGGCCTACCGAGGGCGGGCTTACGGCCACTGATACCAGGCCGAGGCGTTCTTGACGTCGTAGGTCGTCATCATGTTGGCCACGGCCTGAATCGTGCCATCCACATCGGGCTGCGCCATGAAGGAGGCGATGATGTCCCAGTAAATCGGCGTGGCCGTACCGGGAAGGATGCTCCCATGCTGGTCCAGGATCAGCTTGTCCGGGTTGTTGCGGACAAAGGTCTGCATCTCCTGGCGGATGGGATCGGGGAACTCGGTGGGGTCAATGTCGGTGCGGGCAAACAGACCACCCTGGATGACATCGGTGGGGATTTGCAGCTCTGGCGAAGCCACGACCCGCAGCCAGTCCATGGTCGTCTTGGGATGCGGCGCGCCGACCGTGAGACCGTAGGTATCGGGATGGAACAGGAGGATGCGATCGGGTTTCTGGGGGAAGGTCACCGCCCCGAAGTCAACCCCCGGTTCCCAGCCCGAGCCTTTGACGAAGGCGCCGATGGCCCATGTGCCCATGATGGTCATGGCCGCCTTCTCCGAACCGACGAGACCCACCGCCTGGTCCCAGGTCAGGCTGAAGTGATCGGTGTTGACATACGGGATCAGCTGCTGCAGCTTCTCCAGCGAGCGCCGATAGGCCGCATCCTGGGTCACATCCAGCTCACCTTTGTACAACTTGACATAATTCTCAGGCCCGGCCTCTTCCAGGTAGATGCTGTCGAAGACGAAGGCATCGCCCCATTTCTCCTTGGAGCCCAGGCCCAGGCAGACCATGTCCGGCTGCGCCTTCTTGATGGCCTCGCAGGCGGCGATGAGCTCGTCGAAGGTGGTAGGCGGCGTCAGCTTCAGCTCGTCGAACAGCTTCTTGTTGTAGTACAGGATGTTTTGGATGTGCATGTTGAGCGGCACGACATACGGCCGGCCACCCACCGAAACCGCCTTGGCGAGCGGGCCGGGGATGACGTCGTAGTAGTTCAGCTCTTTCCAGAGGTCATCCAGGGGCTGCAGCACGCCGCCATCCACGTACTGCTTCAGCTCGGCGCCACCCAATGTCTGGAACGTGTCAGGGGGAATGCCGGCCGCAATTCGGCCTTGCAAGACGACCCGATGGCTCACGCCGCCGCCGCCGGCCACCGGGTTCTCGATCACTTCGATGTCGGGATAGGCAGCCTTCAGGGCAGCGAACATGGCATCGGCGGCTTCGCGCTCACCGGGGGCCGTCCACCAGTGGAAGATTTCCAGCTTTCGGGCTTCCGGCTCCGGCGTCGGCGTGACCACCACCACGCGCTCGACGACCTGCGGCGTGGGCATGGCGCAGGCGGCCAGAAGCGCCCCGAAAGCCACCAGCGACACCAACAAGACGAACAGTTTAAGCTTGTTCATACGTGTCCCCTCCTGTGGGTTTTTGGGAAAGCGAGAACGGACAACGCGACAAACTCACTATAGTACAGAGTTTGGGGTTTGTCAATAGGAATTCAAATTACCACAAACGTCCCCAAAAACTCGTTTTTTTCACCCAACTGGCACCCCTTTTGCCCCCTTCGTGCGGTTCAGCGCACCTGTCATCCCGCTACCAGACGACGATATGCGGCAATGGTCGTCTGCGCCGTCCGGGTCCAGCTGAAGGTGGCCGCCTGCGCCAGCCCGCAGCGGCGCAACGCGTCGCGCAGGACGGGGTCGCGCAACAGGCGGTCGAGCGCGGCCGCGATGGCCGCCGGGTCGGTGGGGTCGAAGAACAGGGCCGCTTCGCCGGCCACTTCGGGCAGGCTGGAGGTGTGGCTACAAGCCACCGGCGTGCCGCAAGCCATGGCTTCCAACACCGGAAGGCCAAACCCTTCGTATAGTGACGGAAACACGAAGCACTCGGCGCCACCGTACAACGCCGGCAAGGCGGCGGCGGGGAAATCGGGCAGCATCCGCACCCGCGACGATAGGCCCAAAGCCCGGACACGACGACCGAGCGCCTCATGGCGGCGGTCGCCCGCACCGGCGATGACGAGGACGACCTCGCGCGGGTTGAGCAACGCCCAGGCTTCGAGCAGCCGCGCCAGATTTTTATGGGCCTGATGGGAACCCACGTAAAGCACATAGGGTTTGTCCAAAGCCCATTGGCGTCGCAGCACGGTCACGGCTTCGGGCGATTGCGGCCGGAAGACCGGGTCGGCGGCCAACGGCGTGATCGTGATACGCCCGGCCGGTATGCCGTAGAGGGTTTGGAAGTCGCTTGCGGTGGCCTGCGAAATGGCGACGTAGGCATCGGCGCTACGGATGGCCTGGCGTTGCATCAGTTCGATCACCCAACGCCGCAGACGGGGATAGCCACTGGGGAAGCGCCGCGGGATGGTGTCGAATAGGGTGAGCACATTGGGCACGCCGGGACGGAAAGGTCGCACGTAGTAGGGGAGATGGGCCAAGTCGGGCCGCATGACCCGGATCAGCCGGGGCAGGTCCGTCTGCTCGCGCAGATGGAAAACAGGCACCGCCACAGGCACTGGTCGCAGGTTGGGATACCGCGCCAGCGCGCCTAGGTCGTAGCGGGTGTTGGCCGCGTCCGGGCAGTAGAGGGCCCAAATTTCGCCCTCCCAGAGAGGAGCCAAGGCCGCCAGCAGATTGAACACATACCGACCGATGCCGGGGAAATGGTCCTGGAGGGTGCGGGCGTCGAACAAGAGGCGCATGGGGACATGATAAGGGACGAAGGTCGAAAGAGGGAAGACGGGTAACTGGTTACTGGGTACTGGGTACTGGGTACTAGTTCGTTTTGCGTTGTTTGGCTTTGATTACGTTTTTTACCGATTGCGCAATGAAAAAATCACAAATCCTACAATATCCAATATCCAGTATCCAGTATCCAATATCCAGTATCCACTTTTATCGGCAATCGGCGTAAGATCCTGCCCGCTGGCATCGTCAAGGCAGCAAGAGGTGGCCGATGCGGATGCTCTTGCGGTTTTTCGGGCCGTTCCTACTGGCAGGGGTTGTTGCCTGCGCGGGAATCGAATCATCCACGCCTCCATCGCCAACGGCGCTTCCAGCTCCCGACGTGACGGTCGCTTCCCTCGCGGAGACGCCAGCCCCGGCCTTGCTGCCACCGGAACCGCCTCCGCCCGGCGCCGAACGCGAGTTCCGCACCGATTTCAGCCGTCATACGGTACCCTACGCCGAGATTCTCTCCGGCGGACCGCCCAAGGACGGCATCCCTGCCATTGACCGACCTCACTTTGTGGATGTGGCTGCAGCCGACGAGTGGCTCCACGATCGGGAACCCGTCATCCTGGTGCAGGTCGGCGACGAGGCTCGCGCCTATCCGGTGCAAATCCTGATGTGGCACGAGATCGTCAACGACACCATCGGCGACCTGCCCCTGGCCGTCACCTACTGTCCCCTCTGCAACACGGGCATCGCCTTCATCCGTCAGGTGGATGACCGGGTGCTCGATTTCGGCACCACCGGCGCTTACGGTTCAGCAATCTGGTCATGTACGACCGCCAGACCGAGAGCTGGTGGCAACAGGCCAACGGCGAGGCCATTGCCGGCGAGCTGGCCGGGCAACGGTTGCCGCTCTATCCTGCGGTCCTCGTCGCCTGGGCCGATTTCAAGGCGGCTCATCCGCAGGGGCGGGTGCTTTCACGGGAAACGGGGTATCGCCGTGAGTACGGCCGCAACCCCTACGTCGGCTACGACGCCATCCGCACTCGGCCCTTCCTTTACGAAGGCCCGGAAATTCCTGCCACCCTGCCCGCCATGGCGCGGGTGCTCACCCTCGACTTGGGCGGCGAGGCCGTCGCCTATCCCTTCGAGGCCCTCGCCCGTGAGGGGGTCGTCAACGATACGGTCGGCGGCGTGCCCGTGGTCGTCTTCTGGCAGGCGGGCGCGGCCTCGGCCCTCGACGATAGCACCGTTGCGATGGGCCGCGATGTGGGCGCGGCCACGGCCTTTGTCGCCGAACTCGACGGCCGACGCCTGACCTTCCGCCGTGAGAGCACGGGTATCCACGATGTCGAAACCGGCAGCACTTGGGATGTGCTGGGCCGGGCCGTGGCCGGCGAGCTGACCGGCCGGCAGCTGACGCCCCTCGTTGGCATCAACCACTTTTGGTTCTCCTGGGCCGCTTTTCGGCCGGAGACACGGGTGTATGGGGAGTGATTGGGGACTGGGGATTGGGGACTGGTGACTGGTAACTGGGGACTGGGGATTGGGGAATTGTCTTCATTCTGTGCGTTTTGTGTAATTTCGATAATCCGTGATTTTATATCTCACAATTGGTCAAAAATTTGTGATAATGGACAAAAGACACAAAACGAGCCAGTTACCAGTCACCAGTTACCTTCTACAGGCGCCGGCTTCGAGCACCGTGACCGTGCGGTCAGCGTCGTTGGCCACATAGAGCATCCCGTTCAGATAGGCCAACCCCTGACCGCCGTGGGTCACCGTCTGGCGGCCTACCGGCACCTGGCCGATGAGGGTGCCGCGGCGCAAGTCGAGGACATAGAGCATGGCCGTCTCGGCGCTGACAGCGTAGAGCTGTTCGTTGACCGTGTTGACGGCCAGGGCGTAAGGCGCAGCCGGCACGTTGAACACCGTGCTCAACTTGCGCAAGTTCGTGTCCACGACGTACACCTTGCGTTCCCCGGGATGGCTCACATAGAGCAGGCCGGTGCGCGCATCGAGGGCAAGATGGCGGGCGCCGGCCGGGATGCCGGCCACAGGCGTGACGATGACGCCGCCGGCCGTGATCACGACCAGCCCGGTGGCCCCTTCCTGACGGGTGACCCATACGCCGGCATTGAAGGGCAGCACGAAGGAGGGCTTGCCGGGGATGTAGGCCGTATTGCGCAGGACCCCGGTCATGGGGTCGTGGATGGTCACGGTGTCGTCGCCGAAGTTGGCCACATAGAGGCCATCCGGGGCTAGGGCCAGGCCCCAGGGCAGAGCGCCGGCCACAAACCGGGCCACCGGTGCCTGACTGCCGAGGTCGAAGACGGAGACGATCCCGTCCTGGCGATGGCTGATGAAGTAGCGGCCGCCGCCCACGGCCAGGCCATTGGGCAATGTGCCGCCGCTGCCGTGGGCGCCCAGGATCTCCTGGGTATTGCCGTCAATGACGGCCACGGCATCGCTATCGAACAGGCCGGCCAGGACCCGGTTTTCGGCAGCGATGAGCGCCTTGGGCGCGCCGGGCATGGACAACACCGTGTNAAGGGTGGGTAGACAGACTCCGGCCGGCGGCGGCGTGACCGTCGGCGTCGGTGTCGGCGTTGGCGCCGCGGTGGGCGTGGCGGTCGGCGTTGGCGTGGGTGTGGGGGTAGCGATCCGCGTTGGCGTGGACGTGGGTGTCGCCGTTGGGGTGGGCGTAGGTGTCGCCGTTGCCCTCGGCGTGGGGGTAGGCGTCAGCGTCGGCCGCACGGTGTTCCATCCCTGCCACCACAGGGGCAGGAAATGGTCGAAGACCCGACTGACCACCAGGTCGTAGTGGAACGGCACCGGCGCACCGTCAGGGCGGGTGACCAGGAGGTAGAACAGCCCATCTACCGGCGCGGTCCAGTTCAGCGCCGACCATTTGACGCCGGGGCCGATGTCGTCGCTGCGGGCCAGCTCGTTGCCGGCCGCGTCAAGCAGAACCAGCAGGGTATCGCCGCCTGGGCTTAGGCGGTCGGTCATGAAGCGGTAACGCACCCCGGACCGGGCCGCAAAAACGAACCAGTCCCGGTCCCCGGCCGTGTGGTAGCTACGACGCTCGCGACGGCTGGGCACCGGCAGGGGCGTGGCAGTTGTCTGCGCATCGTTCGGTTCGTCGTCATCGGCCGGGACGATCTCCACCAGGACCGGCGAACTCGTGTTATTGGCGAGATCGGCATCCCGCCAGTTGCTGCGGGTCTCGGCGATAACGGTGAAGAGGTTCTCGGCAGGCGCCGCGGGAAGGACGCCACGAATGGTTAGACGGACATCGGCATCGGCCGGAAGGGTGCCCACCACCACCTCGGCCGGTTGGCCAGGACGGATGACGAGGGGCCCGACGTCGCTCGTGGCCGTCAGCCCCTCCAGGGTCGGCAGGTGGATGCGTACCACCGCATCCGGCGCCGGCATCGGCCCCAGGTTGTGCAGCCGATAGCGCAGGATGAGGGTTTCTCCCCCGCCTAGTGGTCGTGTCGGAGCTTCCTCCAGCGTCAGGGCCAGGTCGGCCGGGGCCAGTTCCAGCCGCAGCGCCGGGTCGCCGAGCAAGACAAAAGTGTCAATGAGGTCGTGAAAGACGCCCAGGCTATCCCCGGTGAAGAGCGCCAGTTTGCCGGCCAGGGTCAGCGCGCCCAGGCGTTGTTCCCCGTCCTGATACAGGGCCCGATAGAAGCCGCGATGGAGATGGTCATGGCCGTGGGCGACGCCCAGCCCCGTAGCGGCCCAGGCGGCCACGGCGCCGCCGGCCGGGTTACGCACCAGGACCTCGGTCAGGGCATCACTCGCCAGTTCGTGAAAGCGGCCGTCGAGACAGGTCATGGACAGCTGCACGGGCAACCGCCGGCCGTTGACCAGACCGGCGGCGTCTTCGCTGCGGAAGAGAAACTCCGAGGCCCAATGGCCGACCTGGCCGTGGCCGGTGTAGTTGCTGAGGAACACCCCTTCGTTGAAAGCCTGGAGGATGGCGCCGCGAGCGCTCACCGGCGAGGCGGTATTGACGCCCAGGTAGATTTTTTGCTTACGCTCGTCGTAGGGGCCTGGCAGAAAGGCATCGGCCACCTGGTCGCTGAGCGCGGCGAAATCGCCGGCCGTGTCGGCGTTATCGGCCACGAACAGATTGCGCAGCCGCCAATCCCCCGGCCAGGCTGCGGTTTCGTATTGGATGATTTTGTTCACCAGGGTCGCCGTCTCGGCCGGGCTGTTGACCGGCAGACGGCCGACGAACAGGTCCGGTAGGATGTCGTCGCCGGACACAGTCACCAGACGATTGTCGGTGGCCGTCTCGCGCAGGAAGGGGTCAACGAGCTCGAGCAGGGGTGGGATGTAGGTCCGGCGACCGCTTTGCTTGAAATCCAGGGGATCGTAGGTGCCGTCGCCCACGAGAAGCAGGAAGGCCGGCGCCGGCGCTTGCCAGTGATGGTAGGCGTAGTCCACAAAGGCGCGGATGGCTTCAGGCGTGGCGAGACCGTCGCCGAACTCGTCGTACACGTCCTCGACATCCACCACGAGCACCCGATAGCGCTGGCTTTGGCGGTGTTGCGCCAGCGGCGCCACGGCAGCCAGGAAATCGGCATGGCCGACGATGAGGTAATCGGCCTGGTTGGCGGGCGAGCGGTAGTGGGTAACGTAATCCGGGGCGATGCGACTCGGCCGGCGGCGTTGGGTGGTCGTCTGTACCCAGTAACGGCTCGTGTCGGCAGCGTCGTCGCTAAAGCGATAGCGGCCAGAGCCAGTCTCCCCCTCCAGCAGGCGCACCGGCCGAGCCGGGTCGCCCACATCGAAGGCCTCGACCGCATCGGCGCCAAAGCCGTTCACCTCGTAGACATGACGGCCACTTCCTGCCGCCGCAAACGCCAGGTGGTCGTCCATGGCGGTCAGCTGGCGGGGATAGGTGATGGCGAAGAAATCCAGATAGCCCACGTCCGTGCTGGCGCCAGTGTCGTTGGGCGCCACAAGGCTGAAGACGTTCTCGCCATGGCGTAGGAGATCGCTGGGGAAGTCGAAACGGCCGTCGAACAGGGCCTGGCCGTCCCAGCGGCCTATCCCCACCAGGACATCGTTGATGAAGAACTGCAAGCTGTGGTCGGGGTTGACCTCGAAATAGGAGGTAAAACCGCGCACGGCCACCCGCAGGCTGGCCGTCTGGCCCGGCAGGGGGCGAGAGAGCGAGACGGTATAGCTCAGCCGGGGGATGGGGTTGCGGCCCCCGACCTGGTAGCGGTCCCAGTACCAACGGTCGGCGACGCCCGTCGCCGGCAACGAGCTGAGGTAGGTGATGTTTTCCTCGAAGTGGGCCGTCTGTTGATGGCTTGCCACGGGCGTCCCGCCCGCCGTCGGCGCCACCGAACGGGTGCCCATGCGCAGGCCGGGCGCCCCACCCCACGATAGCCAGTACACCTGCTCGCGGGTGTAGCGGCTGTCGGCGCCCTGACCGAAGAAGAGCAGGTAATCGCCGGGGTCGAAGCGACCGTCGTCTTCGCCGAAGACGAACAGGGCATGTTCGGTCAACGGTCGGATGCTGCCGCCGCTTTCCAGCCGGAAGGTGCGGGGCGCGATTTTGCCCACATTGACGCCGGTGGCGGCGATGTCCGCATGGGTCACGATGTAAATGCCCTCAGCCGGGGTGTGGATGCGCAGACGTTGGGCCGCCGTGGCAGGCGAGGTCGAATCGGCGGCGGCAGGGACGACGCCGCCCGCGTTTCGATGCCGCAAGGCCATCTGCTCGAAGTTGATGAAGGCCTGGCGCAGGAGTGGTTCGAAGTAGGGGTCAGGGCGGGGCGCCGGGTTCTGTTCGGCCGAAGTGCCCACAAAATCCACGGCCACGCGCAAGCGCCGATGAAGGACAAGGCTTCCGTCCGGCCGATACTCGAAAGGCCGCAGGGTCAGCCGCACGAAGCGCCAATCGCGCAGATAGCCCTTCTCGCCCAGGGAGACCGGCCGATAGGGTTTGACCGCAACCGCGCGGTCGCTGCGATAGACCTGCCGGGTGCCGATGGGGTTGCCGGTGAGCGGGTCCGTCAGGGGTTCCTCGAACGGCGCCGGTTCCAGATGTACCCCGGCGCGTGGCGCCAGCGTCTCGTCGGCCAGCACCCGGACGACGGCTTCTCCTCCCGGCGGGAGCGCCACCAACACCGATCGCACCGGTAGGCGGGCCTCGCCGGGAGCCGCCTCGCTGCTCCAATCGGGGCCAGGCCCGACCAGACGCCGATAGGCCGGCCCGGCCGGGCTGGATACCAGCTCGTAGCCGGGCGTCACCAGCTCGAGGACCAAGCTATCGGCGGTCGCGGACAGCACGTGTAAACCGGCCGTCGGCGTGGCTCGGACGGCCTGGCTCGGCAAAAGCAGGAGAACGGCGAGGCAGAGCAACGGCCAGAAGCGGCCGAAACGGAGAAACGACATCAGAAGCGGGGACGAGCAGGAGAAGGGGCCGGGATTTGAATGCGCATCCGCTTTCAATGTACCACGTTCTGGCGATGTGTCGAGACCTGTCGGCGAACAGTTCGCTTACGATTTCGCGAGAAGAGGGGAAACACCATCCGGGAGTGAAAGCGGCCTGTTATCGTAACGGCTCAGCCCACGGCTTTCCTTTCCGGATGGGTCTTTCCTTCCCGCCAGCGGCCGCTCGCCAGGAC
>JAOADB010000323.1 GCA_026417535.1 Caldilineales bacterium
AAGAGACAGGGTTAGCGGTGCCGACAGCCGTCGGACATCTGTGGGGTTTTCCAGGTCGAAGTACGCCATCGGCTCCTCGCCGGCCAGCATGCGGGCCACGGTGGTCTTGCCGCACTGCCGCGGGCCAAGCAGGGCGACGATGGGATGGATCGCCCATAGGCGGTTGATCTGGTCGAGGACGCGCGGTCTGGGAACGAGCATTTATAGCCTTGAAAATCCAAAAGTCACGTTTGGATTTTCAAGATTGATCGTCAGGGGCCATGTCTGTCATGTCGCAACCATCGGCTACGATTTCGCCGTGAAAAAACGGTCCTCATGCCATCGTTTGGGGTTCTCGATGATGTAGGTGCGAATGCGTTCGTATTCGCCCTGATTGCGGATGACGTGGTCGTGATACCGCGCCTGCCATTTGAACGGCAGGTTGTGTTCACGGGCGAATTGGGTCACGCCGATTTTGTATCCCCGGATGATGGAGGCCAGGTTTTGCGACTGGGGGCCGAACCGGTTTGGGTCCCACCGAACGCCGCTCTCTGATTTGGCGATGATGATGATGCCATGGACATGGTTGGGCATGACGATGAAGGCGTCCAGCACCACGAACGGGAAATGTTCTGGGATGGCCTGCCAGCAGGCATGGGCTGCCTGCCCCAGGGGTGTCAGGATCACTTCCCCGTTGATGACTTCGCCGAATAGATGGGCGCGGTTGTCAATGCAAATGGTGACGAAATAGGCAGCGTTGCTACCGTAATCCCACGCTGCCCAACGCGCGCTGGGGATGCGGTATTTGCCCTGGTATTTTTCCATGATGTGTCACCTGGTGATGGGTTATCGTGGAGACGCAAAATGTCACCGTAGAGACGCAAAATGGGGTCATCGTATCACCGTAGAGACGCAAAATGGGGTCATCGTATCACCGTAGAGACGCAAAATTTTGCGTCTCTACGGTCCGTTACCCAATTCCACCGCAATCGCCGCACCCACGCGGGCATTGTTCGCCAGCAGGGCCAGATTGGCCTGCAACGAGGCCCGGCCGGTGCGACGGGCGATGTGGTCGAGCAGGAAGGGGGTGAGGGCCTTGCCGCGAATGCCGGCGCGCTCGGCGGCGGCCAGCGCCTCGGCCACGGCCGCATCCGCCAGGGCCTCATCCAACGCGGCCGCGGCAGGCACGGGCACGGTCACGAGCATACCCGTGCGCAACCCTAGCCGGCGATGGGCCTGCCAAAGCGCGGCCACCTCGGCCGGCGTGTCGCAACGGGCATCCACCGGCAGACCCGACGAACGCGTGTAAAAGGCCGGCATCTCGTCGCAGCCGTAGCCGATGACCGGCACGCCCAACGTCTCCAACCGTTCGCGCGTGGCGGGCAGATCGAGGATGGCCTTGGCGCCAGCGCATACGACCAGCACCGGGATGGTGGCCAGGGCCGTCAGATCGGCCGATTCGTCGTAACTCATCCCGCGATGGACCCCGCCGATACCGCCGGTGACAAAGACTTGGATGCCAAAACGATGGGCCACCCACATGGTTGTCGCCACGGTCGTGGCCGCATCGAGCCGCCGGGCGGCTACCACGGCCAGATCGCGCAACGAGGCCTTGAGCACGCCCTCCCCGCGGGCGAAATGTTCGATCTGTTCGGGGGTCAGGCCGGCGACAGGCTCCCCGGCGATAAAACCACAAGTGCGCGGCTCAGCGCCGGCCTGCCGGATGATGGCCTCTAGCTCCAGGGCCGTGCGCACGTTGTCGGGATAGGGCAGGCCATGGGCAATGACAGTGGATTCGAGGGCGACAAGGGGTAAAGTGGGCATGGTGGAGAGGGGAGTTTGGGGGAGCTGGGAGGAGCTTGGGGGAGTTGGCGGGAGCTGGGAGGAGGTTGGGGGAGCTGGGAGGAGCTAGGGGAAGCTTGGGCGAGCTGGAGGGAGCTAGGTGGAGGTTGGGGAAGCTGGAGGGAGTTTGGGGGAGCTTTTCGTCGTCCGTCCTCCGTCTTTCGTCCTGTTTCGTCCTGCCATCGGCCAAACTCGATTACGCATGACCACCCATCCGTATCCGGTCACCGTTCCCCATCATACCCCATCCCGGCCCGAATTGCATCCCATCGGGCTTTGTGTTACACTGCCCGGCCACAACCGATAGCCAACCCCTGAGACGACCCGTAGGCCCGGATGCCAGGGCATCAAGGTGGAAGCCGGTGCAAGTCCGGCGCTGTGCCGCAACTGTGAGTTGGTTCGCCAACAAGCCAGGAAGCCTATCTCAGGGCGCTCGTTTTTCACCCTTCTCGATGCAAGGAGGTCGAGCATGTCCAACTGTTTCGTCAACACCTTGCCGACCGAGAGGTCGGCTTTTTTGTGCACGGCGCCGGAGGGCCTATGAAAGCACCCCGTCCGCCGCGCAAAGGGCTGGTCATCGTGAACACAGGCAACGGCAAGGGCAAAACCACAGCTGCGCTGGGCGTGTTGTTCCGGGCTTGGGGCCGTGACCTGCGGGTGATCATGCTCCAGTTCCTCAAACACGAAGGCGCTCGCTTCGGCGAAATCCGCGCGGCCGAGAAGATCGGCGTGACCATTCGACCGATCGGCGACGGCTTCACCTGGACGAGCCGGGACATGGACAAGACCATCGCCCTGGCCCGCCACGGCTGGGAAGAGGCCAAGAGGCTCATCCTCGGCCATGAGTACGATGTCGTCATCCTCGACGAGTTCACCTATCCCCTCCAATTCGGCTGGCTCGATACGGCCGAGGTCATCGCCTGGTTGCAGGCACACAAGCCGCCTTCGTTGCACCTCATCATCACCGGCCGCGACGCGCCCCCGGAACTCATCGCCTACGCCGACCTCGTCACCGAGATGCGCGAGGTCAAACACCCCTGGGCGCAGCAGGGCCTGGCCGCGCAGCCGGGTATCGATTTTTGAGCTTTCTTCGTCGTTCGTCTTCCGTCCCCTCGTTCGGAGTTGCGCCATGCGTATCGCCTCGCTTTTGCCTTCGGCCACCGAGATCGTCTGCGCCCTTGGGCTGGCCGATCAGCTCGTGGGCGTCTCCCACGAATGCGACTACCCGCCCGATGTCGTGGCCGATCTGCCTAAATTGACCTATTCGACCCTGCCGCCGGGCCTCAGCAGCGCCGAAATAGATGCCGAGGTCTCGGCGCGATTGCGCCGCGGGGAGAGCCTGTATCGGGTGGATGAGGCGCTGCTGGCGGCGCTGCAACCCGACATCATCATCACCCAGGAGCTGTGCGATGTGTGCGCCGTGGCCTTCGG
>JAOADB010000324.1 GCA_026417535.1 Caldilineales bacterium
GCATGGGCGTCGGCCAGGCCCTGGTGGCCGGCGTGACCTACACCGTTCGCTTTATCGGCCTGATGATCGAGGGCCTGAGCGGTTTGCTGCGGGGGCTGATCGGCCAACAGGCCGCCATGCCTGAAGGCGGCGTGGGCGGCCCGGTGGCCATCGCCCGCATCACGGCCGAGGTGGCCCGTCAGGGCTGGGCCGATCTGATCGAACTGACGGCCATCCTCAGCCTGAACCTGGCCGTGATCAACCTGTTGCCCATCCCGGCCCTCGACGGCGGCCGGCTCTTCTTCGTCCTGGTCGAGGGGATTCGGCGCAAACGCATCCCGCCGGAGAAGGAGGCCCTCGTCCATCTGGCCGGTTTTGCCCTGTTGCTGGGCCTGATGGCGCTGATCACGGTGGTGGATGTGCAGAACTGGCTGGCCGGGCGGCCGCCGTTGCCTTAGGATGGGGAGGGCATTCCCGGAGCCTTCGACTGGGATGGCTTCTCGGCGAAAGCCTGGGGGATGCCCACCTCGCGGCAGCGACGCAGGAGGGTGCGATGTTCCTCCACGAGAGCCGCGAACCCCTCGTTGCCTCGGCTGCGCATGCCGTCAGCGAGCTGGCGGAACAACGAGTCGGCCTCCTCGCCCAAGAGATCGGGGTGATCTTCGAGAACGCGGCGGGAGTCGGGCCAGGTAGGGGCCACGAGGAAGTCGTATAAGGCCTTGACCAGGGCGATCCGTTGGACGACATCGCTTGGGGGTTGTCCTCGGCCGACATCGCCCGATGGCGGCCGTTGGGCTTCCCGCTCCGCCGTCATCTGGATGGCCTCGTCCACGCTCAGGCCCCTTTCCCGCGCCGCCTGATAGAGCTGCAGGAGCAGGCGATAGCGTTTCCCGACCGATTGGGTCAGGGCTTCGGTCTCGGTGTGGCGGGTGCGATCCAGTCCCGCGGTGATGCGCGCCTCGGCTTCGGGCGTGAGGATAACCGGATAGTCGCGGGCAACCCGTAGGAGCGCCGGGACTGAGTCGGCCTGCAACAGGGCCAAGATGGCGGCGCTGATGGGGTCGGCGGTCAGGAGTTCCGTCACCGCTTTGTGAGCGTCCTCTTCCAGCAGGGTATAGGCCACCGGGTCTTCCTGTCGCAACCGTCCCACGATGGTCCGGAGCTCCGTGAGGAACTCCTGCAGCGCGGCCTCCGGGTTGGTCGCGAGAGCGATGGGGAGCAGCTCTCGCGGGACCACGGACAGATTCCTCTCCCACTCCTTCCGCCAGACGATGCCCGGCCGCATGCGCAGCACGTGGAGCAGCTCGGCGGCATGCTCGCGGTGTCGTTTGACGGGGGTGCCGCGAGGAGGGGAGAAGAGGAGTTCCCCACCCCGGCTCTTCTGCGCATGAGGGGAAGCGGACGGCCTCCCATGACGGCCCTTCTCCGCCGAGGAGGGGGTGTAAACGAGCAGCGGCGCCTCGATGCGGCCCAGGTCGGCGCGACAATGGGGGCAGGTCACGTCGTGCAGGGTTCCCTTGCGGATGCGCGCCAGCAGGTCGGGCCGTTCGGCCGTGTCCACGATCAGCCAGACGGTGAAATCGAAGGCGCGATGGCAGGACGAACAGGTGATGGATTGGGTCTGGGCGTAGGAGACCCCGGCACGAGCGGGCATGGCGATGCTCCTTGGCGGACGTGGCGCGGCGAGCGACGGGGGCATTGTAGACCGTGCGTTCGCGGTTGTCCAATCGTTGCGCGAGAGGGGTGCGGCGCTTTCGTGGCCTTCGTGCTCCCGTTCCTTGGCCCGAAACCGGGGCCAGGAGACGGCTTGCGGATATGACGCAATGCGTCGCAATTGACACAACGCGTCATGGTGGTTATACTGAGGCCATCGTTGGGCCTGTGTGCAGGCCGATGGCCTCGCCCCGGTCGCCTTGTCGCCATTTCACAATTTGCCCTCACAGGAGGTCCGCCATGCGTGATGTGTATGTGCTCGGCGTGGGACAAATCCCCGTCACGAAGGAGAAGGACGAACCGCTACGGGAGATGGCCGCCCGCGCCGTCAGGGCGGCTTTGGCCGATGCCGGGGTGGAAACGGCCGACGCGCTCTACACGGGCAATATGCTTTCGGGGATGCTTTCGCATCAGCAGCATCTGGGCGCGCTCGTGGCCGATGCCGCCGGCCTGCGCGGGGTCGAGGCGGCTACGGCCGAAGCGGCCTGTGGGTCCGGCGGCGCGGCCATGCGCTGGGGCTACATGGCCGTCGCCGGCGGTCTCCACGATGTGGTGGTCGTCTGCGGGGTCGAGAAAATGACCCACACCGACCGCTACGAGACGACGCGCGCCTTGGCGACGGCCAGCGACTGGCCCAACGAGGGCGCCCACGGCCATAGCTTCGTGTCGCTCAATGCCATCATCATGCAGGAGTACCTGCGCCGCTACCGGGCCAATCGCTCGCTCTTTGCGGCCTTTGCCCTCAACGCCCACCACAACGCCGTCACCAACCCCTATGCGCTGTTCCAGAAGGCCATCACCATCGAGAAGTACGAGGAATCGCCCATGGTGCAGGCACCGATCCGCCTGTACGACGCCTCGCCCATCTGCGACGGCGCCGCGGCCATCGTCCTCGGCACGGCCGAAACGGCCGCCGCCCGTCGGGATCGGCGTCCGCGGGTGCGGGTGGCGGCCTCGGCCGCCGCGACCGATAGCGTCGGCATTGCCGACCGCCGCGATGTGCTCGCGATGGATGGGGTGGTGGCTTCGACCCGCAAGGCCTATGCCCAGGCCGGGGTGGGGCCGGAGGCCATTGACTTCTTCGAGTTGCACGATGCCTTCACCATCATGGCCGTGCTGGCCTTGGAGGCTGCGGGCTTTGCCGAACCGGGCAAGGGTTTGTGGTTGGGGGCCGATGGCGAGATCACCCTGGAAGGGCGAATCCCCATCTCCACCTTGGGCGGACTCAAGGCGCGCGGCCATCCGGTCGGCGCCACCGGCGTGTATCAGCTCGTCGAGACCTACCTGCAGCTCACCGGCCAGGCCGGTCCCAATCAGGTGGCCGACGCCCGCATCGGCATGGCCCAAAACGTGGGCGGCACCGGCGCCACCGTCATCACCCACATCCTGGAACGGGTGGATTGAGGAGGGAATTGGATGCTGGTTACTGGTTACTCGGTACTGGTTACTAGTTACTGGGTACTGGGTACTGGTAACCGATCACCAGGTACTCACA
>JAOADB010000325.1 GCA_026417535.1 Caldilineales bacterium
TCGGTTACGCCGTCGAGACGACCAACCCGGAAGCGGCCGCCCGTCAGAGCTGCGCCGAGGCCTTGCAGGCCCGCGTGCGCGCGGCCGCCGCGTTCATCGAACCGGAAATCCTGACGATGGAACCGGCCACCCTCGGGCGCTGGCTGGAAGAGGACTCCGGCCTGGCCGTCTCTCGCCACTACCTTTGGGCCACGTTCGCCCACCTCTATCGGAACTACTACGTTTACACCTACGCCACCGGCATCGCCGCCGCCCATGCCTGCGCCCGCCGAATTCGCGAGGGCGCGGCCGGCGTGGTGGAGGGCTATCGCCGTTTCCTGGCCGCAGGCAATTCGCTGTATCCCCTCGATGCCTTTGCCCTCACCGGGATTGACATGCGCCGCCCCGAACCGGTGGAGGAGGCTTTTGCCATGCTGGCCGATCTGGTGGAACGGCTGGCGGAACTTCTCGGCCAAAACGGTCGGGGTGAAACGGGGTGAGACGATGCTGACGGTGGCCTTGCCCAAGGGACGACTGGCCGATGAGGCGTTGGTATGGCTGGGACGCGCCGGCTGGCCCCTGCCCGTCGGCGAGAACGAGCGCCGACTTATCGTGCCCAGCCACGACCCCAACCTGAGCTACCTGCTGACAAAGCCGATGGACGTGCCGGTCTTCGTCGAGCAGGGCGCTGCGGACATGGGCATTACCGGTCTCGACGTGTTGCGCGAGCGGGGGGCCGATGTGTTCGAGCCGTTGCGGTTGCCTTTCGGTTATTGCCGGCTCTCGGTGGCAGCGCCGGCCGACCGGCCTGACCGGCCCCTGCGGCTGGAGATCAGCCCGCGCGTGGCCACCAAGTACCCCCGTCTGGCCGACGCCTTCTTCCGGCGCCGCGGTATCTCGGCCGAGCTGATCGTCCTCAGCGGCTCGGTCGAGCTGGGCCCTCTCGTCAACCTGGCCGATCTCATCGTGGACCTCGTGGAAACGGGCGAGACCCTGCGGGCCAACGGCCTGGTGGAGCTGCGGCCCATCCTCCACTCCCAGGCCGTCCTCATCGTCAACCGCGCCAGCTATCGCCTGCACACGGCCGCCATTGCTCCGCTCATCGCCGCCCTGCGCGCGGTGATTGAGGAGAGAAAACGGGAGGAGAGCGAGGGAGCCTGTTGAGGATCTCTCCTTCGTCCTTCGTCTTTCGTCTTGCGTCCCCTCCATCGGCCTCCACCCATCCCAAACGCCCAACCCAGTTACCCGTTACCATTCGATGCTTTTCCCCATTCTCGACCTTACCGAAGCCCGGCAGACCCTCTTGCGACGGCGGTCGTGGGCACAGACGGAGTACCCGCCGGCGCTGTTGGAGCGCGTGGCCGCGCTGTTCGGCGAGCCGCTAACGCCCGAAGCGGCCGTAGCCCGCATCCTGGCCGATGTGCAACGTCGCGGGGACGAGGCGCTGCGGGAATGGTCATGGCGGATTGACGGCGTAGCGCCGGAGCCGTGGCAGGTGCCACTCGCAGCGCAACGGGAGGCCCTGGCGCGCTTGCCGGCCGACCTGCGCACGGCCTTGGAGCAGGCGGCCGACCGTATCGCCGCGTTCCACCGGCGCCAGCCGGCCCATTCCTGGCTGCACACGGACCCCCACGAGGGGGTGCTGGGCCAAATCGTGCGGCCTCTCGATGCCGTGGGGGTGTACGTGCCGGGCGGGACGGCACCCTTGCCCTCGTCCTTGCTCATGGCCGCGGTCATCGCCCGCGTGGCCGGCGTGCGCCGTGTCATCGCCTGCTCGCCGCCCATGCGAGGGAGCGGCCGGGTGACCGATGTCATCCTGGCGGCGGCGGCCATCGCTGGCGTGGACGAGTTCTACGCCTTGGGCGGCGCTCAGGCCATCGCCGCCATGGCCTTCGGCACCGAAACCATTGCCCCTGTGGACAAAATCGTCGGTCCGGGTGGGTTGTTCGTCACCCTGGCCAAGCGGCAGGTCTTCGGCGTCGTTGGCATTGACGGCCTGCCCGGCCCCACCGAGACGATGGTCATCGCCGACGTCACGGCCGACCCGGAACGGGTGGCGGCCGATCTGCTGGCCCAAGCCGAGCACGATGTCCTGGCCACGGCCATCCTGCTGACGCCCAGCCGTCCCCTGGCCGAAGCCGTGCAGCTGGCCATCGCGCGGCGACTGGAAAGCCTGAGCCGGGCCGAGATCATCGTCACCAGCCTGGGCAGCCGTGGCGGCGCCGTGCTCACGCCCGACCTGGAGACGGCGGTGGAGGCAGCCAATGCCTTTGCGCCGGAGCATCTGTGCCTGTCGGTGGCCGACCCGTGGGCGCTGGTGCCCAGGGTGCGCCATGCCGGCGGCGTTTTCGTGGGCGAATACAGCTTCGAGGTGTTGGGCGATTACGTGGCCGGCCCCAGCCATGTGATGCCCACCGAAGGGACAGCCCGCTGGGCCTCGCCTCTCAACCTGGAGGATTTCATCAAGCGCATCAGCCTGATCGCCCTGACCCCGGCCGCTGCGACCGAACTGAGTCCCATCGCCGCCCGTCTCGCCCTGGCCGAGGGACTGGACGCGCACGCGGCCGCGGCCCAAGCCCGTCTCTGAAGTCCCCGCCCATGACTGCGCCCGCCTTTGACCCTGTTTCCCTGCTCCGGCCCGACATCGCCGCCATGGAGGAGTACACGCCGGTGCTGCCCTTTGAGGTGTTGAGCCGGCAGCTGGGGCGACGGCCGGAGGAGATCGTCAAACTCGATGCCAACGAGAACCCCTACGGCCCCTCCCCGCGGGTCATCGAGGCGCTGACGACGTTCCGGTGGTATCATATCTACCCCGACCCGCAGCAAGAGGCGCTGCGTGCGGCGCTGGCCGAGTACGTAGGCGTGCCTGCCGAGTTTATCCTGCCCGGCCACGGCGCCGACGAGCTCATTGACTACCTGTGCCGGTTGTTCCTCATGCCCGGCGATGTCGTGATCAACTGTCCGCCGACCTTCGGGATGTACGGTTTCGATGCCCGGCTGAGCGGCGGTCGGGTGGTAGACGTGCCGCGGCGGGAGGATTTCGCCCTCGACCTCGAAGCCATCGCGGAGGCCGTGCACCGCGCCCGACCCAAACTGCTCTTTCTGACTTCGCCCAACAACCCCGACGGCAGCCTTATCCCGCCGGAAGCGCTGCGGCGGCTGCTGGCCCTGCCGGTGATG
>JAOADB010000326.1 GCA_026417535.1 Caldilineales bacterium
CCGAACGTCTATGAAGCGCTACGTCGTGATCGTTGCCGCCATTCTATTGGCCGTTGTGCTGGATGCCTTCATTTTTACCGTCATTTTGAACACGCCTTACAGCCGCGTCCCCACACTTTATCATCTGGGCAACATCCTCTTCCTTTCCTGCGCCCTGGCCATCATCGGCGATATCATCTTCGATGCGGGCGTCTTGCGCTGATGGGGTGATCGTTTGGTAACTGGTAACCAGTAACTAGTAACTGGTAACTACTCCATCGTCCATCGTCCATTTTATGCTTTCGTCTTCAGAAGGCCAGATTGAGACGTTGCCGACCACCGAGGTCGGTTCGGTGGAAGGCCCCACGCGCGCGGCAACACGGCCGGGCACAGTGCGCCTCTATCTGGCCTTGATGAAGCCCAAGATCATTAGCTTGCTGCTCGTCACGACCCTGGGGGCCATGCTGGTGGCGGCCAAAGGACGTCCGCCGTGGGAGCTCGTTTTCTGGACGATGCTGGGCGGTACGCTCTCGGCCGGCGGGGCCAATGCGCTGAACCACTTCTTCGACCGAGACATTGACGGCTCCATGCACCGCACCAACCGGCGACCGTTGCCGGCCGGTTGGATCCACCCGCGCGCGGCCGTCATCTTCGGGGTCATGTTGTGCGTGCTGGCCTTCGTCGTCTTCGCCACCCAGGTCAACCTCCTGGCGGCCGTTCTTTCCCTCATCGGCGCGCTCTACTACATCCTCGTTTACACCATCTGGCTGAAACGGCGGACGCCCCATAACATCACCATCGGGGGCGTGGCCGGGGCCATCCCGCCGCTGGTTGGTTGGGCAGCCGTCACCGGTGATCTGGCGCCGACGGCCTGGGCGTTGTTCGCCATCGTGTTCTTTTGGACGCCGCCCCACACCTGGGCGCTGACGCTCATGGTGACCCGCGAGTACGCGCGGGTGGATGTGCCCATGTTGCCGGTGGTGGTCGGCGAGGAGGAGACGCGACGCCAGATCGTCATCTACGGCTGGCTGTTCGTCATCGTCTGTCTGGCGCTGACGCCCCTGGGGTTGTTCGGGTGGCTCTATTTCGTCGTGGCGGCGGCGTTGGCCGCCGTCTTCATGCGCGATGTCTATCGCCTGCGCCGCCTGCGCACCAAAGCCGAAGCGCGGCGGGTGTACAAGTTCTCGCTGCTCCATCTCGCCCTGCTCTTTGCGGCGATGGTGATAGACAGCGCCCTCGGCTTCTGACGCCATGCGTATCGGCATCATCGGGTTGCCGTCCAGCGGCAAAACCACCGTTTTCAACGCCCTCACGCGCGGGCATGTGGAGACGGCCGCGTTTTCCACGGGGCGGATGGAGGTGCATACGGCCGTCGTGCCTGTGCCCGATGAGCGGGTGGACCGGCTGGCGGCCATGTACAAACCCCGCAAAACGACGTATGCCCAAGTGCAATACAAGGACATCGCCGGGCTGACGAAGGGGATCGGCCAAAGCGGAGGATTGGCCGGGCCGCTGCTCAACGAGATCGCCCAAAACGATGCCCTGCTCCATGTCGTGCGCGGCTTTTACAATCCCCAGGTGCCCCATCCCGAAGGCAGCGTTGACCCGGTGCGGGATGTCGTGTTGCTCGAAAACGAGCTCATCCTCAACGACATGGTCATCCTCAGCAACCGGCTGGAACGGCTGACCCAACGCCTGGGCAAGGGCGGGAATCCGCGCGAGGTGGAGGCGGCCAGGGCCGAGCACGCGTTGGTGCAACGGCTGTTGGCCCATCTCGAAGCAGAAAAGCCCCTGCGCGACCTGGAGCTGACGCCGGACGAGGAGAAGGCTCTGCGTGGGTTCAATCTGCTTTCGCAGAAGCCCATGCTGATCGTGCTCAACACGGACGACGACGCCGACGAGCGCAGCGCCGACGTGTTGGCCCCGTTTGCCGGCCCACGGCGCCGGGTCATGGCCTTGCGCGGCCGGTTGGAGGCCGAGCTGGCCCAAATGGAACCGGACGAGGCAGCGGTTTTTCTGGCCGATTTCGGCATCGCCGAACCGGGCCTCCACCGCGTCATCCGCGAGTCCTATCGGCTGCTACGGGTGCATTCCTTTTTCACGGTGGGGGAAGAGGAGGTCCGGGCCTGGACCGTGCCCATCGGCGCCACTGCGCTCGACGCGGCGGCGACCGTTCACACCGACATGGCCAAAGGCTTCATCCGCGCCGAGGTCGTCCACTACGATGACCTCATCGCCGCCGGTTCCATGGCCGAAGCCCGCAAACACGCTACCTGGCGGCTGGAAGGGAAGGACTACGTGGTGCGGGACGGGGATATCATCCACATTCGGTTTGCGGTGTGAAACCGATAACCTTCAAGCACCACGTTATTGAAGCATTGCGCAGGGCAAGATGGCATCTTGCGCTACATCTCTGCCCTACGTTCCGGATGGGTCTTCCCCTCCCGTGATCGACCACTCGCTAGGACGACGGACGAAAGACGAAGAACGACTTTTCTTCGTCCTTCGTCCGTCGTCTTTCGTCTACTTGGGATAGAACCCCGTCGAAACCTGAGCCATCTTCGGCATCGGCCTGAAAAGTGACAACAAACCCCGCTCAGGACGTCGGCTTCTCGCTGCCGTTCTCTACCGGTCGGATGCCGTAGTGCACCTCGCGGCCGCCAATGACGCTGAGAATGGCTTCGGGAGAACGCCAGGGCAGATAGCGGTGCAGCTCACGCGGGGAAGCCGGACGGTTATCGGTCATTAGGAACACCCGAAACACCGCCGTAGCCACCGGCAGCTTCTCGTTGACGAAATCGTGTTCGTGCATGCAACGGGTGCGCAGGCACATCTGCAGCGGGTCGGCCCGCGTGACCTCGGCCGTTTCCGGGTCGATCCAGTCCACCTCGGTCACCGTGGCCGGCGAGGGAATCCGCCGCCGACATTCGGCGCACAGCTGATCGTAGAGATGGTAGCGGATGTTGCGATCGTGAGCCTGCCACCATTCCCAGTCAATGTGAAAACGCGTATCCAGGGTCGGACGTTTCCAGGCCATAACGTTCTCTCCTTCGTTCAGAGGCTCCAGTAACCACTACCGGTATCGGTGGCGCCGGGCAATCGGGCCAGGGCAGCAAAAATGGGGCCCGGCGGCAGACGACGGACGACGTTCACGGCGCTGTACAGGGCCT
>JAOADB010000327.1 GCA_026417535.1 Caldilineales bacterium
AGGTTGGTGAGTGGGTACTGGGTATTGGTGACTGGGACTCGGATGGCGAGTTTTGGCCGAGGACGGGACGAAGGACGAATGACGGATGACGGAGGGGGCTTCGTCGTTCGTTCTTTGTCGTTCGTCCCGTGTTGCGGCCGAGAGGTGGGGTTTCCATCGTCCATCGTCCATCGTCTATCGTCCATCGTCCATCATCCATCATCCATCGTCGTCACCCGTCACCCATCATGTCAAAGTCGTTGTACCCTCTCATAGCCGCCTTGACTGTTTGGGTCGTTGCCGGTTTCTGGCATGTCCCTGGAACCAACGCCACGTATCGGGAGATGGCATCCCCGGCCCCGCGCGCCTGGCAGGGGAGTGAGGACGCCGTGAGCACGCCGGAGGCGGTCGCTGAGCCGCGCAACGCCGGGCCGGAGACCGCGCGTTTCGGTCTCAACGCCGGCATCGGCCCGCTGGATTGGGACCCGGCGGAGATGTTCGCCGATGTGATGAAGACCTTTCGCGAGGTGACGGCGCCCGACGGCAGCCCGGTGGCCAAAGACGCCAAGGGCTGGCCCCTGGCCGATTGCCGCTTCCTGGTCTGGCATGGGCTCCATCGGCCGGCCGGCACCTTCCGCCTGCGCTTCACCGGCAGCGCCACGACCATCCTGGCCAACGGCAGCAGCGCGGCCATCCAGAACGTGGTCTATCACCCCGGCACGAACACGACCACCGCCGACCTGGTTTACCCCGGCGGCGATATGCTCTACCTGACCTTCCTGGGCACGAGCGGCGGGGTGCGCAACGTCCAGCTCATGTTGCCCGGCCACGACTTCAACGAGGTCTGGAATCGCGCCTTCCTGACGGCGTTGCAGCCGGTGCCGGTCATCCGCCTGATGGATTTCACCGCCACGAACTGGAATCCACAGGTCCAGTGGTCCGACCGCACCCTGCCGGACGAGGCTACGCAGCAGCGGCCGATGCCGCCGGGCTACGCCGGCTGGCAGAGCAACGGCATCGCCTGGGAGTACGCCATCCACCTGCTCAACACGACCGACAAGGACGGCTGGATCAACATCCCGGCCAGGGCCACCGACGCCTACGTGGCCGGTCTCATTGACCTGATCCAGAACGGGGCCAACGGCTTTCCACCGTTGGAGCCGGAGCGCAAGCTGTACATCGAGTACAGCAACGAGGTGTGGAACGGCCTGTTCGACCAGGCGCAGTACAATCACGAGCAGGCCGTGGCCGAGGTCATGGCCGGGGGCTCGCCCCTCAACTTCGACGGCGAGACCAACGATTGGTATTGGGCCTGGCGCCGCGTGGCCAAACGCATCGTCGAAATCAGCCTCCAGTTCCGCGCGGCCTTCGGCGACGCGCAGATGATGACCCGTTTCCGCCCCGTGCTGGCCTGGCAGATGAACAACGGCCAGGATACGGCCGCGCAACAGCTCGACTTCATCCAGAAGTACTACGGCACCGACCGCTGGGGTTATCCCGACCCCCGTCCGGTGAACTACTACCTCTGGTGTGGCGGCGGCGCGCTCTACTACGACGACGCGCCCGCGTCGGCGGACACGGCCTTTCAGCAGGCGGTGCAGACCGACGTCAAGTTGGCCTCGGCCTACGGCATCCACTACTGCAACTACGAAGGCGGGATGTCCTTCGACGGCGACACCGACCCCGACTGGTACCGACCCGAGGTGACCGCCTGGATGCTGGAGCACCAGGACTACTACGAGCAGCATGACGGCGACCTGCTCATGTACTTCACCCTGGCCGCCACCTGGGAGAATGGCTTGGGCCATGTGCATACCGTGCGAAATCTGAGCACGCCCAAATACAACGCCCTGACCCAGATCGCCGGGCGTCCGCGGCAACCCAACACGTTCGGCTACGCCTTGCCCCTACACCAGGACGGCCAGAACTTCACCCTGGCGCGGCCGTCGTGGAAGGGTCCGGCGCCCTGGCATCGCACGGTCGAGCCGCTGGAGTGGCGCGCCTACCATTTCGACGTGAACACGCCCGGCTTCTATCGGGCCTGGATCGAGTATCGCGCCCCCGCCGGGATTGACCTGAACCTGTTCGTGGGTAGCCATCACCTGGGGCGGATCACGGCCGGCACCGGCGGCGCCACGGTGGCCTCAGCGCCGTATGGCTTCTATGCCGATGCCGGGTTGCACGCCTTGCGGGTCGAGAACTGGGGTGCCACCCCCTTCGAGGTGATGGCCGTTCACGTGGAATCCTCCCCCTCGTACTCTTTGCGCTTCTACGGCCACGGCACGGGCCAGATTGACCGGGTCAAGATCAAAATTGACAATCCCCAAGTCCCGGCCGATATCGGCGCTGGCGATTTCACCATCGAGTTCTGGCTCAAAGCCGCCGCAGGGAACAACACGAGCGGTCCCTGCAGCGGTGGCGGCGACAACTGGACGAACGGGAACATCCTCATTGACCGCGACATCTTCGGCGCGGGTGACTACGGCGATTTTGGCGTTTCTCTCTACGGCGGTCGCATTGCCTTCGGCGCGGCCAATGCCTCGACCGCCCAAACGGTGTGCAGCGCCGTCTCGGTGGCCGACAACGCCTGGCACCACATCGCCCTGACCCGTCGCGCCAGCGATGGCCGCATGCAAATTTTCGTGGACGGCGTCCTGAGCGCCACGGCTTATGGGCCGACAGGCAACCTGAGCTACCGGAACGGCCGCTCGACCTCCTGGCCCAACGACCCCTACCTGGTCTTCGGCGCCGAGAAGCACGACTACGACCCCGGTACTTACCCCTCCTACAACGGGTATCTCGACGAGGTGCGTCTGTCAACCGTCATCCGCTATCACGGCAACTTCACACGGCCGAGCGCGGCCTTTGTCCCCGACGCCAACACGGCCGCGCTGTACCACTTCGATGAGGGGCCGGCCGGGCCGTGCACCGGCACCATCGTGGACTCGGCGCCCGGTGGACAGAGTCCGGGGACGTGTCATTACGGCGGTTCCGGTACGGCCGGGCCGGTTTATACGACCGATACACCCTTTCTCGGCGGCCCTACCCCCACGGCCACACCCACTCTATCTGCCACGGCTACAGCAACCCGCACGCCTACCCCGACGCCTACCCTCACCCCGACTCCCACCCACACCCCGACGCCCACGCGCACACCTAC
>JAOADB010000328.1 GCA_026417535.1 Caldilineales bacterium
GAACATCGCCGAAGGCACGGTCAAAAAGCATCTCACCGATATCTTTGACAAGCTGGGGGTGCGCAATCGCGCCCAGGCCACGGCCATGGCCTATGAGCTGGGCCTGTTGCCGCGCGGGACGGTGGGTGGGAACATGTAGGGCAAGATGCCATCTTGCGCTAGCGCTACATTTACCGCGGCCTTTGTAGTGCAAGATGCCATCTTGCGCTAGCGCTACATTTACCGCGGTGTTATGGCTGCAGGGGTCTTTCGTCGCGCACGGTGGGATCGAAAGGGGATTTCGGCGGCGGATAGAGTGTGCTAAAGTCGCAATGAGCGTGATGATCGGTTCTCACCCACGAGGGTATCCCCATGAACCGCATCGAGACCCGCCGCCACGTGTGGGCCGTACTGCCACGGCTGCTGGGGCTGCTGTTGCTGTTTCTGGCCTTTCTCGGCGCCTTTCTGGTCTTGTTCTGGACGGCGCCGGAGTCGGTGCTGGCCCAAATCCTATGCCAGATCGGCGCTGTCATCACCGGCATGACCTTTATTTACGCCTTCTTGGCCTGGCAGTGCTACAGCGTCGTGGTTACGCCTCAGTGCGTTGTGGAGCGGTGGGGCATCCTCTTCCGACGCTCGCGCAATTACGATCTGGCCGGCGCCATTCTGGATACCCGACAGGGACCCCTGGCCCGCCTGCTCAACCTGGGCGACCTGGTCATCACCCTCATCCACAACAGCGAGACGGTGTACATCCGCGGCCTGGAAGAATTCCGTGCGATACGCGAGGTGCTCGAAAGCCGGGCGGCCCTCCCGTCCTGGCCCGAACGTGTCAGGCGACGTTGAGGGGACACGATTTGCAAAATCAGGCCCGGCGAGGAGTTCCTCGCCGGGCCTGGCGCTGAGGGGCCAAAGGGGTGAGAAGGAGTTTGGAGCGAGTTTGGTCTTGCGTTTTCGGCTCCGTCCGGGGCCGCGAGCCTGTTGCTAGCGCATGCGCTGCACGCGCGGTAGGAAGATGCGCCCGCTGCCGGCCGTCGGCGTTACCGTAATCGGCCCGAAGAACTCGCCGTCGGGCCGCACCTCCAGACGATACCAGAAGAAGCGGTCGCGACCGGCCGTACCATCGCGCCAGGCATAGGCCGCGCCGGGCCGGTTCTGCGCCGGGATCAGGTCGGACACGGGCACGAAATCCCCATCCGGGTGGGACGAGCGCCAGACGACGAAGCCTTCCAGGTCGTCCTCGGCCAGGGTCCGCCAGCGTAAGAGGACACCCTCGGCATCGGCCTCGGCCGTGAAAGCGGCCAAAGCCACGCCGGTCGGTGCGATGTAGCCGAAATCGGCCTGGGTGTAGGTCTGACCGGCGACGACGGTGACGAGCAACGGCACAGGCGAAGTGCGCACCAAGCCGGGCACCGAAGCCGGCACGGTAATGCTGTAGGTCCCGGGCGGCAGATTGCTCAGGAGATAGAAACCGCCACCGCCGGAGATGGCCGTATAGACCTGGCCGGTGCTCAGGTTGGTGGCGCTGACGGTCACCCCGTCAATTCCGATCGTTTCGCCGGGGTCCTGAACGCCGTTGCCGTTGCTGTCAAAGAAAATGAAATCGCCGATGTTGGCTACGCCCTGGATGGCTACAGCGTAATCCTCCACCTCGCCGTTCCCAGCCAACCCGGTGACAGCCAGACCGCCCGTGCTGCTGAAGCGGAAGCGGGCAAAGGTCTGCGTGGTGACCGTGGCAGTGAACGGAACGGTAAAGGTCAGGACGTTTGGACCGGCCACGAGGGCTTGGTTGGTGAAGATGCGGTCCCCCGTTTGGGCCCAGGAACCGTCATCGCCGAAGTCAATCCAGGCGTCGAGCCGACCGGCGGCGCTGGCCGTGACGGTCACGGTGGCCGTTTGCCCGACCACGAGCGGCCCGAAGACCACACCGTCCTCGTCATCGGGGGTGGCTCCGGCCGCATCGTCGCCCGTAGCGCCGGCGTTGGGTTGGCCGTTCGGCTCGCTGTCCACCGCCGCGCCGAGATGGAAGCCGGGAACGATGACATGGCGGGCGCCGTCGTTGGCGAGCAGGGTCGGATAGGTCGGATCGGGCGCGTCGCCGAAATCGGCCGCAACGCAGATGAAATCGGTAGAGACACCGACATCAGTGATGGCGTTGCCGTTGATATCGAGAGCGCCGATGACATCGGCCGCGTTGAAGCCGTCATTGCTGGGCCCAACGACGTTGAAGGGAACGGTGACGGTAAAACTGGCGCCTGGGGCCAGGTCCTGCTGGAAGGAAAGGGTCAAATCGAGCCATTCGACGATGCCGGCGCCGTTGTCAAAGGTGCTTTCCTGCGGATTGGCGCTCTTGCTCGTGTATTGCAAACAGCTGTTATCGAAGGTATCGAACAGCGGCAACACGGCCACGGCGCTGTCACCGAGGTTCTGGACCACAATCTGGAAGGTGACCTGCTCGCCCACATAGAAGATGGTACGGTTATTGGGCGTGGTGATGACTTTGTCAAGGCTGACCTCGGTTTGATAGAGACCGGCGTCCCAGTTCAGGAGCTGTCCCTCCCGGCGGCAAAGTGAAGTTGGCCGTTTGGCCGGTCGTGATGTTGGGGTCGCTGTCCCGGTTGTCGGGATTAGGATTGCCGTCGTTCACATCGGCCGGGCTGAAGACAAAGCCAGACGGAGGCGTAAAGACGAGGTAGTAATCGCCGGGCGGCACGGTGAAAGTGTAGATACCGGTAGGACCCGTCACGGTCGTGCTGAAGGGGACGCTGCCGCCGACCTGCCACAGCGCAACGGTCACACCGGGGATGCCGCTCTCGCCGGGATCCTGGATGCCGTCGGCGTCGGCATCGTACCAGACGAAGTTGCCGATGACGCCGTCGTTCTGCTGATCCTCGAAATCGCGGTTGACGGCGTTCTCACCCAAACCCAGCAAGAAGCCGCTATCGCTCATTTGGGTGATGTTGTCGGGGTTGCCGCCGTCGGCGTCGGCCAGACTGCTGTAGCCGGGCAGATTCGTCTGTACGATCTGGTAGAGACCGGGCTGCAGGTTGGGGAAGGTGTACACGCCGAGGGCGTTGGTCGTTGTGGTCATGAGCACGTCATCGGCGGTGTTGAGGATGCCGTCCGGTCCGGCCC
>JAOADB010000329.1 GCA_026417535.1 Caldilineales bacterium
CCTGGCCGGCGGCCCGCTCACGGTCAGCTTCTACGCCACGCCGACCGGCGGCTCGGCCTGGTACATCGGCAGCGCCTTCGTGTCCAACGTCCCGGCCGGCGGCACGGCCCAAGCCTCCATCCCCTGGAACACCCTCGGCTTCACCGGCACCGTCCCCGTGCGCGTAGCCCTGGACCCCTTCAACCGCGTCGCCGAGACGAACGAAGCCAACAACCAGGCGACGGCTAACATCACCATCCGCACCCGCCCCGACCTTCAGGTGACCGGGATCACCCTCTCCGATGGCGAACCGCTGGCCGGTGAAACGGTCACCGTTACCCTCACCCTGCGCAACCACGGCCAGACGGCAACCGCCGCACAGACCGTGGCCCTGTACCAGGGCAATCCCGACGCGGGCGGAACGTTGGTGGGCGAGCACATCGGATCGCCCCTATCAGGCGGCGCGGAAACGGCCGTCGCCTTCGCCTGGACGCCCACCGCGCCCGGCCCCTATCGTCTCTTTACCCGCGCCGACCGGGACAACGCCGTCAACGAATACGACGAGGGCAACAACGAGACCTGGCGGGACGTCTACGTGGGCCTGGCCAGTCCGGTGCTGCTGGACAGCGGCGGCGCCAGCGACGTGGCCTATAGCCCAACCCGCGGCTACGGCTACGTCACCCCCGGCACCACCGTCATCACCTATTGCGGCCCCGACGCCGAACAGACGGCCCGCAACGCGTTTGGTGGCCGGGTTGAGTACCGCTTTGACCATCTCCTGCCCGGCCACTTCTACCACGTGGACATCACCCTCTTCGAGTGCGACGGCCTAGGCCGGCAAGAGCGGGTGCTCGTGGACGGCTTCGAGGTGGCGCCGGCCGTGAACCTGGGCGACGGCCGGGCCCATCGCATCTCCCTGCGGTTGGACCCCGCCCTCTACGCAGACCGCACCGTGACTGGGACCATCGAGGAAGTGCAAGGCAACGATGCTGTGGTCTCAGTGGTGGCCCTGCACGACATTGACTACCGCTACGCCGATGCCGGCGGCAGCAATGACCCGCCGTACCCCAGCCCCGCTACCGACGGCAGGCGCTACGGCTGGTTGGACGGGATACCGCAAACCCGCTGGGGCACCCTGCCCTACCAGAGCCGACGCATTGATCTGGGTAATCCTGACCCCAGCGACGACCCGGACAACGAGCTGCGCTACCGCTTCGACAGCCTCAAGCGCACGGCGCGCTACAAGCTGTTGCTCACCTTCTTCAACCGTACCACGCCCGACCCAACCCTGCGCGTGACCGTGGATGGTGTGCCGGTCACAGCCGAGTTCACCGTGCCTTTCAACGTCCGGCTGGACAGGACGGTGTCCATCCCGCCCAGCGCCTACGTGGAGGACGGCAGCATCGTGGTGGGCATCGTGCGCACGAACGCCCAGGTAGGCGGTTTCGTCAACGAGATCGCCCTGGAGGAAGAAACCCTGTCTCAGCCCACCGAGGGCTGCAACGTCCGCATCACCCCCTTTGTCAGCTACGTCTACGGCACGGCCGTCATCGCTGGCAGTCCGGCGCCGACGGGGACGCTGATCCAGGCCCTCAACCCGCGCGGGGACGTGGTGGGCTGCTTCGTGGTGCAGGCCGCGGGCTACTACGGCTTCATGCCCATCTACGGCGAGGACGCCACGGCGACACCCCCCATCCCCGGCATGCGCAATGGCGAGATGGTGCGCTTCCGTATCGGCGGTCAAGAGGCCACAGCCGCGCCGCCTTTCGTCTGGCACGACGATCGAGATGTGCACCAGGTCGCGCTGGCCGTGGGTGCCATGCAGCAGCAGGTCATCTCCCTACGTTATGGCTGGAACCTGTTCTCCTTCCGTCTCCAGCCCTCCTCCACGGCCGTCCGCGACGTCCTCCAGAACATCAACGGCAAATACGACCGCATCATCGGCGAGGATGGCGCCTTCGACCCCAGCCTCCCCAACGAGTTCAACTCCTTGCGCAACCTGTACCCCGGCAAGGCCTACTGGATTCGCATCACCGACCTGCAAGGCGTCACCCTCATCACCACCGGCACACCCCTGCACCCCTCCACCCCTCTCCCCCTGAAACGAGGCTGGAACTGGGGAGGATATTTCCCCCAGGTCACCCTCCCCATCACCGTCGCCCTCCAATCCATCGCCGGCTCCTTCGACAGAGTCCTCGATGGCCGCGACGCCTACGTCCCCGGTCTGCCCGATGAGCATCAGTCCCTCCGGGACATGCGGCCGGGCCAGGGCTACTTCATCCGCATGACTCAGGATGCCACCCTCGTCTACCCGGCAGGTGCTCTCCATGCGCAAACGGCGGAACCTTCCCACCTTCCCACGTTTGCTTGCCCCTCCGCCCAGCTCACGCCCTACCTCACGCTGGCCTACGGCCAGGTCTCCGTGAACGGCGAACCAGCCCCGGCAGGCACCGTGGTGGAGGCGGTCACCCCGCGGGGCGAGGTGGCAGGCTGTTTCCGCATCCACACCCCCGGCTCCTTCGGCCTCATGTCCCTCTACGGCCGCGATGCTGACGGCCGCACACCCGGCTTCCTGCCCGGCGAGCCCATCGCCTGGCGGGTGAACGGCCAGGAGGCGGTGGCCGAGCCTGAGTTGGTCTGGAAGGACGAACGGGAGGTGCAGCAGGTCAGGCTTGCTGCAGGGCCCGCCGCCATGCCCTATCGCTTGCAATTCCCTCGCATTCTGCGCTGATGCCCTCGTCACGATTCGTCCGTTATGGCTCGACTCCCTGTTTTGTGGCCCTTCGGAGAGATGCAAGACGAAAGCCGAAAGACGAACAAGCGCCATCTTTTGTCTAGCAGCCCTCGTTCCGCTGCTTGGCCGATCGGGAAGGGTTTTCTTGCCCTCTTGATGGCTTGGGTTATGGTCGCCCTGCCCGTAAACGCCGATCGCGTCTCCGCCCGCTCCCGATCGACGCCGACCCGTCCTAAACCGCCCGCCGTCCTTGACGTGTGTCCTCCGGTGCAAAACACCCCTCGTTTCACCATTGCTTATGGTCACGCTAACGTCAACGGCTGTCTCTTATACACATCT
>JAOADB010000330.1 GCA_026417535.1 Caldilineales bacterium
ACCGCGGCCACTTCGAACATGTTCTGCTGAATCTGGCGGCGGAGACCCGCCACGCCATGACCGAGGGAGGACCGCTGGGTGTCGCGCAGGTATTGGATAAGCCCACCGGCTGCGGCGATGGCGGCCGGCCGACCCTCGCAGCCAAAGGCCGCCAGCGAGGACACGCCGTAGTAATCGAGCAACGCCTGACGGGCGGTTTCGACCTCGAAACGCCAGCCGGGATAGGGCGAGCAGGTGGTCTTGAGCTCGTTGCCGATCCACCGGCCCGGATCGGGGCCGGTATCGGGGAAGATGACCTCGGCCGGCGCCAGCCGGCCCAATTCGGCGAAGGCGCGCCGCGTCACCTCGTCCCCTTGCAACTCGGTGACGGCGAACTCGCCGGTGGTCACGTCGGCGTAGGCCAACCCGATCCGGCGGATATCGCCTTCGCCGCGACCGCCGAGGAAGACGAGGGCCGCCAGGTAGTTGTTGCGTCGCTCGTCGAGCAGGCCGGGTTCGATAAGGGTCCCCGGCGTGACCACGCGCACGACCTCACGCTCGACCAGGCCCTTGCCCACCTCGCCGACCTGCTCGCAGATGGCCACCTTGTAGCCGGCCTGGATGAGGCGGGCGATGTGGGTTTCGGCGCTATGCCAGGGCACCCCGGCCAAGGGCACACGCTGATCGGCGGTGATGGGCCGGCTCGTCAGGACGACATCGCAGACATCGGCGACGATGCGGGCGTCGTCGTCGAAGGTCTCGTAAAAATCGCCAAGCCGAAAGAAGAGGATGGCGTCGGGATACTGCTTTTTCAGCTCCAGGTACTGACGGCGCATGGGCGTGCTCATGGCTGCGATTGTAGCGCAAATGGCGGGGGAATCGGTAACCGGTCGGCGGCCGTGTCGAAGGCGAGAGGACGCGCCACGTGTCGTGGGGCCAGAGGGGTTTGGCCTCCGGGTCGTGGTCTCAGCTTACCGTATTTTGGGCAAATGGCCCTACAATGAGCGAACCATGACGATGGACGATGGACGATAGACGATGGACGATGGATGGAGGACGAAGCTCCTCCAAGCTCCTCAGTTCGTCCTTCCGGATGACATCCGGAGCTGCAGCTTCCCCAGTTCGTCCTTCCGCATCCGGAGCTACAGCTCCTCAGTTCGTCCCTCCGGATAGCATCCGGAGCTACTCCCCAGTTCGTCCTTCCGGATGACATCCGGAGCTACAGCTCCCCCAAGCTCCCCAAAACTCCTCCAACACTCCATGAAGCCATCCCTGGAAAACACAACCCTCCTCTGGCATACGCTATCGGTCGAAACGACCTTTGCCCAGCTGCAATCGGCGCCTGCGGGCCTGACCGGCGCCGAGGCCGCCCGACGGCTGGCCGCATACGGCCCGAATGAGCTCCAGGCTGTCCGCCGCATCTCGCCGTGGAGCATCCTGCTCGAGCAGTTCAAAAACGTGCTCATCATCATCCTGCTCATCGCCACGGCTCTTTCCATCGTCCTCGGACACGGCATCGAGGCCATCGCCATTACCGTCATCGTGCTGTTCGCCGTGCTGTTGGGGTTCGTGCAGGAATACCGCGCTGAGCGCGCCATCGAGGCGTTGCGCCAGATGGCCGCGCCGACGGCCACCGTCCTCCGCGATGGGGACGAAGTGGACATCCCGGCCCGGGACTTGGTGCCGGGCGATGTGATCCTGTTGCGGGCCGGGGACAAAGTCCCGGCCGATGCCCGACTGATCGAGGTTGTCAATCTCCAGATCGAAGAAGCCGCGCTGACGGGCGAATCGGTGCCGGTGACCAAACAGGTCGCACCCCTGGCCAACGGCGATTTGCCCCTCGGCGACCGCAAGAACATGGCCTACGCCGGCACCGTTGTGACCTATGGCCGGGGTCGCGGGGTGGTCGTGGCGACGGGCATGAACACGGAGTTCGGGAAGATCGCCCAAATGCTGCAAACCATCGAGACGACCAAGACCCCGCTGCAAGAAAATCTCGATAGGGTCGGCCACGCCTTGGCGCGGGCGGCTTTTGGGGTCGTGGTGGTCATCGTCATCCTCAGCCTGCTGCGCGGACAACCGCTTCTCGACATGGTGATTTTCGGTATCGCCCTGGCGGTGGCCGTTGTGCCGGAGGCCCTGCCCGCCGTGGTGACCATTTCCCTCGCCATCGGCGTCCAGAGGATGGTCAAACGCAACGCGCTGATGCGTCGTCTTGCCGCGGTCGAGACCCTTGGCAGCACGTCGGTGATCTGCTCGGACAAAACCGGTACGCTGACAAAAGACGAGATGACAGTCCGTAAAATCGTGGTGGCCGGTCAGTGGTTCGACGTTTCCGGCGTAGGCTACGAGCCTTACGGTGAGTTCTCGCGGGATGGCCATCCCATCGAGCCGCCCGCTGCGCTGAAGCGGCTGTTGGAGGCGGCCGTGCTGGCCTCGGACGCGCGTCTCGTCGAGACGAACGGACGCTGGCATATCAAAGGCGACCCAACGGAAGGCGCGCTGGTAGTGGCGGCCGCCAAGGCCGGGATCGACAAGGCCGAACTCGACCGGTGGTTTCCGCGCGTGAACGAGATTCCCTTCACATCCGAATCCAAGCGCATGACGACCCTTCACGCCGTGTCGGAGGGCGTCGTTGCCTATGCGAAAGGCGCCCCGGAGGTCATCCTCGCCTCCTGCACCCGGCAGCTGACCGAAGGCTGCGAAGCGCCCCTCAACCCCGCCGATCGGGAGCGGATTCTGGAAACCGCCCGGCAATTGGCCGGCGAAGCCCTGCGCGTGCTGGCCGTCGCTTACAAGCCGAACGCCTCCCTGGAAAACGCCGAACAGGACATGACGTTTCTCGGTCTCGTGGGCATGATTGATCCCCCGCGGCCGGAGGCGAAGCCTGCCATTCAGACCTGCGAACAGGCCGGGATCAAGCCGGTGATGATCACCGGCGACCACCCCCTTACGGCCCAGGCGGTCGCCCGCGAGTTGGGCCTGCTCAAAACGGGCCGCGTCGTCTCCGGAGCCGAACTGCTGTCTCTTATACACATCT
>JAOADB010000331.1:0-2627 GCA_026417535.1 Caldilineales bacterium
GATGTGTATAAGAGACAGTGATGCCGATGCGCTTCTCCTCAATCTACCCGAAATCATGATGGGCGTGGGGGCTGCTTGTTCTTCGGGCGCGCTGGAGCCATCCCATGTCCTCTTGGCCATCGGCCTCAGTCGGTCCGAGGCCAGTTCGACCGTGCGGGCCAGTTTGGGACTTTTCACAACGGCCGATGCAATCAGCCAGGCGGCCTGCGTCATTGCAAAAGCCGCTAAACGATTGCAAAGGGAAAGCCTACCGCTTTGAGCATATCTGCCAATTAGAGGCAGGCCATGACGGGTCGTAACTGCTCAGCCACTCTCTTTACATTCCAATCCGGTCTTCCGTTCCCGCCATCGGTCGCTCGCCAGGATTACGGACGAAAGATGGAGGGCGATAAAAAAGTTGTCATTCGTCGTTCGTTTTCCGTCTGTCCAGCATGGAACAACGCTGGAACCTGAGCCATTATCATCATCGGCCTGATCTGTTATGACGGGTCTTTTTTCGTGGGGATGAGGGGACAACCGGGGCGAACTGCCCTCCTCACCGACCGACTTGGCAGCGGGGGCCGGGGGGAATACACTATAAAACCTCACCCGATCTGTTGCCTGCCCAAGGAGGTCGTATGTCCCTCCTCACCCTCACCGTGAACGGCCGTCGCTACACCCTGCCGCCTGAACCCGGCGAAACCCTGGCCCACCTGCTGCGCGAACGCCTGCACCTGACCGGCACGAAAATCGGCTGCGAAGAGGCCGAATGCGGGTCGTGTACGGTTTGGGTGGACGACGAACCCCAACTCGCCTGTATCTACCCGGCCGCCCGCGCCCATGGCCGCACGGTTGTGACCATCGAGGGCCTGGCCGCAACCTGGGCCGACGGCCGCGGACTTCACCCCCTGCAGGAGGCCTTCATCCGACACGGCGCCGTGCAATGCGGGTTCTGCATCCCCGGCCAGATCATGACAGCCGCAGCGCTGTTGCGGCGTCATCCCAACCCCACTTCGGCCGACGTGCGCCAGGCCCTCAAGGATACCCTCTGTCGCTGCGGCGGCTATCCGAGCATCGAACGGGCCGTCCTGGCCGCGGCCGCGGCCATGCGCACGGGGGGCGAGGTGCCGCCCCCGGTCATCCCCCTGGCCGCCAAACCACTTCACGTCATCGGCACCCTCGTGCCCCGGCCCGATGCCGTGGCCAAGGTGACGGGCGAGGCCCGCTACACGGACGATCTCCACTTCGAGGGGATGCTCCATGCCCGCGTTCGTCGCGCCGGCGTGCCCCACGCCATCGTTCGACGGCTCGACGTGAGCAAGGCCCGCGCCCTGCCGGGAGTTGTGGCCGTCCTTACCGCCGACGACATCCCTGGCGATCACTACCATGGCCTAGTCGTCCCCGATTGGCCCATCCTGGTGGGCGTGGGCGAGCGGGTGCGCTATGTGGGTGATGCCCTGGCCATCGTCGCTGCCGAAACGCGCGCCATTGCCACCCAAGCCCTCGACCTGATCGAAGTCGAGCTGGAACCCCAGCCCGTCGTCGCCGACCCGGTACAGGCGCGACGGCCCGACAGCCCGGCCCTCCATCCCGGCGGCAACCTCCTCAAGCACATCCGGGTGCGCAACGGCGATATGGAGCAGGGTTGGGCCGAAGCCGATGTCATCTTGGAGCACACCTACCACACGGCCTTCACCGACCATGCCTTCATGGAGCCGGAATGCTCCATCGCCGTACCCACGGCCGACGGCCGTATCGAGGTCTACGTCGGATCCCAGATTCCGTACCAGGATCGCCATCAGGTGGCCCGCGCCTTGGGCTGGCCAGAGGACCGGATACGTATTATCGGTCAGCTCATGGGCGGTGGTTTCGGCGGCAAGGAGGACATCGCCGGCCAAATCCACGCCGCCCTCCTGGCCTGGGCCACGGGCCGCCCCGTCAAGCTGCTCTACGACCGCCACGAGAGCCTGATCGCCCATCCCAAACGCCACGCCACCCAAATCCGGGTCAAGGTCGGCGCCCGCCGCGATGGCCGCCTGACCGCCGTGGAGACGGAACTCTACGGCGACACGGGCGCCTATGCCTCCTTGGGCGAAAAGGTGATGACGCGGGCCACCACCCATTCGGCCGGGCCGTATGAAGTGCCCCACTGCCGGGCCGATTGCTACGCCATGTACACGAACAACCCGCCGGCCGGCGCCTTTCGCGGGTTCGGCGTCACCCAAGCGGCCTTTGCCATCGAAAGCATGATGGACACCCTGGCCGCCCACCTGGGCCTCGACCCCATCGAGCTGCGGCGGCGCAACGCCCTGCGGCCGGGCAGCGTTACGAACACGGGTCAGGTGCTACGCGAAAGCGTGGGCCTGCTCGAATGCATCGAAAAGGTCGAAGCCGAGCTGCGCCGACGGTGTCCGGGCAACCCCTTTGCCCCCCGCACCGACCCGGCGCAGCCGCACATCCGCCGGGCCTGGGGCTTTGCCGTCGGTTACAAGAACACCGGCCTGGGCGGCGGCGCGCCCGACCGGGCGCAGGCCGAAGTCGAGTTGCTGACCGACGGAACCTTCGAGGCCCGATCCTCCTCGGCCGAACTCGGCCAGGGATTGACCACGGTGATGCAGATGATCGTGGCCGAAGAGTTCCGGGTGGAC
>JAOADB010000331.1:2637-3056 GCA_026417535.1 Caldilineales bacterium
AAACATTCGTCACGGGCAATGCCGTGCGGCTGGCCGCCATCGCCCTGCGCGAGGGCATGGCCCGCCCCCTGGCCGAGCGCTACGATGTTCCGCCGGAGCGTATCCGCTTCAGCGAGGGACTGGCCTACGTGAATGGCCACCGGGTACCCCTGGGCGAAATCGTGGGCATGATGCAGGCCGACGGTCAGGCCCCGCGCGCCCGTTACGAGTACTGGGCGCCGGCCACCCGGCCCTTGGGTCAGGAGGGCGATATGCACTTTGCCTTTTCCGGTGCCGCCCAGGCCGCCGAGGTCGAGGTGGATACCCGCACCGGCGAGGTGCGCGTGCTCACCATCATTGCCGCCACCGATGTGGGTAGGGTTCTCAATCCGCTGGGGCTGCAGGGTCAGGTCGAAGGTGGGGTGATGATGGGCCTGGGG
>JAOADB010000332.1 GCA_026417535.1 Caldilineales bacterium
TGCGGGCGGCAAACAACAGCCACAGCGTGTTCGCCACCCCCAGGAGCACGAAGCCGACGAAGGTGCCGAACAGGCTGACGAGCAACAGCGGCCGCCGGCCGTAGCGGTCGGAAAGCCGCCCTAAAAGGGGCGCGCCGACAAGCTGCGCGGCGGCATAGGAGGCCACGAGCAGCCCTGTCACGAACGCCCCTGCGCCAAAGGTTGCCGCATAAAACGGCAAAAGCGGCAAAATCAGACCAAAACCGAGCAAATCAATAAAAACGATGAGAAAAACGGTAAGAAGACGTCGGTTTCGCTGCATAATGGGGAGTTGGGAGGAGCTGGGGGGCTGGGGGAGTTTGAGGGAGCTGAAGGAGCTGGGGAAGTTTCCTTCGTCTTTCCTCTTCCGTCTTCCGTCCTTTCATCACTGTCCTCGGCCCAAATCTGCTGCGAACGCCAATTCCCAGT